>NZ_VIRJ01000047.1:0-52013 GCF_006874435.1 Microbispora sp. KK1-11 | reverse complement strand
ACCGACTCACCGGTGAGCATCGAAGCGTCGACCGCCGAGCTGCCCTCCTCGATCACCCCATCGGTGGCGATCTTCTCCCCCGGCCGGACCACGAAACGGTCACCCACCGCCAGCTCCTCGACCGGGACGCGAACCTCCCGGCCGTCGCGCAGCACGGCGACGTCCTTGGCGCCCAGCTCCAGCAGGGCACGCAACGCCGCACCCGCCCGCCGCTTTGACCGAGCCTCGAAATACCGCCCGGCCAGGATGAACGCGGTCACCCCCGCCGCGGCCTCCAGGTAGATGTTGCCCGAGCCGTCACTGCGGGAGATCGTCAGATCGAACCCGTGAGTCATCCCCGGTGTGCCCGCGTCCCCCAAGAACAGGGCCCACAGCGACCAGCCCAACGCCGCGATCGTGCCCAACGACACGAGGGTGTCCATCGTCGCGGTGCCATGCCGCAGGTTCGTCCACGCCGCCCGGTGGAACGGCAGCCCGCCGTAGACCACGACCGGGGCCGCGAGCGTCAGCGACAACCACTGCCAGTAGGTGAACTGCAACGCCGGGATCATCGCCAGCGCGATCACCGGTACGGCGAGCACGACGGAGACCAGCAGCCGGGTCCGCAGGGGACCTAGCTCGTCTTGCGGCTCCCCGGCAGCCTGCTCGGGTTTGGGCGGCTCGGGCAGCTTGGCGGTGTATCCGGCCTTCTCCACCTCCGCCACAAGCAGGTCGGGGTCCAGGCCCTCGGGGAAGGTCACCTTGGCCTTCTCCGTGGCGTAGTTCACCGTCGCGGACACGCCCTCCAGCTTGTTGAGCTTGCGCTCGATCCGGTTGGCGCACGACGCGCAGGTCATGCCGCCTATCGAAAGCTCGACCGCGCCAGACGGCCGGTCACCGGTTGTCGCCGGCATCACCACTCCCTCCTCTCGCGTCGTGCCGTCAACGGCTGTGCCCCGCCGATCGCTCTGCGTGAACCCGAGCGTACTGACCTGGCCCGGTGCGAGGTCGTCCGCATCGTCACCGTGGCTCCGTGGTGTTCACGAGGCACTCGCCACGTCATATCCGGCCTCCCGGACGGCCGCCACGATGGCCGCGTCGTCGACGCCGCCGTCGGTCTCGACCGTCAACAGGCCGGAGGCGAGATCCACCCGGACGTCGGTCACGCCGGCGACCGCGCCGACCTCCTCGCTGACCGAGCTGACGCAGTGGCCGCAGGTCATGCCGGTGACGGTGTAGGTGCTGGTCATAACGATCACTCCGATAACTCGTGCCTCACTGACGAGAACACCATACCCCCCTACCGTATTTCCGCGTCAAAAAGGGCCCCCTTTCGGGGGCCCGCCGGGCCTACAGGAGGTAGCGCAGCCAGAGGTACGGCACGCACAGGGCCACCGTGACGACGGTGACCACCAGGCCATATTTGGTGAACTGCCAGAAGCTGATCCGCGTGCCGTTGCGCTCGGCGATGCCGAGGATGACGACGTTGGCGGACGCGCCCACGGCGGTGGCGTTGCCGCCGAGGTCGGCGCCGAGCGCGAGCGCCCACCACAGCACCTTGTGGTCGCCGGGCACGTGCTGTGCGAGATCGGCCACGATCGGGCTCATCGTGGCGACATAAGGGATGTTGTCCACGATCGCGGACAGCCCGGCCGACGCCCACAGCAGGACCATGGCGGTCACTCCGGGCCGCCCGGCCGTCGCCTCCGCCGCCGCGCGCGACACCTGTGTGATCACGCCGGTCTCGACGAGCGCGCCGACCATCACGAACAGCCCGGCGAAGAACACCAGCGTCGGCCACTCCACCTCGCGCAGCGCGTCGTCGGTGGTGATCTTGGTGACCAGCACGAGCAGCCCCGCCCCGAGCAGCGCCACGACCGACGGCTCGTAGTGCAGCACCGGATGCAGCACGAACGCCGCGATGACCACGCCGAGCACGGACAGGCTCTGCACGAGCATGACCTTGTCCTGGATGGCCGCCCGCTCGTCCAGTTGCATGATCTCGGCCGCCCGCTCGGGGTCGTACCGGAACGCCTTGCGGAACAGCAGCCGGCACAGCCCGATGAAGACCGCCGTCAGGACGATCACCAGCGGCGTGAGGTGGACGAGGAAGTCGTTGAAGGTCAGCCCGGCGCGGGAGGCGATGATGATGTTCGGCGGATCGCCGACGAGGGTCGCGGTGCCGCCGATGTTGGACGCCATCGCCTCGGCGATCAGGAACGGCGCGACCGGCAGCGCGAGGCGTTCGCAGACGAGGAACGTGACCGGCGCGATCAGCAGCACGGTCGTGACGTTGTCCAGCAGCGCCGACGCCATGGCCGTGATCACCAGAAGCAGCGCCATGAGCCGGAACGGCCGTCCCCTGGCCCGTTTGGCCGCCCAGATGGCGAGGTATTCGAACACCCCGGTCTGCCGCAGCACACCGACGATGATCATCATGCCCAGCAGCAGGAAGACGACGTTCCAGTCCACGCCGGACTCCTGCGAGAAGAACGCCGAGCCGGCCGTGGTCGCGTGGACCAGCAGCAGGATCGCCGCGCCGCCCAGGGCGGCCTTGACCCGGTGGACCTTCTCACTGGCGATGAGGACGTAGGTGGCGACGAAGACGATCGCCGCCGCCCATGCGGTCACCGTCATGTGAGCCGCTTGAGCAGCGCGGAGAGCGTGACCGCGCCCAGCAGGCGGTCGCCGTCGAGCACCGCGACCAGGGGGCTGCGGGTGCGCGCCATCAGCGCGGCGACCTCCAGGAGCGTGGCGTCGGGATCGGTCACCGGGAGCTCACGCGGCCGTTCCGGCAGCGCCTGACGGACCGTGCGCTCGCCCAGCGCGCGGACGAACGCGTCGGCGTGCGCCTCGTCGATCACCCGGGCCAGCGCGGGGTCGTCCTGGCAGTAGCGGGGCACGGCCAGGCGCAGCACCTGCGTGCCCGGCAGGATCGACACCGGCGCCCCGCGCTCGTCCAGCACGATCAGCCCGGGCAGTTCGCGCTCGGCCATGAGGCGAGCGGCGTCGGTCACGGGGGAGTCGAGCTCCACGGTGGGGAAAGGTGCTACGAGATCCCGGGCGCGCATGATCTCACCTGCCTGCCACGTGCGGCTGTGCTCACGTCTGCCTTCCGGTCGCCGGTACGGTCTCCCGGGTATGGGAGACCCCTTCGCCGACCAGACTTCCCGGCACGCCCCGCAACAGGCTATCGACCGGACAGGCCGTACAAAAGTCCCGAAGAGGCGCGGCGGACGAATACCCCCTCCGCGTACGGCAGGCGCCCGAGCGACCCGGCCGGGAGCGGGACCATGCCCTCGGGCGCCTCGGTCAGCCGGGCGGAGAAGGCGAGACGACGGCCGGTGAGTCCCCGGGGCGAGACGTAGTCGTCCGCGCCTGCGAAGGTCACCTCCCCCACTGGGGCGAGCCGCGCCAGCGCCGCCGTCACTTCCTCGCCCGGCCGTACGACCGTGGCGGGCAGGCGGTCGGTCTCGTCGTCGGAGTGGACGAGCACCGCGCCGTCGAGCCGGCCGGCCAGGCAGACCGTGACCTCCTCGAACCCGGCGCGTACGGCCTCGGCCGCCAGATCGGCGGAGTCCGGGACGTCCCATCCGTGCAGCGAGAAGACCGGCGACCCGGAAGCGACCGGGGCGGCGCCGGCGGCCGCGGGGAGGCCCGGCGGGGTCGAGGCGAGTGCCCGCCGCACGGCCTCGAGGCCCGCCCGCGCGTACGGCACGGTCTGCTCGGGCAGCCGGTCCAGCGGAAACCAGGCCAGCTCGGCACACTTGTGCGGCTCGGCGTTGACCGGTGTGCCGGTGATGGAGCGCGGCACGAGGAACATCCCGATGCGGGCCGTCCCGCCCGCGTTGCGGTGGTGCATCACGTGGACCACCTCGCAGCCGTCCACCTCGATGCCGAGCTCCTCGCGGGCCTCCCGCACGGCGGTGTCCACCACCGACTCCCCCTCCTCCAGGTGCCCGGACGGCATGATCTGCCACTCCCCGTCGGCGTAGCCGGTGCCCTGGCGGCGGCCGAGCAGCACCTTCTCGCCGTCGGTAAGCAGCAGGTGCACGTCGACGACCGGCCGGTAGCGGCCAGGGGCGTACGTCGCGGCGTCGAGCAGCGCGGGCAGAGTCGCGGCGTTCGCGGAGACGAACTCCCCCAGCTCGGGCGGGACCATGTTCAGCGTGCGCACGTCCTCCGGGCGTACGCGCCGCACCTGGTGCAGGCCGATGTCCGGTTCGAGGAACTCGGGGCCGCTGCGGCGCGACAGGTCGAGCGACACGAGACGGCAGGCGAAGACCGTGCTCAGGCGGCCGGGCTCGGCGAGGGTGAACACGTGCAGCGCCGGTCCCGCCGTCGCCCCGAGCTCCTCGTCGAGCTCGCGGCGCAGCGCCGCCTCGGGAGTGGCGTCGCTGGGCTCCACCCCGCCGCCCGGCGTGATCCAGTACGGCTCCCGCCCCGCCCGTACGCGCCGGAACAGGACGACGTCGTCGCCGTCGAACAGGATGGCCCTGACGCTGTGCCGTACGGAGGTCATGTCCGGCATCCTCTCGCGGACGGTCCGACGTCCGCCGCCGAAGGGGGCCGAAATACGGTGAGGAGAGCTCTCCCCGCAGGGAGGGGCTCCGTGAGAAAGGGATGCAGGGGCATGACTGAAATGACCTACCGGCGGCTGGGCGACTCGGGACTCGTCGTCTCGGCTCTCGGCCTCGGCGGCAACAACTTCGGCCGCAGGATCGACCTCGACGCCACGCGCGCCGTGGTCGACGCGGCGCTCGACGCCGGCGTCACGCTGATCGACACCGCCGACATCTACGGCGAGTCGGAGGCGCTGCTCGGCGAGGTGCTGAAGGGGCGGCGTGACCAGGTCGTCATCGCCACCAAGTTCGGCGGGGACGTGAACGGCGCCAACGGGCCCGACTGGGGTGCGCGGGCCTCGCGGCGGTACGTCCGCTTGGCGGTCGAGCGCTCGCTGCGCCGCCTCAAGACCGACTGGATAGACCTCTACCAGCTGCACTTCCCCGACCCGTCCACCCCGATCGAGGAGACCCTGTCGGTGCTGACGGACCTGGTGCGGGAGGGCAAGGTCCGCTACGTGGGCTCGTCCAACTTCGCGTCCTGGCAGGTCACCGATGCTGACTGGATCGCCCGCACCGGCGGCTTCGAGCGTTTCGTGAGCGCGCAGAACGAGTACAGCCTGCTCGACCGGCAGGTGGAGAAGGAGCTCGTCCCGGCGCTGCTGCACCACGGCGTCGGCCTGCTGCCGTACTTCCCGCTGGCCAACGGCCTGCTCACCGGCAAGTACCGGCGCGGGGAGGAGCCGCCGGCGGGCACCCGTCTCGCGGGCCGGCCGCAGTATCTGACCGACGCGCGGTTCGAGGTGGTGGAGCGGCTGCGGGAGTTCGCCGAGCGGCAGGGCGTGACCCTGCTGGACGTCGCGATCGGCGGCCTGCTCGCGCAGCCGGCCGTCTCGTCCGTGATCGCGGGCGCGACCCGGCCCGAGCAGATCAAGGCCAACGTCGCGGCGGCGGCGTGGCGACCGGACGAGGCGGCGCTGAAAGAGCTGAACGAGATCGCGAGCTGACTATATGCACTTGTGGCTATATAGCTGATCGGATATGTTCGGAGGCGTGTCAGCGACCTTCGACGTACTCGCCGAGCCCGCCAGGCGGCGCATCCTCGACCTGCTGCTCGAACGTCCCCGCCTGGTCGGGGAGCTCACCGAGCGGCTCGGCCTGACCCAGCCCGGCACTTCCAAACACCTCAAGGTGCTGCGGGAGGCCGGGCTGGTCCGTGTGCGCAGGGACGCCCAGCGCCGGTGGTACGAACTGTGCCCCGAGCCGCTCGCCGAGATCGACGCCTGGCTCGCGCCCTACCGGCGGCTGTGGTCGGACAGCTTCGACGCGCTGGAACGGCACCTGGACACGATGCCCGACCATTCAGAGGAGACACCGTGAACGCGACGCTCGGCATGTTCGACGGAAGGCCGTCGCTGCGCATGGAGCGCAGGCTGGCCCACCCTCCGGAGAAGGTCTGGCGGGCGGTCACCGAGCCCGACCGGCTCGGCCAGTGGTTCCCGTTCACGGTCGTCCAGATGGACCTGCGGGTGGGCGGAAAGATCACGTTCGACGGCGGCGGCATGACGATGGACGCCGAGATCACCGAGCTCGACCCGCCCCGACTGTTCGCCTTCCTCCAGCACTCGCCGCGAGAGATGCCGCGCGAGGGCGACAACATCCTGCGCTTCGAGCTGCTGCCCGAGGAGGGCGGCTGCCTGCTCGTCTTCACCCAGGTCTTCGACGACCGGCCGGCCGCGGCGAGCTACGCGTCCGGCTGGCAGGTCTGCCTCGACGCCATGGAGGCGATCGCCGGCGGACGGCCCGCCGAGTGGCCCGAGGGGAACTTCGCCCACCTTCATGAGGCGTACGTGGAGGCGTTCGGGCTGGCCGAGGGCGTGGCCGAGCGGCTGGGCGAGCGGCTGGGCGAGCAGGCGGGCGGCGGCTGGCGGGTGCGCTTCGAGCGCCAGCTCACCCGGCCGGTCGAGGAGGTCTGGGCCGCCGCCGGCGCACCGGCCGCGACACCCGGTGAGCCGGTGCCCGGCGACATCGGCGAGGGGACCGTCGCGGCTGTCAGGGAACCCGCTGCCGAGCTTCCCGCGTACGTGGAGTCAGGCCAGCAGGGCAGGCACGTGCGCTGGGAACTGTCGCAGGGCACGGGTCACGGCGCCCGGCTGGTCGTCACCGAGACCGGCCTGCCCGACCCCGCCGGGGCCCTGAAGGCATGGCGGGACCGGATAGAGACCCTGGCGCGGCGGCTGCTCGCCTGAGCCGGCGGGCGGGGCCGTCACGCGTCGAGCATCTCCAGAAGGCGGCGCAGGTAGGGCGGCACGTTGCGCAGCCGTACGGCGTCGCCCGCCGCGGGGGACGCCGGAACCAGCAGCGCCCGCAGTCCCGCCAGGTCGATGAACCGCAGAGCGCCCGCGTCGACGGTGATCTCGCCGCGCTCGCTCCTCGCCTCGGCGAGCGCGGTCGCCAGGGCGGCGCTGTTCGAGACGTCGACCTCGCCGTCGAGGATCACCGAGGAGTCCGCGGCGGACCACCTGACGCTGAGGTAGGTGTCCGTGTAGAGAACGCCGCAGTGACCATCGGTTGGATTCACGAGACGCACCGGCACGGCGAACCGGTGTACGACGCGATGTCCGCCCGTCTTGGGCGGATATTTTCGGAGCAGGACACGGCGAACGTCGTCACGGTCCCACCTCCTCGCTGGAAGTGAAATACTCACTGAGCGTGGCCGCCCGACAGCGCATCTGTCAACGGTTAGCCCAGTTAATATTCAACGAAGATCAAAGATCTGGGCGCTTTCAGCGCTTGCGGCCGACGCCGCCGACCGCCCAGACCGTGTCCTTCGGCGGTCGCAGCTCGTCGGGTTCCGGCCGCCATTCGGGCACCTGGACCAGGCCGGGCTCCACCATTTCCAGGTCGCCGAACAGCGGCAGGATTTCGGCCTGGGTGGGCAGCCGCAGGCGGCCGTCGTCCTTGACCGCCCATTCGCCGGCGAAAAGCAGGGCGAGCTTGTCCGTCACCTCCGGCCGGAGGTCGGAGATCGCGTGGCTGATGACCATATAGCTGCCGGGCGCGATCGCCTCGCGCAGGCGTGCGGTGATGGCCATCGTCAGGTCGTCGTCGTTGATCGCCGCCAGGACCGAGACGAGCAGGACGCCCACGGGCTCGCCGAGGTCGACGAGCTCCCGCAGCCGCGGATGCGTGAGGATCGAGTCGGGGTCGCGTACATCGCCCTGGATCACCGCGACGTGCTCGTCGTCCTCCACCAGCGCCTGGCCGTGGTTCACCACGACAGGGTCCTTGTCCACGTAGACCACGCGGGCGTCGGGGGCGCACTCCCGTGCGATCTCGTGCACGTTGCCCTGGGTCGGCAGGCCGCAGCCGATGTCGATGAACTGGCGGATCCCGGCAGCGGCCAGGAACCGTACGGTCCTGCGCAGGAACTTGCGCCCCTCGCGGCACATCAGGGGAAGCTCTGGCGCGATCAGCAGCGCCGCCTCTGCGGCCTCGCGGTCCGCGGCGAAATTGTCCTTCCCGCCGAGCCAGTAGTCGTAGACCCGGGCCTCGTTCGGGACGGACGGGTCGAAACCCACAGGCTCGACCGGGGGGAAACCCGGCATGATCCTCCGTTCAGCCCTGATGACCGATATTACCGGTGCAAGACGGGCCTAAGTGAGGATTCGTGCGCGTTTCGCGATTAGGGACCACCGAAGGGGCCGTCCTCCGGGCCTTCGCGGGGCGGCCTTGTCGGGTTGAGGGAGTCAGCGGTAGCTGGCGGCCTCGGCCGTGAAGCCGGCCCAGACGGCCTTGCCCACAGGGCGTAGCCGCGCCCAGCCCCACATGCGGCTGACCCCCGCGACGACCTGCAGGCCGCGCCCGGTCTCCGATACGTAGTCGGGCTCGCGCAGCACCGGCGCGTCTGTGCTGGGGTCGGTGACCATGCACAGCAGCGCGCGGGACGAACGGAACATCAACAGGCGCACCGGCAGGGGATGGATGGCCTGGTGCCGCAGGCCGTGGCGCAGCGCGTTGGTGACCAGTTCGCAGACCGCGAGCGCGGCGTCGTCGGCGACGTCCTCCATGGACCAGGTCCGCAGCACCCCGGCGGTGAAGTGCCGCGCGGTGCGCGCGGCGAGACTCTCACGGTGGAACTCGTGCACGGCCACCTGGGGGACACCGCAGGGCTCTTCGCCGCAGGTCCAAGGCCAGCGCTTGCCATCCGGAAAGACCTGCTCAAGTGTGCCCAGCCAGGGATCCCGGGCAACGCTATCGGCTTCTGCGAGGGAAGCGCGGTCTGTCCGATAACCAGTCATTGAGAGCCTTATGAGGTTGGTGTCGACCATGTGGCGGGATGACTCAGTAAGTCATACTGCTCCCATTGATGCTCCTGTGCAAGTACAGATGCACGTGCAAACGCACGAATGTCGTCGGTTGGGCTCGGATTCCGAAACGAGGTGCCCCGTGTCCGTGATCTACAACGGAATGCCCTCATCTCACCTGGGGCGGCAGGCCTGGCGCAAGAGCCGGCACAGCAATCCGAGCGGCAACTGCGTCGAGATCGCCGCGCTGCCCGACGGCCGGGTGGCCCTGCGCAACTCCCGGCACCCGTCCGGGCCCGCGCTGGTCGTTCCTCTTCAGGACATGGCCGCATTCCTCCGCGCCGCCAAGGAGGGCGAATTCGACGACCTTCTTGGCGAAGTGGAGAAATGATCTCGCCACTTGCGCGGGCCGACGTGACGAGTATCGTGAACGTGGCGTAAACATCGGTGCACCTCAAAGGACCCCATATGACTGCGGCCCCTACTGAGGGTGTGCCTCACCCGCTCGACCTGGCGGCACGGTCGCGCCGCAGCCCCACCGTCCTGCGCATTCTGCTCGGCACCCAACTGCGACGGCTCCGCGAGAGCAGGCACATCCGCCTGGAGGAGGCCGGCCACGCCATTCGCGCCTCCCACTCGAAGATCAGCCGGATGGAACTCGGGCGTGTCGGGTTCCGCCGCCGCGACGTCGCCGACCTCCTCACCCTGTACGGCGTCACCGACGAGAGCGAGCGCGAGGCGCTGCTCTCGCTCGTCGCCCAGGCCAACGCCCCCGGCTGGTGGCACAAGTACGACGACGTCCTGCCCTCCTGGTTCGAGGCGTACGTCGGCCTGGAGCAGGCCGCGAGCGCCATCCGCTGCTACGAGGTGCAGTTCGTGCCCGGGCTGCTGCAGGCCCCCGGGTACGCAGAAGCGGTCGTGCGACTCGGCCATCCCGACGCGTCGGACGAGGAGATCGAGCGCCGCGTCCGGCTGCGGATGGACCGCCAGGAGGTGCTGGTCCGCCCGGACCCGCCCATTCTGTGGGCGGTGATCGACGAGGCCGTGCTGCGGCGTCCGGTGGGCGGGGCCGAGGTGATGCGGGCCCAGATCGAGCACCTGCTCGAGATGATCTCCCTGCCTCGTGTAACGCTCCAAATCATCCCGTTCAGCGCCGGCGGGCACGCGGCCGCCGGCGGGCCGTTCAGCATCCTGCGCTTCGCGGGGGTCGGGCTGCCGGACATCGTCTACCTCGAACAGCTCACCAGCGCCATCTACCTGGAGAAACGGGAAGACATCGACCGCTATCTCGCAGTCATGGAACGCCTGTGCCTCCAGGCCAAACCGGCGTCGGAGACCAAGCGGATGCTACGGCAGCTCATGACGGAGCTGTGACGATGCGCTAGCGTCACGTGCGCGACCTCCGCTGCCGCACGCCGCAGGAGACGGTGGCGCAAGCCGTACCCGAAAATACGTGTCAGGTGCGTGTGAGCGGTAAATGGAGTACTACCACACCGTGGGGCAAGCAGGAGGGCGGTGAGAACCTTGGCGGGCAGCCTGCTCAGCCTGGAGTTCGACCGAAGTTCGGTCACCAGGGTGCGGCATCTCGTCATGGTGTCGGCGCAGGAGGCCGGACTCGAGGGCGTGGCCCTGGAGGACTTCGTGCTCGCGGTGCACGAGGCGGTCACCAACGCCGTCCGATACGGCTCCCCGCCGCGGGGAATCGCCATGTGGCGTGAGGCGGGGGTGCTGGTGGCTGAGATCACCGACAAAGGTCCCGGCATTCCTGACGAGGCGCTGGAGCGCGAGGAGACGGTGACGCGGTTCGACTTCGGTGGCCGTGGACTGTGGCTCATGAATCGACTGGCCGACCTCGTCGTGCGTACGGGGGCCGAGGGAACGACGATCCGCCTCTGCGTGACGCTTCCCTGATCGACATCTGACTTCCGCTGAGAGCGGAGCGCGGACCGTCTGACCGAAACCGGGCTTCCCCGTCTCCCCGAACACCGCCTGCGGGCATGGTTAGCGCCGCTGTGAGCTGGGCACTTCTGATCTCGCCGCTCCGCCGCCAGGATCGGACGGCAGGCCAGGCGGGCAAGCCGTAATCATGATTTTGGTGCACCGAAATTTCGGGCAATCCGGGTCGGGCGCCGAAGCCTTGCTAGGCTGCAGGGAACCGTAGAACCGGGCGTTGTCTCACCCGGCAGGTGAGACCGTCGAGAAGTGGGGTCACACCGTGAAGAAGCTGCTTGTTCTCGCTCTGGTCGCCGTCGGCGGACTTCTGGTCTGGCGTAAGGTGCAGGCCGACCGCGCCGAGCTCGATCTGTGGACCGAGGCCACCGGCAGCGAGAACTGACCACCAGGGATGGTGCTTGATCGTGGCAAGGGTACGGGAATGAGCCCCGTGAAGCTGGCCTGTCTTGACTTGGCCGGGACCACGATCGGTGACATCGAGATGGTGGAACGGGCGTTCGCCGAGGCGATCGCCACGCAGGGCATCGTCCCCGGGACCAGCGCCTATGCCCGTGCCATGGTGCATGTGCACAGGTCCCGGGGATGTCCCAAAATCGAGGTCTTCCGGGGCATCTTCCCCGGCAACGAGGCCCAAGCACAGGCCGCGAACCTGACCTTCGAGCGCTCCTATGAGGGAGCCATCGAACGGACGGGTCTCGTGCCGCTGCCGGGGGCCGTCGAGGCCATCGCGAAACTGCGCGACGCGGGCCTGAAGATCGCTCTGATCACCGGATTCAGCCGCGCGACCCTGGGACGGGTGCTGAGCACCCTCACCTGGGTCGACATGCTGGATCTCGCGCTGTGCCCGGAAGATGCCGGACGCGGCCGTCCTTACCCGGACATGGTGCTCACCGCCGTCCTGCGTTCCGGCATCGACGACGTACGGCAGGTCGCCGTGGCGGGCGACTCCGAGAGCGACATGCTGTGCGGCCGGCGCGCAGGTGCCTCGATCGTCGCCGGAGTGCTCACCGGCGTTCACAGCAAGGACCGTCTGCTCGGCGGCGGTGCCACTCACATCATCGAGTCCATCGCCGACTTCCCCGGGCTCGTCCTCGGCAACGAGGTCGGCGCGTCGCCGGTGGCCACCTCGGCCTCCTGATCGCCGGCTCGTCCCGTGCCGAGGGCCACGTGGGCGGCACGGTGCGGTATCGAGTGGCGCTCGGGTGGGGGCTGTTGCTACGGTGTACGCACCGGCGGCCTGTGGATCTGCGTGTTCGCGCAGTTCGCGCCCGCTAAGGGGCCTTAGCTCAGCTGGCAGAGCGCCTGCTTTGCAAGCAGGAAGTCAGGGGTTCGAATCCCCTAGGCTCCACCTCGCAAAACACCGCCTCCCTGATCTTGGGAAGCGGTGTCCGGGCCATTAACGGGCCATTAGCTCTCAGCACTGCTCTCCTGCTTGCCGTTGGCCGTCGTCCGGTCGGCCTCCACACGGGCGCTCAATGCATCGGCGATCCTCTGGTCGGCGTCGCGTGTCGCGTGCTGGTAGATCAGCGCCGCTCGGTCGCTATCGTGGCCCATCCGGGCCTTGAGGTCGGCCAGGCTCGCGCCCGACTGGGCGGCGAGTGTGTTCCCGGTGTGCCGGAGGTCGTGGAAGTGCAGGCCCTTGACGCCCATCTCCTTGAGCGCTTCCGCCCACTTGGCCTCACGCCGGAAGTTGCCGCCGCGCAGGTAACCGCCTCGCTTGCCGAGGAAGACGAACGCCTCGTCGGGCTGGTCGACGAACTCGGCCAGGTGCTCGGTCAGCGCCGGAACGATCGCCGAGGGGATGCTGACGGTGCGCTTGCCGGCCCGCGACTTGGGCGGCGCGAGCACCATGTCGCCCCCGTCCAGCTCGATGAGCTGTTCCCGTACGCGTACCGTCCGCGCCTTGAGGTCGATGTCCGACCGCCGCAACGCGATGACCTCGCCCCATCGCAGGCTGGCGAACGTGGTCAGCAGGATCAACGCGCGGAAGCGCCGGTCGGCCATCTTGTCGGCCAGCTCGAAGACCTGGGCGACGGTGAGGATGGGCCGCTCCGGAGTCTGCTCGTTGTCCGCGCCCTTGATCCGGCAGGGGTTCCGGCTGAGCAGCTTGTCCTCTTCGACGGCCGTCATCAGCACGGCCCGCAGCAGGCGATACGCCTTGGCCGCGGTGGACACCGAGACGCCTTTGTCGATGAGCTTGGCCCGCCACGACCGGATCATCTGCGTCGTCAGCTTGCCCACGGCCACGCCGCCCAGGCCAGGGACGATGTGCCGGTCCAGCAGCCAGGTATACAGCTCAACTGTCTTGGGCCGCAGGCCAGGACGCTCCTTGATCCACGTCCGGGCGTAGTCGCCGAGCAGGACTTTCCCGCGATCGGGGTCCGTCCACTCCCCTGAAATCATCTGCGCTTCGATCAGGGTCAGCGCACGGTCCGCTTCCGTCCGCGTGGCGAAGGTCGTGGGGCCGGTATGCATCCGCCCATCTGGGCCGGGATAGCGAATCTGAAAGCGGCCGGACTCTCGCTTGCGGATATTGCCGAAACGCCGGTGACCGTCTCTGTTCGCCATCAGGCCGCCCGTCCCTTTGGGGCCTTCATCGGCTCGACGAGCCCGGCCGCGATGAACGCTTCGAGAGCGGCTTCGGGAATGCGAACGCCCCGGCCGACGCGGACGAAGAAGATACGGCGTTCGGCGATCAGCCGACGCGGAAAGCGAACCGAGGTGTTCAGCCGTTCGGCCGCCTCTTCGACGCGAAGAAGACGACCTTGGGCCTCTGGCGGGAGTGGCGTGGTCGGCGAGGTCGTATTCGTCATGCTGCCCTCCCTTCAGTTGCCGAAAAATCTCTGCCGTCTGCCCGGGCTTCGAGTTGGTTCATGTGGTTGCGCCAGCGCTGGCGTTCGTGGACCGAGCGCAGGAGGCGCACGCCGATCGGGGCGAGCTCAGGATCTCCGGGCTTGACCGGTCGCCAGATGTAGCGGTGTGGGTCGACCGGCTCGTCTCGGATGCCGAGGGCTTCCAGGACCCAGGTGCGGCGGTCCTGCTTGTGCTCGGTCAGCGTCTTGTTCGACCACTTCCGCGACACCAGGACGCGGCGACCCGCGTAGCCGAGGTGGTCGGGCTTGTGGGCCTTGCCCTTGCACCGCCCCGGCGCCATGCCGGGCTTGGCGCCCTTGGGCTGCACGCCGTACCGGAGCCAGTTCGGGCAGGTCGGCGAGCACGGCTCGAACCGCAGCGCCTCCAGCAGTCGTTCCGCGTGTGCCTTCCGGCGGGGGTCGTCGGTGCCGAGGGCGTCGCCGAGGGACTTGGTCAGGTACTTCGAGAGGTACTGGATGAGCTGGTCGGCGTCCGGGGTTCCGGCGAGGACGCTCTGTATGTCGAGCTGGTCACCGAAGCGGAGCACGTGAAGCGGTTCGGCGTCCTCTTCGGCGTCGAGCCGGTCGAGGGCCTGTTCCCAGGTCGACAGAACTTCCCCGGTGGTCGGGTCGAGGTAGCCGGCCCCGTCCTCCCACACGGGCAGGTGGTCACCCTCGAACCGCACGACATCGGCCGGAGGCCACCACACCTGGTGATACGTGGCCGCGATGATCTGCCGCAGCTCCGCACGCGGAAGGGTGCCGCGGATGGCCATATGCAGGTGTGGTGCGAGCCGCTTTTGTGGCTCGACGGTGGCGAAGTACTGCACGTCATAGCCCGCCACGCGGCGGAGGTTCTGCACGAAGCGGTCCACGAGCTTGGAGAAGTGCAGCGCGTCGCGGGCCGCCCGTGCGTAGTCGTACCGGTTCGGGTCGAGGGGCGCGCCCTCCAGCACCCGTCCGTAGGAGGGGAGCGTGAGCGTGACGAACATCGAGGGCCGGTAGGTCTTGCCGTCCGAGCCGGTGAAGGTCCGCCCGAGCGTGGTCTTGGTCATCTGCCGCTTGGGCAGGTCCGGCGCGTCCTGCCGCCGCTTGGTCGACCGTGACCGCTTGCCCGAAGTGCGGCCGAGAACGTTGCCGCGCATACCCGCCCGGTTGATCTCCTCGTCCAGGTCCTCAATGGCGGCGTCGAGGTCGGTGGTGTCGCCGCCGGCCTTTTCCACTTCATCCCGCCAGGCTTGGGCGTCGGCCCGCAGCTCGACGAGGTGACGCTGATACTCGTCGGCGTTGTCGGGCAGGTTCACCGGCTCGTGGTCGAGGTGCCAGCCCTCCCGGCACTGTGCGCGGCGGAGTTGCCGGTTGCGCTTGGCGCAGGGCGGGCACTTGCTCTCCAAGGTGGCCCCGCAGGGCACGTCGATGACCTCAACCTGTCCGGTGACGATGTCCTGCCGCCGCAGAGGAACCGGCCGGATGCACACCCCGTACTGCTTGGCGATCTCTTCCACGACCTCACGCGCCAGCGGTTGAGCCATGCGGACGGCGCGGGGAGTGGAGCGGTCGTTGGGCCGAGCGGGGGAGGTCGGCTGGTCGCCCCCGGCCTGGTGGGCGTCGGTGAGGTCGATCAACTGTCCTCCTCTGTGGTCTCGGGGATGGTGAGGGCGGTCTGGCCGCATTCGTGGCACTCGACCAGGCCGCGGATGGGGTCGAGCCATAGGACGTTGAGTGCGCCGCAGATGGAGCAGCGCAGCCCGTCGAGGAAGTGCGCCAGGCCGTTCATGCGGCCTCGCTTCGCGCGCCGTACTCGGCGACCATCTGCCGGATGTCGGCGTCGGAGACGTACGCGGCCCGGACCCGGATCGGATCGGGGGAGGTCTCCAGCCGGACGTATCCGACGCCCGCGCCAAGCTCTGGAATAGGTGAGATGTGATCGGCCAGTGCGCCCCGGTCGCGTGCGCCGTCGCCGAGGACCATGTCCACCTGTTCCGACTCGTCGAGCCGAAGTGCGATCTTGTCGGGGAACAGGTTGCGGACGTTCATGACCTCCTTGCGTGGGTCCTGGAGTGCGGCCATGACGCCGACGCCTACCGCACGCCCCTGGGTGGTCAGGGTGGCCAGGGCCGCCGTGATGCGCTGACGGAGTTGCTTGTCGGACTGGTAGGCGGTGAGGAAGGCGACCTCGTCGACGAGCACCAGGACGAAGGGGTCGGCGACGGTCGGTGTGTGTGAGCGCTGGAGGCCGGCGAACCGGTCGGCCCGCTCCTGCATCACGCTCACGGCCTCGTCGAGCAGGTCGGCGCACTCTTTCGGGTCTGCCGCGTATCGGGCGCCGAACAGCGCACGGCCGAAGGACAGTTCCATCCGCTTGGGATCGAGCGCCCACACCTGAACCAGGCCCGCCCGCATCGCGGGGAGCAGACCGCGGATGGTCGACCACAGCCACGAGCCCTTACCGGCCCCGGTCGCGCCCGCGATCAGGACGTGCGTGCCGTGGACCTTGAGCCCGTACGGCGTGCCATCCTCGCAACGCCCCACTTCCACCGCCCCGACCTCCGCTGACTCGGGAATGGGTACGGCGGGCAGGGGTTCGGCGAGTGGGTCGCGCCGGGGGAAGGTGAGCACGAGCCGCCCGGCCTTGGCGACGGCGACGCGGCAGGAGGGGGCGCCGAAGCCGTGGGCGAGGTGGTCAGTGCGGTCGGCCCAGTCCTTGACGGCCTGCCCGGACAGCATGCGTACGGTGATGCGGTCGGCCCAGCCGTCGCACTCGACCCGGAGCAGGCGGGGCAGGTAGTCGCGGCTCTGGAGATGGCGGCCGAGCCCGGACACGATCATCACGGGTTGCCAGTGCCGCCGGTAGATCCAGAACCGGCGCCAGAAGGCCAGCAGCCGCCAGCCGACCCGGCGGGCGAACGATGCCCGGTCGGCCAGCACCCAGCCGAACAGCAACGAGCCGGGAACGGTGACGGCGGCGACCGCGACGGGCCAGCCGTACCGGACCCAGATCACCCCGGGCAGGGCGAGCACCGCCACGGCGATGGGGTGGATGAGGAGGGTCCGGACGAGACCGGCGACCAGGCGGCCGAGGAAGACCAGGATGGTGAGGATCGCCGGGGTCTGGACGACGGCCGGTTTGAACACGACCGCCGTGTCTGGAGTGGTGGACACGAGGTTGCGGACCTCGCCACTGGGAAGGCGCTTGAGCATAAGCTGAACTCCTCTCTTGTGATGCGCAGTCAGGGAGAGACCGAGGGGCCGCCGGAAGTTGCCGCTTCCAGCGGCCCCGCTTGAGTTAGGCCGCCGAGTCGGTGGCCTGGGTGTGGTCGGAGTGCATGCGTTCGCAGTCGGCCAGGTACCGCGCGGCGGCGTTGAAGATCTCTCGCGCGTTGTCCAGGTCGTCGGCGGTGACCGGTCCGGCCCCGGTGGTCGAGACCGTCACGTCCGCCTCGTCGGACTCCAGGACCAGGTACGGACGCCCGGACTCCAGCACCCGAGCACGCGCCCGGGTGATCGAGGCGTAGAACGAGATGCCGATGCGGGGCCGCTGACCGGGGTCGATCGACATCGACACGTGGGTGTAGGGACCGTGCGTCATCAGGCCACCCCGCGACCGTTGGCCAGGCCGTGAAACCGCCGCTCGACCGACCGGGCGAACGAGGCTGCCTCGCGGGCGAGCTGCCGGGCGAACTCGACATCGGCCGGGCTGACCTGGTCGCTGTCCGATGTGGTCAGCAGTACTGAGGTCGAGCCGAAGTCCAGCGCCAGCACCGGGGTCCGCGCCGGGTACGGCATGGTCTTGGCCGAGGCCCCGCCTCCGGTGTTGAGGCTGATCACGGCCGAGGGCCGCACCGTGCGCCGCCCCATCACGCCGCGTCCTTCGCAGCGTTGGCGGTCTTGCCGGCGGCGCCCGTGCGGGGAGCTCGCATCACCCGAGCCGAGATCGAGTAGGCCAGCCGCCCCGTCGCCTGGTGCACGTACGGCTTGACCTCCAGCCCGTCGAACTCGGCCGGGGCCAGCGGAACGCCCGGCAGTGCGGGCGGGACGACCGGCGGAACCTCGGCGAGGATCTTCACGGTCACCGTCTTCTGCGCGGCCTTGAGCGAGGGGTCGGCGTCCATCACCGGGACCTGCCAGACCGGCAGACCGGTCACCTTGTCCTTGGCCTGGGTGTCCCGCTTGGCGTCGAAGTCCTTCGCCGCGGTCACCTCGCCCACGACGTAGCAGCCGTGCGGGAACAGCAGCTCGAAGCTGATCGGGATGGGTCCTTGCAATGCCATCGTTCACCACCTCCTTGTCCACCCCCCTAGACGGTGGCGGTCGGTCCGCGACGAGAACTGTCTAGGGGGCTATGCGGATGACCGTACTTCATCTGACACCGCTCTGTCTAGGGGGGTAGTCAGAGTTCTAAGCTCGGCGTGCGACACAAAACCCCCTTTGCGTCATCAAATCACCTATTTGCTGACAAGCTTCACAGAAGCGCCAATGCTTCTATCTGTGAAGGATTCTGCAGGTACATATGTGGGGATTATTTGACATAGCGCGGTATCGGATGTTTGGATATATCTCATGCCTCAGGAAGACGGCCCCAAGTCGCGGCCAAAGTGCAAGATTGATTCATCCCATGGTGTGGCGACTCGCAAGGGCATGTGTCAGAACTGCTACCGCAAGTCTCTGCGAGGAACACTCTCAAACACCGGAGCACCAAAGCCGCCGATAAGTCCCGAAGTCGTTGCCAGTCTCTCGGCTCCTGATGAAGACGGCTGTCTCATCTGGAAGGAGAGTGTCGATCGTGATGGATTCCCTCGCTATTACGACAGCAAGCGGCACGCGGAGGGGTTGCCTGCCCTGGTTTACGTACGGCGATGGGTCTACGAGCAGGCATATGGAGAGATTCCAAAAAATCGCCGCGTTATTTCAGCCTGCGGGAAGAAGCTCTGTGTTCGCCTAGAGTGTCTGTCGGCGCCCGGCGATAGAAAAAATCGCCCGTCTAAAGCACAGGAAGAGCCGACCCGTACCCCAAGCGACATGTGTCGAAAGGGGCATGATCTAACGATTGCAGATAACCTTTATATAAATCCCAAGTCAGGGTATCGAAGCTGCCGCCAGTGTGCGTGGGAATCAAGTATGCGCAGTCGCGGGATCGACCCGAGCACCCGAACGCGCAGACCCCATAACCGCAGTCTCACTGAGTGCGGTAAAGGGCACCCCTTCGTGGAAGGGAGTTACTATGTGACCGCCGAGGGGACTCGAGTCTGCAAAAAATGTCGAGCCGTCACTTCTCGTAAGACTAATCTAAGAAAACTGTATGGCATCACTCCCGAAGAGTTCAACGCCATGCTAGAAGAACAAGGGAGTCGCTGTAAAATATGCTCCCGTGAAATCGGGGCAGAGGAAGAGCATTTAGATCAGGCAGTGGTGGACCATGATCATGTCACAGGCATAGTTCGTGGTCTTCTCTGCCACCGCTGTAACCAAGGCATTGGTTTGCTGCAGGACGATCCGGATATCATTTCCCGTGCTGCGGAGTATGTCCGACGAGGACATAGAGCGTAGAGATTCTCATGCTTCAGTGATAGACCTTGTGCTCCGGGCATTCATTCTTGCTTAGCTTGAATTACAATAAAAACCGTCGCGTCGTCGTGGGGCTTGCTTCGCGGCCAACGATCACCGTGAAGGTCGGATTGCTCGACTTCGCGGACTTGGCGGATCAGTTCGGCCGGGCCGTCTTGGGCCAGGGTGGTGAGGAGTTCCGGCCAGGTGGTGAGGTGGTAGCGGTTGACGGCGTCGGCGGCCCCGTCGGTTAGCAGCGCTGCGGCGTGTACCTGGTCGGTGGGGATGGTGCCGGTGAGGGCTTGGTCGGCGGCGAGGGGGTCGGTGGAGGCGACCCAGAAGCCGCCGTCGCGGTTGCGGTATTGGCCGAGGGTTTCGACGTACTCGCGGCGGGCTTCGGCGTGTTCGGGTGTACCGCCGCGCAGGCTGTCGAGCCGTGCGCGGTGGGGTGCGGCGACCTGTTCTAGCCGGTCATCGCAGATCACCATCGGCTCGGTCGTGCCGGTGTCGAGGATGAGGGTGCTGTCGCCGAGGACGAGCCAGTCGAGGTGGTCGGCGGTTTGGCGGAGCATGATGACGGTGGCGGAGGGGGAGCCGCCGTGGGTCAGGTCGCAGGTGAAGTCGTGTAGTGAGGTGACGTGTTTGATGCCCTGGGTGAGGAGTTCGGGCAGGGGGCCGGCGCTTTGGGTCATCTCGGCGAGCAGGGTGGAGCCGAGGGTGTGGGAGTACCAGCGCACGCTGTGCGAGCAGGCCGAGGTGACACCTGGGGGGATGCTGGCGCCGTCGAGGAGGACGACGGCGTTGGCGGTGGCGGCGATGAAGTCTTCGTTGGGCCGGTCGGGGTAGGCGGGTTCGCTGGCGAAGGCGACGCGCATCAGGTGTCCTCGTGCCGGTAGAGCGGGCTGGCCAGTTCCGCCCGCATTGGTTCCCCGGTTTGCGGGTCGTATTCGACGCCGACCACGCAGGAGAAGCGGTGATCGCCGACCTGCCCCCACAACGTGGCGATCTCGTTGGCGAGTAGGTGGATGACGCCGAGGGAGCCGTTGGGGTGGATCCCGGCGATGGCCAGGAATGACCCGTTGCCGTCTGGGCGGGGCAGCCGGCCGAGGAAGGCTGAGTCGGTCGGCTGCTGCGGGTCGAGCTGGGAGCCGGAGCGGTACTCGCGGCCGGTGCGGGTGTCGAGGAGCTTCCAGCCGGTGTCGTCGCGGTCCCAGTGGATGACCGGGTCGGCGTCGTATGCGGCACGCATGGCATCGGACATGCGGGGGCCGCAGATAACGAGCAGGCCGGGCCGGTTGAGGTCGATCTGGCCATCAACGGCGACGTTGTCGGTTGCGACGGTGAGGCCGAAGGTCCGGGCGAGGTCTTCCAGGCGCTTGCCGGCGCGCATGTCGTCCAGGGCGACCATGGAGCGTCCGGTTGCGGCGTCGTGCCGCAGTGGGGTCACGACGGTGACGGTCCCGATGCCGAGGAACGCGCCTTCGGGGGCGGGGCCGGTGTGGCGGATCTGGTGGATACGCCCGCGGGACAGGCCGGCCTTCTCGGCGATCTGCGCGTACGACATGCCCTGGGCGTGGAGTTCCTGGATGACGCGGCGGCGCAGCCGGGCCAGTTCGGTGACTTCCTGCTGGGCGGCGTTGAGTCGTTCGGTGGCGACCCGGAGCAGCAGGTAGGGATCGTCGATGGCGGCGATTTTGTCCAGGTCGCTCGGTGGCACACTTCCTCCTAGGTGTAGCACACCCGAGTCTAGGGCCCTAGACGAAATGCCGTCTATCCCTCTTGACAGTACGGTTTTGGCGGGTTTGCCGGTTGCTGGGTCAACGGCCCGGATCGCCGAGCGCCGGTTGGGGACACCGCGCGGGCTCACCGCGCCATTCCCGTCAGCAGGGCCGCCCAGACCTCACGGGCCTGGGTGAGGGGCCAGCGGTGGGTCTCGCGGATCTCGGGTGCGTCCTCGTTCTGGAGAGTGCGCCGGATGAACCCCTGCCCGCCCGCCTGGCACAGCTCATAGACCAAAGCCAGGCAGTCGCAGGTCCAGGCGAGCACGCGCACCCGCGCTCCGTCCGAGGGCTCGAACCAGGCCAGCTTCGTGCACCCAGGTTGCCGGCGATCGGGAACGTGCGGGCTCACGCAGGTCATGACCGGCACGTCGCTGCTGCGGCGGCTGCGATCGGGTCGACCTTGAGCAGCGCCCAGACCGTACGGCCAGCCTGACTGCCGTACACGCCCCAGTTGTCGGCCAGGTTGGCGACCAGCAGCAGGCCGCGGCCCCCCTCGTCATCGGTGGGCCGGACGAGCCGAGGGACGCCGGGGCCGCCTTCGTCGGTGACGCCGATCCAGATCTGATCGGGTTCGGCCTGGATGCTGACGATGAACCGGCCGCCGAATCGGGCCGAGGCGGTGTGCCGGACGGCGTTGGTCGCCAGTTCGCTCACGATGAGTTCGGCCGACTCGACGACCGGCCAGGCTCCGAGGGAGGCGGTGATGAATCGGCGGGCTTCGGTGACCGAGGCGGGACGGCCGAGGAAGTGCCGGGATAGGCGCCATGGGGGCATGGGACACGCTCCGTCGTATAGGGGGCTAGACATGCCTTCGACTGGAGCGTATGACCAACGCTAGAAGTATCTCAAGGAATACGACGCATAAATGCGTCAGGTGTCGAGCTGCTTCGCCAACTCGCGGAAGTCCGCTGCGATCTCGCCCAGCAGCGCCCGCAGCTCCTCCCCGTACACGGCCGCGCCCGCGAACGCCTCGAACGCCTCTTCATGAGCGCCGATCTCGGCCGCCTCGGTCAGCGTGAGGTCACCGGTCAGGCTCTCCACCACACTCACAGATCCGTCGAAGATGGTGAACCCATGCAGCGGGAAGGCCGGTGCCTCTACCTTCCACGGCACGACCCCGAGCCGAACATGTGGCAACGTCGACACCTGGGCCAACCGATCGAGCTGCGCCAACATCAACGACGGCGACCCCGGCCAGGTACGTACCGCGCCCTCGCTCAGCACGAAGGCGAACCGCCGGCCCTCCTCAAACAGCACCGCTTGAGCATCGACCCGTACCGCGGCGGCCTTGGCCGCATCGTCCTCGTCGACATCCCGGCCGACCGCCACCGCTAGCCGCGCATACTCCGCCGTCTGCAACAGCGCCGGAATCATCGCCGCGGAGAAGACCGCCATCCACTTCGACGAGCGCACCCGCGCCGCGTTCGCCGCCTCCCGGCCAACAAGCCCACCTTTGAGCCGCGATACCTCGTCACGCAGCCGCACGAGCAGCGCGTCCAACTCAGAGCGAGCGTCGTCATCGAGTTGGAGAGCCGCGGACACTCGCTCAACCGTCTCCGGCGTCGGTAGTAGCCGCCCCGTCTCCATCCGCGAGATCGTCGGCTGAGCCACCCCAGCGCGCTGCGCCAGCTCCTTACCCGTCAACCCCGCATCCTTACGCAGCCGCCGCAGCAGCTCTCCCAGCTCCCGCAACCGATCCCGCCGCTCCTCCATGCTGGCGTTCTACCACCGGCACCCGACCAGATGGCCCAGGGTCAGTCGGAACTCTGCTGAATTGTGCTCATAGGGATCAAGGGCGGCGCTCCGCGCCGCCTCGCGGCCTTACGCCGGCTCGGCGGCCGGGCATGCGGCCTGGGGGCCGGTCCCGGCCGCCGGCGGCTCGGGGCTAGCTCGGAACCTGGCACAAGACTCTGGTAGCTCACCATTGGTGATTCCTGGGAGGTACGTCTTAGAGCAAACGAAGGTCCTGCTCAGGTGGTATCTGTCTTTGCAAGACAAGACGCATGTTATGGGGCATGCTGGCGTGCATGGAGTGGTGGAAACTCGGCCTTGAATATCTCAAAGCCGTCCTCGGCTGGCCTGTGATCACCTTGGCTATCGCGGTCGTGCTAAAAAAACAGATTTCCGGACTACTGCGACGGGACCTTGAAGCCGAGGCGGCGGGCGTTAGGGTCCGGGTTGGTCGCGCTGAGGAAGCCGCCGAGGCTGCGCTAGAAGAAGCAACGCATCTTGCATCCCCTGATAGCGATGCTGAGGTCATCGGTGATGAAGATGCTAACCCCAGAATTGAAACGAAGAGCTTGCATGTATCCAATTCGTATGAAACTGCCAAA
The DNA here is from genome assembly GCF_006874435.1 of Microbispora sp. KK1-11. Lineage (NCBI taxonomy): Bacteria > Bacillati > Actinomycetota > Actinomycetes > Streptosporangiales > Streptosporangiaceae > Microbispora > Microbispora sp. KK1-11. Next base: position 28,702 of record NZ_VIRJ01000047.1, on the reverse strand, counting down.
CTGTCAGGCCATATAGCGGCGCTAGAGGCTCAACTGAACAAAGAGGAAGCTCGCAGAATTGCCCTTGAACGTGTGCTCTCAGAGGGAGCCCGGCTCGGCTGGGAGTGGGCTCAGGCAGGAGAGGGCGAGCCGCCGATGCTTACGGTGCAGTGGGGTCTGGACGGAGTTCCCCATGTCTCTACTGAGCGAAATTCCAGAACTTCCAAGGACCGAGGCGGTGCGTATATTGCAAGTCATGAGTACGAGCGTCGAATATTGAGCATCTTAACTTCAAGATATCCTGGACTGATCTATGAGCAGAGGCTCGATAGTGGTTATGATGCTGCGATCATAACGGGCCATCGTTCGATAGGCTTAGTTATAAAATATTTCAAACCTAAATCCGATGCACCTCGTGCACTAATCAAATCGGCGCTCTCGAGCGCGCGTCGCGCACCGTTCTCTAAAGTCCTGATTATCTCAAATGTCGAACTCCCTCGCAAATTGGCAGAAGGCTTGTATGTCATAAATAAGGAAAAAAGCATTTGTGTAATCACTTGGGATCCCGGGATGGGAGAGAAATATCTGACGATGCAAATCGATCAGCTCGTTAGAGAGGCTCAAGATGAACGGGTTGATAACTCGTGATGGTCTCTACTGGACGCCTCTAGCTGCGTCCTCCTCGCTGCTCAAGTGTCCCGGACGAGCCCGCCGAGTCAAGGGCGCCTTCGGCGTCGCTTCGCGATCAGCTTCGCTGACCCTTGACACGGCGGTCCCGTCCTGGGGGTCGGCAGCTACGAGGAGGACGGGAGTGAACCAGGGGACAGGCCTCCCGCCGTGGGCCGAGCCGTGCCCGATCAAGCGATCTTCAAAGTGGAAGGCATTGCACTCCGCCCCGGCTCCCGAGTGTTTGAGGTCATCGGCAGTCTTCCGCTCAGCGGTGCGCCTGACGTGCTGGTAGATGAGCGTCCGGTAGCTGTCGTGGCCATCCGGCCTTGAGGTCGGTGAGGCTCGCGCTCGACTGTTCGCTGCCGGGTGCCGAAGGTCGTGGAAGTGCAGGCTCAGCTCTTGATGCCCATCTTAGCTCTTCTGGGCGAGTGGCTTCCTGTTCCTACTTCTCAGCAGCTCGTGCCCGGGGCGCCGGTCACTTGATATGAGTGCGCGCAGAGCATGTTACAAACGCGCGTCCTGCAACGATGGACTAGTGGAAGCGTGCCTCTGCGTACACTGAGATCGTGAAGTAGGAGTAAGCCTGTGAGTGATTTCGTGCCAGATCGTGGCGAGAATACTTCTAGGACGGATCTCGACAGCGAGAGACGTGAATCTGAACGAAAAATCGTCCAACAGCAATCCGTCTTGCGCAACTTGCGCACCACAAGGCTTCTTCAAGCTATATGGCTTATCGCGAGCATGGTGGCTGCCACGTTTCTAGGCAGTGCTATGTTTATTGGGATCTGGACTAACTATCGGACGCCTTTTACCCTTATAGGGTTTGCTGCTGCCGCGATCTCTACGGCACTGGCTGCTGGTTATATCATCAAGCTTCGACCTCGAATCTCTGACAACGTACACCAGCTTCGGACGCTGGAGACCGAACAACTCCACTTGGCTGCGAGGGAGGAGGCTAATCCAATCTCCGCCCTTCGCATCTATCGCCTTATCGCTTCTAATGATATTGAGGAGTTGAGCCGCAATGCTCGGCGCAATCAACGCTACGCTAATATTCTACAATGGATAGTCATCCTTGGTTCTGTCACTTCCACAAGCCTTGCCGGCATCGCGGTGGGCGGCGGCGACGACCCCCGGGTTCGCCTTATCACGGCCATCTCTAGTGGTCTTGTTAGCGTAGCTGCGGCAGCAGCTGGATTCTTCAAATTTCGTGAGCGCCGTACGACTCAGCAGCAGACTGCTGATGCGATGAAGAGGCATTTGAAAGCCATTGAGCTGCGCATCAACGAGTACGACGAAGAAGACGAGGAGCTGGTATTGAAGAAATTTGCCCAGACTATGGAAGAATTAAAGGACGAGCAGCGTAAGCGGGAATTGCAACTAGAGGAGTCCACCAACAAGGATCCTGGTTAATGAGTAGTGTCAGCCTAGAAGGACCGTCCACTAAAGGTTTGCGGCATGATGCAAAATAACTTCTCCCGGACCCTTGTCGCGAGGCCCTCCCCGGTATCTGCAGGCGACGAGGAGAGTGGGGTCAGGATAATTTCGTTTTCACGAATCACGTAGCTTCCGCCCAGCAGGCGACAGTAGATGCTCCAGGGCGCATTTAACTCGACTGTCGGTATAGATTCGTCCCTTACGTTTCGTCCATGATCTCACAGCTTGTGCCGCATAGTGTGGTTCCCAGGCCTGCTCTCTGACGGCAACCCAATGCGTGCTAGCGAGGAGCTCCACCCCGTAAGGACCTTCGAATCCTTCTATGAAGGCTAGTACTGTATTGACTACCGCTTCCTCATTACTTGAATCACGCTGATTGAGGTACCGATCGAGCTCGGCGCTAGCGTGTTCGGTTAAAGCGATTGGCGTATGGTCGAGGACTCTGTCCGAGCCGTCTCCAAAGCCCTTTAGGTAGGCGCCCTCCATATTCTGAATGAGATGACGAACTTTCTCGCTATACGGTCCGTATCGACCAGGTTGAAAGTCTAGCGATAGCTTCGGCTCCACCGTGTTTGCGAAGTACATTAGCTTTTGTATCTCAAGGTGAGACGCCCCGTGGGGATCTTCCCAGGGCTCAGTAGCTTGACGTTGCCTCACATATTTGCGTAGTAGATCCAGGAGTAGGGCACGTCCCCAGGTCATGCGGAGCTTAACTGGTGGGTCTACCTCACGATGGCCCGTTGCAGGCGCGTATATATGGACGACGACATCAGGCATGTCTGCAAACGCTGTACGTATGCGGGGCTCAACGTCGTTCCAGTTAAGTCCTCCATTGCCAGCTCCCAGCGGGGGAATTGCAAGCGACTTGAGTCCGTAATTTCTTACGACTTCTCTCAGATCGGCGAGTCCCGCGTCGATGTACTCTAGCCGGGATGGTGATCGCCAGTGAGTCTTCGTGGGGAAGTTGATGACGAATCGTGGACCAGCAAGTTGTTCTGTCGGCACCACAAACATCCGGCCGATCTCGACGTCCCCCCGCCGACAGGCCTTCTCGTATGCCAGGAAAACGTTCGGATACCGCCGTTTGAACTGCAAGGCGATTCCTTTGCCCATGACGCCAACACAATTTACTGTGTTGACCAGAGCATCGACCTCGGCGGCTAGCAGATCGCCCTGTGCGAGAATGATCATGACGTGTCCGCCCTAGTAGTACAGACCAGCTACGACACGATACTGACGTGTGCCACTGACACCATCGAGGATACTCCGAGCTCTCGCGAGCATGCGTTCGCTCTTTGCAACGATCACCGAGACTAAGCTCAGAGGTACTTCACGTAAGACGAGGACCTCGGCCGCGCGCCGGCTCTTACGATCTGTGTCGTCAGGGGTGTTGTACCAGTCGCGTTGACGCAAGAGATCAAAGTCCACGAATGAACCAAGTTCGTTCACATTTCTGGAAAACTCTACATAGTTTGTGGCGGCATTGGAGTCGCTGACGCACCAAGTGGCGCCTGACTCGATGATATCTCCAAGGGCAACGCCGAGGAATATCAACGGCTCGCAACCCCCGCTGTAGGTCTCGTGGCCTCGTGCCATCACATAAAGCATTGGCGACTTTGCCGCTATATAGAACGGGACGTGATCGTTGACGTATGAAACGGGATAGTTTTCGTCAGGATCCACTATTCGTTCAGCTCGGCGGGATTTCACACTTGCGTTGGCTACATCACGGACAGGTCGAACTGCGGAGCCAGCAAGGATCCGCCCTTCGTCGACGATCGCCTGAAGATTGTCGATGTGTGTGAAGTGCCACACCACCCAATCTCGCGGAGCATCTCGTCGGGGGCCGTCGGCACCCCGTGCAGCGAACCCTGAGTCGGGAACGTATCGAAGCTCCACCTTGGTCCTCCAGTGTGCCGTCCTCCGCCCGTTGGCCGCGCTTCGGTACACGCTAGCGCACGGGCGGTGAGGGCCTAACGAGCAGCGGGAGGGTGTGGACGTCCGGCAGCAGGCCTTCGTCATGCCGCCCTCCTGGGAGGAAGGTCGCCGGGCCATTAGCGGGCCATTAAGGGCGGTCAACAGGGGGTACTCAGGGTCACTCGCGGACTGCCCCTCGCCCAGGTTGCAGCCGTTGTCCCTGGTGATCAGGCCGATTTGCAAGCAGGAAGTCAGGGGTTCGAATCCCCTAGGCTCCACCCACTCAAAAGCCCAGGCCAGGGACCGTTTTCCCCGCCTGGGCTTTGATCGTTATTCGGCTTGGCGGTCTTGCACGCCCGATCCGTGTCCGTCGTGTGCTCATCCCGCCCGGAGGAACTGTTCAAAGGCTTCCCGTGCCAGCGCGGACACACTCTTGCCCTCTTGCTCGGCGCGGGCCCTCGCGCGTTCGCGCAACTCCTCGGGGAGTCTGAAGGAGACCCTTGGGGAATGTGTGCTCTCGCCTGTGAGCGATGGACGTCCGGGGCGACTGGTAGGCACGGGTACGCGGCCTTCGTCGATCGCACGGTGGACGTCGCCGATTGCGTCCCGTACATACTCGTCCGTGATCAGGTTGCCTTTGGCGTCGTAGATCTCTTCGGAGTCGCTGTCGATATCGGAGTCGTGGTCCAGGGCCAGTTCGATGTCTTCGGGTGGCCAGGCTGCCCCGTGCTCAGTCATGGCGTCCTTCTCCGTAGCGCGGTCGGCATCACGTGGATGATCACTAGAGCTTTGTCGGTGAGGATGCCGATCACCTCCAGCTCTATGCCCCGATCGTCGGGGCCGATCCAGACCCATCGATCCTCCAACGTCGGGTCTCTAGCCAGGCACGATCACTGGGGGCCCAGATCGGACAACATGCATGGCATGCGCCTGCCCGATGCGGTGCCTCCTCGCTGTTTTCTCTGCCGGACTGACCAGCGATGTGGTCTCCTGGCCCCATGCGTCGAGCCCGTCTATCGCAGTGGCCCGATAGACGCGGTTGGAACTGGCAGCCAGGAAGTCGCGCACCATCGGAGCGAGAACGGCTCGATGATGGGTGAGCTCGGGGGCGTCCAGGAGCCGGACGGCAGCGGCGAGAGCCGCTTCCCGGATGGCGGGATCCGGACCATGGAGAAGTGAGGACACGCCCTGGAAGAGGGCGGGGCGGATGGCTCGGACCTCGGTGAATCCTGGGTAGTCCTCCAGGGAGAAACCCAGGCGCAGGAGTGTCGCTTCTGCTTCCTTGTCGACCTCGCGGGCCACGGATCCCAGCCAGTCCAGGAGTGCTTGACGCAGTGGATATCGCCGGCCCTCGCCGCCGAATGGAACCGCGGTGTCGGTGCGTGGATCGCTGAGAATCGCGGCGACGTACAGAGCCGCCGGGGCTGTCGCCGTGTACAGGGAGTTTTGATGGTGCACCGGGTCGTTGAGGTGATCGAGAGCTCTGGCCTGGGCGTCTGGGGTGCCGTTAAGAAGGTCCGCCAGCGCGGCACGGGTGTCCGCAGCCGGCCCCAAGGCGTGCTCGAGCGAGGCCCAATCGGTTTCCTCGATCAGTGCAAGCGGATCAAATGGAGAACCGGTCATATCCTTGATCGCCACCTTCAAAGTATGGTTGTCGCCGATCTCCCCTGCTCCATCAGGTAGAACGCCGCTCTCCTGATACACGGAAGCGGCGTTTGGGTGATTAGCTCTCTGCAAGCGTTCCTGCTTCGCCGCCATCCCGCCTTCTTCGCTCAGCCTCGACACGAGCGCTCAGCGCATCGGCGATCCTCTGATCGGCGTCGCGCGTGGCGTGCTGGTAGATCAGCGCCTTCCGTCGCTTCGAAGTGGGTCAGGCCACGGATGGCCGCGATGACAGCTCAGCAACCTCCGGGGACGGCGTCTTCGCTGGGCTAAGCGGCCTGCTGAGCCGCTTGCGCCGATGTCTGTGATGGACTGCCGCACAATACCGATACACCGGATCATGCCTTGATCTGCAATTCTGGTTTTCTATGGGTACTGGAGCGACCGCTGCCTCCGATATCTGGGCGGTGCGTGCGGCTGGCGCTGGGCTTTTCTCCCCCTTGGTGCCGGACGCCCGGCCTCGCGCAGGGGAGCGTCGCGAATGCCGGTGATGGTGAATTTCACTCTACATATGTGGTCGGCGTTCAGGAGGATACGGACGTGGCTCGGAGGCAGGCGTCCGTCGCTCGGGAGGGTGCGGCTGCCGAGAACCCCGTGGCATTTCATCGACGGGCTTCTCGCGCTGGGTACGTGGGCGGTGTACCTCGCCTTAGCAGTCCTGCAGGACAGACTCTCCTCCCAGGGGTTCTCCGTCCTGGCGCTGACATTCTTCACCGTCTCGTCCGCGGCCCTGCTGTGGCGGCGAACCCACCCCGTCGCCGTCGTGACGGTTACCGTCGCCTGCGATTGCATAATCGTCGTGATGACGGGCTGGAAGGGGTACGGCCTGCAGGCGATGTTTGCCCTCTACGCAGCGGGCAGGCATGGCCGGGTATGGCATGCCTGGCTGGCGGCCGTGGTGGTGGGGCTGTTCTATCCGGCGACCGCACTGGCCGTTTATTCGGTCACCGGAATGGTTTCTCGTGACTCCGGTTCGCTGGGATGGTTCGTTCCGCTGTTGCTCGTCGGGGCGGGCAGGTTGATGCACCTGCGCGCGGAGACCACCCGCAGGAGGCAGGATGAGATCGCGGAGGAGGTCGTGCGGACGGAGCGCCGCCACATTGCCCGCGAGCTTCATGACGTGGTCGCCCACAACATCACCACGATGCAGGTCCTTATAGGCGCGGCGCGCATCACCATGACCCGCAATCTGTCAGACGCCGAGGCGGCCTTGCTCAGCGCCGAAAAAGCCGGACGAGAGGCGATGGCGGAGATGCGGCAGTTGCTGCACGTGCTACGCGCCGATGAGCTCAACGAAACGGCCGATCAAATGAGGGACGGCCCCGCAGGCAAGACATCCGCCTCGGGTCAGGAGCCAGGCTCGCTGGTACACATGCAACCCCACAATCCTGCTTACAGGGCCAACGCCGTGCCAGCGTTGGTGAGCCGGGCCCGTGAGGCGGGTCAGCCCGTGTCCCTGGAAGTGAGCGGCCGTTCCCGCCGGCTGCCCGCGGCGATCGACCACGCGATTCACCGGATCGTGCAGGAGTCGCTGACCAACGCTCGCAAGCATGCCGGAGATGTGCCGGTGAGAGTCAGCATCGATTACGGGCCGACCATGGTGGAAGTGAAGGTGGTCAATGAAGAAGCCGATGCGGCTCACGATGCGAGGAGGCACAGGACCCCTCTCGGGAACGGTTTTGGGTTGAGTGGTATGGCCGAGCGCGTGGCACTGTGCGGTGGCCGATTGGAAACAGGCCCTTTGCCGGGCGGGGGTTTCAGCGTGCACGCTCACTTCCCCCTGCCGGTTACGGATGCACCCCAACCGTGGCCGGCAGCACGGAAGCCGGGCGAGCGGAAGTCCGCCGAAGAAGGAGGCCGACATGATCAGGGTGGTACTCGCTGATGACCATGCAGTCGTCCGCGCCGGGTTCCGGATGATCCTGAACGCTGAGGATGACCTTTGCGTCGTAGGCGAGGCGGGGGACGGCGACGAGGCGCTCGCTCTCGCTCGTGAGTTGCTCCCCGACGTGGTGCTGATGGACCTGCACATGCTGGCGGCCGACGGTGTCACCGCCACCATGCAGATCACCGCCGAGCTGCGTGGCGTTCGCGTGCTCATGTTGAGTACCTTCGACCTGGACGAATACGTGATCGAAGCGTTGCGGGCCGGGGCGTCCGGCTTTCTGCCCAAGGATGTCTCGCCCGAGGAAGTGGTGGAGGCGGTACGTGTAGTGCACCGGGGCGACTCCGTCGTCGCCCCTCGCTTACTGACCCGGTTGATCGGCACATTCGTCCAGGCCTCTCAGCTGAGGCCGGCGACGGTGCCACCGGAGCTGGTCGGCCTGACCGGTCGCGAACGGGAGGTGCTGACCCTCATCGCGCGCGGGCAGTCGAATGCGGAGATCGCCAAAATGCTCGACATGGCGGCCTCCACCGTGAAGAACCATGTGACCAGCCTGTTCGCCAAACTGGGCGTGCGAGACCGGGCACAGGCCGTGATCGTCGCCTACGAGACGGGTTTCGTGACGCCAGGCCCTAAGGGTTGACCCACTCCATCGGTCCGCGCCTGGGACCGTGCTCCCAGATGGGAAGACGGCCGGTGCCAGGTTCCCAGGCGGAATACCGTGCACGGGGACGAGGACCAAGGCACGAGCACGGACCAGCATGGAGATCATGTATGTCAACCGACAATCCCTCGTACGCCGTGCCGTGACCACACTGGTCACGGTAGTAACCTGCGGGACCCTTCTCGGCGTCTCTCCGGCCGAAGCCCGCACCCATGACGTCACTCATACCACCGCCCGCATTGCGGGCACGTTCCCTGGCCGCGCGCCAGGCGGATCCGTGACGGACAGCAGGACCTGGGACCGCAACGGCGAGAAAGAGTGGGTTCGACACTCGTGTGCCTCGGCGAAAGCTCGCTGCGACGGAGAGCTGGAGGTACCGCTCGACTGGGGTGATCCAGCCTCGGAACGGATAACGGTGGCGTTCGCCTGGCTTCCCAGAAAGGACCTCTCTCGTCCCGCAGAAGGGACCGTACTTGCCAATCCGGGCGGGCCGCTGGCGGCGCTTCCCAACGTGCCGTCCCTGGCCGAAGCGCTGGGACCGGTGCTCGACAGGCAGAACCTTCTCGTGGTCGAGCCGCGGGGGCTGGGGAAGTCCAGCCCTCTGCTCTGCCCGGAGCTCGATTTGGAGCATCAGGAGAGCGTCTCGGCCTGTGCCGCACACCTAGGCCCCCGCGCAGGTCTCTTCACCGCCGATCAGGCCGTAGCCGACATGGACGCCGTTCGGGAGGCCTTGGGCGTGCCGAAGGTGACGTTCTACGGCATCTCATATGGCACGGTCTTCGCCCAGGCGTACGCCACCCGCTACCCACGGCACCTGTCCGGGCTACTGCTCGACAGCGTCATGCCCACGGGCGAAGGTGGTTACGTCACCAGGCCGATTCGAACCGAGACCGACCGGCTCCGTGTGGCATGTCAGCCCTCACAAGCCTGCCGACGTCTGCAGGGTGATCCCCCCGACGCCTTCGCCCGGCTGGTGCGTCACCTGCGCGCCCATCCCGATCCGCACATCCGTCCGCTGTCTCTCATGAGCCTGACAAGCAGCCTTTCCCTCCCGATGGTCGGTCGCGAGGTAAACGCGTCAGTGGCCGCCTATTCCGACGGTGACCCGCTCCCGCTGCGCCGACTCGTGCAAGCGATCGACGCAGCTCCGACCATGCCGCTGCGAGCGGCGCAGCTGGCGGGTTTTCTCGCCTATGTGTGTGGTGACTCGGCCTTCCCGTTCGAGCGTGCGGCTTCACCCGCCGAGCGGCGGAGACAGCTTGACCGCTTCTACGCCCAAAAGCGCCCGTTTCAGCCATTCACTATCGCTGACCTGGGTGGATCTGTTTTCGGGCTTCAAGAGGCTTGCGTAGGTTGGCCCACCTACCGCCCCAGCCCCCCAGTGCCGCCGGGCGCGAAATATCCCCGGGTGCCGACCCTGACCCTGGCCGGAGACTTCGACTCCACCACGCCCGCCGAGGCGGCAGAGGTGACCCGGCGCTTCCCTGGCGCCGTCTTCAGCCGGGTCCGCTTCGCCGGCCACAATCTCACCACGGGCCTGCCCATGGACGAGTGCGTCCGTGCCACGATGCGCACGTTCCTCATCGATCTGAACGCGTTGCACGGCACGCCGCGCTGCGATCAAGCGAACTATCGCGCTACCGGCTCCTTCCCCCGGGTCGTGAAGGAGGTGCCCCCAGCGCGCGGCACTGGCCTGGCCGCAGGCGAGCGGCGGATCCTAGCGGCCGCATTCGCCACGGTCGCCGACGCCACGGCCAGGCGCAATCCCCTCAGGTCCCCACTTTGGCTGACCAGGGAGGCGGGACTGCGTGGCGGCATGCTTACATTCGATGACAAGGCAGCCACTATTCGACTACGAGATGTCCGCTTCGTGGATGATCTCACCGTCAACGGTGAGATCCATCTCAATGGATCTGGCCATCCAGGCGATGAGGCCACGGCCAAGCTGGACATCACCAGCACGGACGGATCCCATCCGGTGCGCTTCTCATGGAAGGCCTTTCACGCCACCGACGACATCACTGTCACCGGCACACTCGCAGAACGCCCTTTCACCGGGGCGATCCCCCAGTTATGAGGGAGCCCGGGCAACAGGAAGCAAGATTCGCTGAGGTCTACCACTTGCCTCACCGATGAAAAACGGGGAGCGTCCGGCCACCTCGCGGTTTGCGAGTCTCGAGCGCAGTTGGCGCAGGTGAATCGTGCCCAGGCGTGGCCGCTCTTCGCGCGGTACGTGATGAAGCATGCCGAAGCCCACCGAGGCCAACACCCGGCGCCCGCCCGCGGGCATCGACATAATTCCGGCCGATCGAGGTCTACTTCGATCGGCCGGCCGACAGCATCCCATTGTCCCGCCCGAATGCTGCCATCGTCTCCACACGGGATGACTGAAGGCGCGCGCCGTACAGCAGCCGGCTCGACAAACCGGTCACCTTGTCCTTGGCCGGTATGTCCCGTCAGTGCATGAAGGGTGTGAAGATGGAAACCACCTTCGCGGCAGCACGGTCGGCGTCCCCGTCCGCGATCGCCTCGACCAGCTCGTGGTGGTGGCGGTGTGCCGCGTCCTCGTCCTCGCTCTTCTCGTCGCGCATGTGGGCAGCGAAGATGTCGAGCATGCTGGAATACAGCTTGACGTAGAGAGGGTTGTGCGTCGCTGCCACGATCGCGCGGTGCAGGGCGAGGTCCGCGCTCGCTCGCTGGTCGGGATCATCGGTCGACCAGCTCGCTTCTCGACGGTCGCGCAGCTCGCGCAGCAGTTCGACGTCGGCATCTGAGCGGTTCAATGCGGCCAGTGACGCTGCAGCGCTGTCAAGGGCAAGGCGTAGTTCCAGGTAGTGGCGACGGGTGCCACCGGCGAGCTGACGTTCAAGAGTGCCTGTCAGCTCGGAGCTGGAGATGACGAAGGTGCCGCGGCCCTGCTCACGGCGCAGCAGACCTGCGTGCACCAGCGACTGCACCGCCTCGCGCACCGTGTTCCGGCCGATCCCGAACTCCGATACCAGTGCGGCCTCGGTCGGTATCCGCTCACCGACCGGCCAGCGTCCGGAGGCCACCTCCTCGCGGAAGCGCTCGGCAGCCTGATCGATGAGTCCCACTCGACGCATCGGCTGTCGCGTGCCAGACTCTTCGTGAGTCATCCCATAATCCCATCATCTGCTGACCTTACACTGGAGTATAACGTGACATCGGTCTCCCCACCGCTCGTTCCGTTACGCCGTGGGCGCCTGACCTTGTGGGCCGGGTTCGCCATCGCCCTGACAGCGGTCAACCTGCGAACGGCCGTGACCGGGTTCACTCCGCTCCTGGAGATCATCGGATCCGATCTCGGCTTCGGGGTGGCGCTGGCCGGTCTGCTCGGCACTGTGCCGGCGGCGTCCTTCGGCATCTTCGGGTTTCTCGCCCCAGCGGTGACGAGGAAGTTCGGACTCGAGCGCACGGCCACCGTCGCGCTGGGCCTGACGGCTCTGTCGCTCCTGATGCGCGCCTTCTCTCCGACGCCCTCGTTGCTGGTGCTTTCGACCGTGCTGGCACTGGCCGGAATCGGAGCCGCGAACGTCGTGGTCGTTCCGTTGGTGAAGGCCTGGTCCGGCGATCGACTGGCCCTGTGGACCTCGCTTTACCTGATCCTCATGCAGGCGGGCCAGTTCATCGCCCCGCTCCTCGCGGTCCCGGTAGCAGAAGCGGCGACGTGGCGGCTCTCGGTAGGTATCTGGGCGGGACCAGCTGCTGTGGCTGGTGTGGTCTGGCTCGTCCTGACAGTCAGGCTGCCCGCCGATCACCACGCGCCCGCGGCCGTGACGGCGACCGGTGCGGGACCGAGGATCAGCCGATCGTCGACCGTCTGGGGCCTGGTGATCCTCTTCGCGATGTTGTCGCTGTCCAACTACGGGATCATCACCTGGGTCCCGGCAGTGCTCACCGACGCAGGAGGCAGCGCGGCCCTGGGTGGCTCCATGGTCGCGCTCTACTCGGCATGGGGCATGCTCGCGGCCTTGGTGGTTCCACACCTTGCCACGCGCATGACGAACCCGTTCATCGTGGTCGTCGGGTGCGCGATCTTCCTGGTAGCGGGATACCTGGGCCTGCTCCTGTCCCCGCTCGACGGCACGCTGATGTGGATGTGCGCGCTGGGAATCGGGGTGAGCACCTTCCCGCTCTGCATGACCCTCATCAACCGTCGAACCAGGAGCCCGCAGACAGCCTCTGCCGTGTCGGGCTTCGTTCAAGGCATCGGCTATGGGCTGGCGTGCTTCGGCCCGATCGGTTTGGGCCTGCTGCGCGAGGCGACCGGATCATGGTCGATTCCGCTTCTGGTGCTCGCCGCGACCGCCATCCCAGGGATGATCGCCGGCTGGTTCGCTTGCCGTCCTCGCTTCGTGGAGGACTCCGCGCCACAGCCGGCGAAGCGCGACGCTGACCAGCAGCCGCGACGATGAGAGTCATGCGTCGAACAGATCCGAATTCGTGTCAGCGGCCGCACGCCACCGAGTAGCAATTTGGCGCAAGATGCGCGATTTCATCGTCAGGCATCGCCTGTAGATGCTCGGCAGAGATAAGACACGACGGCTGGGCTCCGCCCATTCAAAGGCCACCTCCCATGATCCGGAGGTGGCCTTTGCGATCTCGTACGGCAACGGAGCACAGCACCCACTACGAAACCAGTCGCAATGGGGGGAAGACAGCCGGGCCGAAGCCCGGAGTCTATTCGGGTGCGACGACAGATCGCGCTCAGGCAGACTGCGCGGATGAGCGCGGACACTCCCACATCGCCGCAGGAGCAAGCCCTCCGCCATGTCGAGGCCCTGTCGTCAGGGGATCCGCTCGACCCCCGGTTGCGTGTGACCCTCAACTTCCACCCCGACCGCCTGGCCGGCGGCCGGCAGATCCTGCTCCGGCTGGCCGACGACGGCGTCTACCTGTCGCAGTTCGTCACCGGAACAAGCAACGGGGGACTCACGGCTCACCCCGGCGGCGACCGGTGGCGCTGGGAAAGCAGGATCTTCGGCGGAGCGTACGACCAGGCACCTGCAGAGGAGCGCCCCGTCTACGGTGCGCTGAACTTCCGACGCAGGTCCATCGGCGCCGCGCCACGGTTCGGCTCCGCCCACTTCAGGCTGACGGCCGAGACTCTTCGCCGAGCCACATTTTGCTACCCGGATAGCTTTTTCGAGCCTTCGGCGTTCGGCGTCGCGTCCCGCATGGCGCTGATCGAGCTGGCCGAGGCTGACGACCCGGACCTCCTGGACGACTACATCGAGGCGCAGGTGCACGGGCCGGTCAGGCTCGACCGGGACGTGGAGGCCCTGGTCCTCGATCCCAGCTATCGCGGCACGGCCGTGGAGGCCGCGGCCCGCCGGCTTCCATGCCCGGTGGAGTGGCATCCCGGATTCCGCCTCACGGTCGAACATCTGCGGCGCCACCCGAACTACCGGGGACAGGAGTACCTAGCGCTCGGCGCCGAGATCGCGGTCGACGGCCTGCTCGATCCGCGGATCATCGGAGACGCTGCCCGCACCGGGCGTTACGACGTGCAGGCACTGAAGAAGGTCTGGCACTGCGTGGCGCGCTTCGGCTCGCCTCTGCCCCTGACCGATGGGATTCCAGGCCCGATCACCGTGTGCTGTCCTTCTCGGCTGGGAGGCCGGTGACAGCGTATTCCCCGCCCCTGAGCGGCCGGATCAGGGCGCCACGACCCGCGCGACGCAGTCCCGCAGCAGGGCGCGGCCTCGATGGCGCCGGCGTCAACGGTACGGCGGGGGGCGAGGGACGGCCGTCGTGGCCTGCGGTGCGGCTGGGTGGGGCGCACCGCAGGCCGCAGGTGCCGGCTAGCTGTTCCAGGTCCACTTCTGGTTGGTGCCGCCGTGGCAGGAATACAGCTGGATCTTGGTGCCGTTGGCGGTGCCGGCTCCGACGGCGTCGAGGCACAGCCCGGACTGGACGCCCTGGATGGAGCCGTCGGAGTTGAGGCGCCACTTCTGGTTGTCGCCGCCCCAGCAGGAGTAGATCTGCACCTTGGCGCCGTTGCCGGTGCCGGCCGCGTCGAGGCACTTGTTGCCGTACACGCGGATCTCGCCGGCGGAGGTGGAGGTCCAGGTCTGGTTGGTCTGGCCGTTGCAGTCCCACAGCTGCACCTGGGTGCCGTCGGCGGTGCTCGCGCCGGGCACGTCCAGGCAGCGGCCGGAGGCCACTCCCTTGACCGGCCCGCTGCCGCCACCAGGGGTCGGAGACACGGTCGGGCTGGGGGTCGGGCTGCCGCTGGGTGATGGGGAGGGGCTGCTGTCACCGAGCGTGAGGTTCTTCTGCTGGACCTGCCACTGGGTGTTGCACAGGCCACAGTTGGGGCCGACGAAGTTGGTGCCGGCCGTTGTGTCGCTCTTCAGCCGCCACTTGAGGTACAGCACCGCCACGCGGCCGAACTCGCCGCCGTTGGTCTGGGTGTAGGTGCCACCGTGCCCGACGTTCAGGTTGCCCATGAACGCGGGCAGCCCCGCCGGCAACTTGCCCCAGTCGTCGAGGGCGTTCGGGTAGGCGATGTCACTGGGACCGCCGATGAAGTAGGCGATCGGCTTCGTCAGCCGGCGGAGCTGGTAGTCGTCGGAGTCGTTCAGCAATCCGCTGCTGAAGATGGTGGTCGTGGTGATACGTGAGTCGTTGGAAACGGCGTAGGCCTCCAGCCCGCCGCAGGACCAGCCTCCTACGGCGATCTTGCTGGTGTCGATCCTGCCGTTGTATTTGCTGCCCTGGCGGCCGTTCTCCGCGACTGCCCAGTCGATGGACTGGGTGAGCATCTGGGATGTCGTCGATCCGGAACCGTTCGGGCTGCCGCTCGCGATGACCAGGAACCCGTGCGAGGCGATCTCGCGGAGGAAGGGCAGCTGCCCCGTCCCGTCGGCGGAGCAGCCTCCGTTGCCCCATACGAAAATGGGGAGTTTTTCGGACGGGAGGGTGTTGGGCCGATAGATGGTGTGATTGGGCAGGCTGCTGGAGGTCTCGTAATCAGCCGGGTAAGGGCCCGAGCCGCCGGCCGCCGCGGCGGCCGGCGTCGTGGTCAACGCCACTATTCCGGCGCAGACCGGGGCGACCGCGGCCACCACTAATGCGCTGATGATCGAGCGTTTTCTCATTTCGCCCTCCGACAGTGTCACGACGGCGCTTCGCCGGATGTGGCATACGCGGCGCACGCCGAGGGAGCCCGACAACGGAACGACAGCTCCCACCGCGGCCAGGCTGGTGGGCACCGACCGAATCTGGAGATCGATGTGGCGAACAATCGACTGCACGTTCCGCCCGTCTCGGGCGAAACGAGCCGATGAGAGCAGCGTGCAGTTACTATCACTGTGGTAATAAAAAGTGTCAAGCAACGGCATTCGGTCGGTCGAGTGGTAGGCGTACGGACCGGTGACGCCTCTGGCTCATCCGGGTCCGGGCGGGGGCCGACCGGCCATCGGCACGGCGCGACCGGTCCCTACTCGGCGCCGGGAGGACGGACCGGTGCCGGCGACTCCGACCCAGGTCACGATGCCCGGCCGGCCTGACGCTGCGGTGGGATCTCACGAGTGGCGGCCCAGGCGGGAGCCACGCGCCGCAGCGGGCACGAAACGCGCTCCGGCGGCCCGGCGGCCGTTCGAGCGCGTGAAAGTTTCTTCAGCCGCTCCCGCCGACGGGGTTCTCCGATGCGTGGAAGTGGGTGATCCATGACGCGGCGTCCGGCCAGTGCGGCGTCGCGACCTCGATGAGCCGCGCCTCGGCGAGCGAGCCCAGAGCGGAATGGATCTCCAGCATGAGTTCCCTGGCCGCTTGGCGGGGCCACGGCGTCGGCAGGAGGTGCTCGGGGAGGTTCGGGTCGATGTCCGGGAATTTCCGCCAGGAGTCCATGACGGAGGTCCGGGCCACCAGCGCCCGGGTCGCGTCGATCTCCCCGTTGCGGACGGCCATCCGCAGGTCCGAGTATTGCGCGATGAAAGCCTCGTAGGCCGAGGCGAGGCCGGCCAGATCGTAGGCGGCGGCCGGACCGTGCGGGCCGGCCTCCTCGGCGAACCGCGTGTTCATCACCGACCATCGAGCGCCGTCGACGTCGTCGAGGATGTCACGCAGCGCCTGTGTCACCGGACCTGAGTCGGTTCCGGGCCGGATCCACACGCTGTCGTACAGCCGTGCGAAACCCAGCGCCCCCAGAGCCTTGCGGACCGCGTGCCGTGGGGCCTGGCCGGACTGTGCCTGGTCGGATTGTGCCTGCCTGGATTGGGGGATCGAGAAGGAGACCGTCACCCAGTCGCCGGTCCATCGCGGCGGGCGTGCGCCGAAGCTCAGGAAATGATCCATCCGGACGCGATGCCTGGCGATCGCCTGAGGCGTGAGGTGGTAGACGGGTGGCCGTCCTGATCCCCGTACGGCGATCAGTCCTCGCTTGGTCAGCCGGGACAGCGCGGCCCGTGCGCTGGGCTCGCTGATGCCGAACTCCCTGAGCATCGCGACCACCGCCATCGAGGGAAGGCTCGCGTCGGCGGAGTCGAGGTACTCACCGAGCAAGGTCGTCAGCAGGTGCTGCGGGTTGGGACCGACCTGCGCCCGTGGGGCTCCGACATCGTCGCGAGGTGCGTGGACGCTCACGTCATCAGCTTGCCTCACGACAACGCCCTTGCCGCACGGGTACGCGATCGCGTGGGGGCGCGGTGGGCTCCCGAAACATAAAACCGCCAAGCCGATTGTTTCAGACACATTGCCAGGAAAATATTGACGCTCAGGTCAACGGAGGCCTAGTGTCCTGGAGCAATGATCCACATGACATTCCGAAAGTTTCATACTCAAGGGTGATGTCAGAAGGCTCTGTAAACGAAAGACCAGGTCGGCATGGCGGTGCTGAACCTGTCTGGGCACGTGCGAACCGAAGCCTGAAGTGGCACGGCGCCGTCGCCGTCCTGCACGCGTAGGAGGCGTCCGGCGAGCGCAGCGCATTGTCCCGGCGCCGGGCCGCACATCACATCCCTGACCACAGCAAGCGAAAAGAGGTCGCCGTGAAGCTCCGCAACGTCTCAGCGGTCGTGCTCGCCGCTACCGCGGCCCTCAGCATGGCAGCGTGCTCAGGCTCGTCGTCCGGGACTTCCTCCGGCGGGTCCGACGGCAAGTCGTTCGAGTTCTGGTCGTTCACCGGGATCAACGCGAAGGGGTCCGCCGAGGAGTACAAGAAGATAAAGCCGGACGTGCAGATCAAGCTGACCGAGGTGGGGAACGCACAGGAGACGGCGCAGGCGCTCACCACCGCGCTCGCCGGCGGCAAAGTGCCCGACCTGGTGCTGATCCAGGGCGACGACTTGCCCAAGTTCGTCCAGCAGCCGCAGAACTTCGTCGACCTGCGCACGATGGGCGCCGACAAGATCAAGGGCGACTACCTCGACTGGGTGATCAGCCAGTCCACGACCAAGGACGGCGCGATCATCGGCATCCCGACCGACGTCGGCGGCATGGCCATCGCCTACCGGACCGACCTGTTCAAGAAGGCCGGGCTGCCGACGGACCGCGAGGAGGTCAGCAAGCTCTGGCCCACCTGGGACGCCTTCATCGAGACCGGCAAGAAGTACAAGGCGGCCACCGGCAAGGCGTTCGTCGACAACGCCGGCGGGAGCGTGTACTCGCAGGTGGTCAACCAGGGGCAGGAGAAGTACTACGACCCCGCGGGCAATCTGGTGTACGAACGGAGCCCCCAGGTCAAGGCCGCCTTCGACCTGGCGCTCAAGGCCGTGGCCGCCGGGATCACCGCCAAGCAGAGCACGTTCACCGAGGGCTGGAGCGCCGCGATGAAGAGGGGGGACTTCGCCGTCATCGCCGCACCGGTCTGGATGCTCGGCTCCATCCGCGACAACGCCCCCGACACCAAGGGCAATTGGGACATCGCTACGATCCCCGGCGGCTCGGGCAACTGGGGCGGCAGCTTCCTCGCCATCCCCAAGGGCGCCAAGAACCCGAAGGCCGCCTGGGACTACATCGCCGCCACGCAGTCGCCGCAGGGCCAGCTCGACCACTTCTCTCAGGCCAGGTCACTGCCCTCGACCCCGTCGGTCTACCAGGACCCGAAGCTCACCTCGGTCAAGGACCCGTTCTTCTCCGGCGCGCCCATCGGCACGATCTACACCAACTCGCTGCTCGGCCTCAAGCCGTTCCTCATCGGGCCGGACAGCACCACGATCGGCACGGAGTTCACGAACGCCATCACCAACGTCGAGCAGGGCAAGGGTGATCCCGCGAAGGCGTGGGACGCGGCGGTGACCAACATCAAGACCGCGATCGGCGGTTAGGACCTTTCACGTGCGCCGCCGGCGCGGGCCGTCCCCACGGCCCGCCCGGGCGGCGGGGAAGTGAGCAGACCGTGACGACGAGCATCAGCCCCACCAAGGCGGGCACGCCCACCGCCCCGCCGGTGGAGGCGGTGCGGCGCGGTTTCATCGAGATCGTCGCCCCCTACGCCTACATCGCCCCGTTCTTCGTGCTCTTCGCGGTGTTCGGCCTCATCCCGCTGCTGTTCACCTTCTACGTGGCGCTGTTCGACTGGAATCCGATCGGCGAGCACGTGTTCGTCGGTCTGGACAACTTCCACCGGCTGGTCGGGGACGTGCGGTTCTGGAACGCGGCGGGCAACACCGTGAGCATCTGGCTGCTGTCCACCGTGCCGCAGCTGCTGGTCGCGCTCCTGCTCGCGCACCTGCTCAACCACGTACGGCTGCGCCTCGCTGTGTTCTTCCGCATGACGATGCTCGTGCCGTACATCACCTCGGTGGCCGCCACCGCCATCGTGTTCAGCCAGATGTTCGACCGCGACTACGGGTTGCTGAACTGGCTGCTCGGTCTGGTGGGCTTCGAGCACATCGACTTCACCCAGTCGGTGATGGGCAGCCATGTGCTGATCGCCGTCATGGTGACCTGGCGGTGGTTCGGCTACACGACGCTCCTCTATCTGGCTTCCCTGCAGGCCGTTCCCCGGGCGATCTACGAGGCGGCCGCCGTCGACGGAGCCGGAGGTGCGCGGCAGTTCCTGCACATCTCCCTCCCCTCGTTGCGGCCGGTCATCGTGTTCACGATCGTGACCTCGACGATCGGCGGACTGCAGATCTTCACCGAGGCCCTGCTCGTGAACCGCGGCGCGGCCAATACCTGCGGGCCGATCCGTCAGTGCCAGACGCTCACTCTCTTCCTGTTCGAGCAGGGGTTCATCCAGTTCAAGTTCGGTTACGCCGCGGCGATCGGCGTGGCGCTGTTCGTGATGGTCGTCGCGCTCGCCGGCCTCAACTACTTCCTGTCCACTCGGATCCGCCCGGTCAAGGGCTGAGGGGCGATCATGCGCACGACGAGACCACGCTCCGGCGATCGCGTCCGATGGTGGGTCTACACGCTGCTGGCGCTCGCCGCCTTCGCCTGCCTGTTCCCCCTGTACTGGATGTTCATCGTCGCCACCACCGACACCGCGACGGCGATCAAGCTGCCGCCCGAGATCGTGCCGGGCGGCAACTTCTTCCACCTCGCAGGCCTGGTGTTCTCGACCGTGCCGTTCGTCCGGTCGATCGTCAACAGCCTGATCGTGGCCGGGTCGATCGGCGTGGGCCAGGCGGTGCTGTGCGCGCTGGCAGGCTTCGCGTTCGCCAAGATGCGCTTCCGCGGCCGCAACGCGCTGTTCCTGTTCGTCGTCCTGACGATGACCGTGCCGACCCAGCTCGCCATCGTCCCCCAGTACATGATCATCTCGTCGCTGGGCTGGGTGGACACGCTGCAGGCGCTGATCGTCCCCGGCCTGGCCAACGCCTTCGGCATCTTCTGGATGCGCCAGCACATCGCGTCCACCATCAGCGACGAGCTCCTCCAGGCGGCCCGCATCGACGGGGCGACGACCTGGCAGATCTTCTGGCGTGTCGCGTTCCCGCTGGTACGCCCCGCCGCCTTCGTGCTCGGTCTGCTGGGCTTCGTCACCGCGTGGAACGACTTCCTGTGGCCGTTCGTGGTGCTGAAGTCGCCGGAGATGTACACCGTCCAGATCGCGATCAAAGCGCTGCAGAACAGCTTCAACATCGACCTCGGGCTCGCCATGTCCGGCTCCTTCCTCGCCACTCTCCCGCTGCTCGTCCTGTTCGTCTTCGTCGGGCGGCGCATGGTGGCCGGGATCATGAACGGCGCCTTCAAGGGCTGAGGCCGCCGCCGCGAACGGGGGCCTCGGCGGCAGGGGAGTCCGGCGGCTACGAGGAGGACGTGGGCGGTCCACCGGCTCATCGAACCTTTCGGTCTACCCGAAGGACTTCTTGGTGCGGCGCCGGTGGTAGTGCACGGTCAGCAGGACCAGCAAGGGGCTCCACGTGGCCAGCGGCCAGTACATGACGTGGAAGATCACGGTCTGCCACCCGTGTGTGACCAGCCTCAGGGGGGCGTCGTCGATCGCCAGCCCGAGACTGATCCTCGTCATCGCGTACGGAAAGATCAATAGCGCGAGCGCG
The DNA here is from genome assembly GCF_006874435.1 of Microbispora sp. KK1-11. Classification (NCBI taxonomy): domain Bacteria; kingdom Bacillati; phylum Actinomycetota; class Actinomycetes; order Streptosporangiales; family Streptosporangiaceae; genus Microbispora; species Microbispora sp. KK1-11. The sequence goes on along the minus strand of NZ_VIRJ01000047.1, from coordinate 8,016 downwards.
CCCAGACCGGCGGGGATGACCGCGGCCATGACCGGCACCCGGCGGCCGCCAAGAACCGGCACCCAGCCCGGCCACATCTCTCCCCACTCGCTGACCAGCCCGACGGCGAAGAAGGCCGCCGCCTCGCTCACCACGCTGAGCAGAAGGACGTACCACCATCCGCCGTCCAGCCCTTCGTGGCCGCCCGGCGGCAGGGGGCCGAACTCCAGCAGCGGCACATGGAAGACGAACCCGGCGATACGCCACAGGCTGGAGGGCAGCACGATCAGCGGGATGGCGTAGGCGACCAGGACGGCCCAGCGCGGCACGCCGGCCGCGGTACGGCCATGGGCCTTCCTCAAGATGGTGCGAACGGTCATGAAAAGCTCTCTGATGGAACGTCGACGGGTGGACGCCTTCGAGGATCGCCCTTGTCCGGAGCGCGCTCATCACCCTCGCGAGGGAGGTCGGCTCACAACCGATGGGGTCGCCGGTCGCCGTCGCGAGCGGCGCCCGCAGGCGCCTGCGGGCATCATGCGCCGGCGCATCCCTCGGCCGGGGGAGGCCGAGCGTTGGCCGGCAGGCTAACGTCGGTCGTCGTGAAGGGCCTCGTCGCTCGTGCCGTAAGGGCCGGGATCTACCAGCTGCTGGGGGCCGCGCTGCTGACTCCGGCGGCGGTGGTGCTGGGCCTGGTGATCCTGGCGGAGCAGACTCCGGGCCGCGTGTTCGTGCTGTGGGCCGCCTGCCTGCCCGCTTCCGTGCTGGTCGCCGCGGTGCCGTCGATGCGACGTCTTGAGGTGGCCGCGTTGGCCGAACTGCTCGGCGTCGATGTGCCTGAGAGGGCCGATCGGCTCTACCTGGTCGCCTTGACGAGCCTGCACCTGTACGGCGGCGCCACCCTGGGCGCGGGCGTTCTGCTGCTGTCTCCCGGGCTGGTCCGGCTGGGTGACGTCGCTCGCTGGCGCGTGGCTCCCGGCGAGCCGGCTGGGGTGTGCGTCCTCACGCTGGCCACGCTGGCCGCGATGGTCGCGGCCGGGTTCGGCCAGCGGTGGGCGGCGCGCCGGCTGCTGCGGGCCGAGCCGTCCCGCGTGATCGAGGAACTCGGCCGCCGCCAGAGCCTGGCCCTGGAGTTGCACGACTCGGTGGGTCACGCCCTCAGCGTCGTCCTGGTGCAGGGGATGGCCGCGCAGGCGGCGCTGCGGAAGGCGCGCGTGCCCGAGGCCGGCGAATCGCTCGACCATCTGGTGAGCACCGCCCGGGACGCTCAGCAGGAGCTCGACGTGCTGCTGCGCGTGCTCGACGACGGCGACCCGGCCGAGGCGCCCACCCTGGACTCGCTCGCCACGCTGGTCCGCGGCCTCGACGTGCGGGCGAGTGTCGGCCGCCTCGACCGCGTCCCGGCTCCGACCTCGCGGGCGGCGTTCGCGATCGTCAGGGAGGCACTCACCAACGCGCTGCGTCACGGCCACGGGCCGATCACGATCGACGTCGCCACCGGCGCCGACCTGATCCTCATGGTGGAGAACAAGGTGGCCGGCGCCGCCCCGCGCCCTGACGGAGAAGGGCGTGGCCTGGCCGGCATGCGCATGCGGGCCCGTCTGGCCGGCGGTACGTGCACGAGAACGGAGGTGGACGGCACGTGGCGCATTCAGGCGACGCTGCCGCTGTGATCCGGGTCGTCCTGGCCGATGACGAGAGGCTGATCCGCACGGGGTGGACCACCATGTTGTCTTTTCAGGACGACATCGAGGTTGTGGGCGAGGCGGCCGACGGCCACGAGGCCGTCGAGGCCGGCATTGGCGCGGACGTCGTGCTCATGGACATCCGCATGCCCCGGATGGACGGTCTGGCCGCCAGCCGGGAGCTGGCCCGCCGCTCCCCCACGACGCGGGTCATCGTCGTCACCACGTTCGAGAACGACCAGCTGGTCTGGGGCGCGCTGCGCGCCGGCGCCGCCGGTTACGTGCTCAAGCGCGCGCCCGCGGGCCAACTGGTGGACGCTGTCCGGCTGGTGCACTCTCGCGACGCGGTGCTCTTCCCCGACGCGCTGCGCCGCATCGCCGGGCCGCATCACGGCGCGTCGAGGCCGCGCGTGCCGGTCGGGCTGACCCCGCGCGAGCACGATGTGCTGCGGCACATCGCGCTCGGGCGAAACAACGCGGAGATCGCGGCGGCCCTCTACGTGAGCGTGGAGACGATCAAGACGCACGTACGCCACGTGCTGGACAAGCTGGGTGCTCGCGACCGCACCCAGGCCGCGGTCCTCGCCTACGAATTCGGCCTGGTCTTCCCCGGCGCCGAGGGGCGCGTCATCGGAGCGGGCCCTTGTCCCTGAGGACGTAGCCGCCCCCGATGACCGGCGCGTCGGGGGCGGGGGCCATGCACCTGGTCAGCGGCGGTTCTCCCGGTGACGTCGCCCCGGACAGGCCGATCCGGCTGGGGCCCCTGCCCTTGGCGGCGACGTAGAAGCTCACGCCCATGCGGACCTTGCGCGTCACCAGGTCCTCCCACGGGCCGCCCGGGGTGGCCCGGACGAGCGTTCCCGTGACGGTCGCCGTGGGGCCGCCGGTGGTCAGGCAGTCGACCTTGAGTTCGCCCCAGTTCACCTGGCGCGGCTTCCCCGGCTCCTCGACGGCGTGATAGATGCGGAACGTGCCCCAGGCGCGAGTGGGGAAGACGGGGCTCTCCTTGGTGTACTCACCGTGCGCGTCGACGGTGACCCGGATGTCGTTGCCAGGGGCCGGGAAGTACATCCGCGCCGTTCCCTTGATGGAGGCGGTGGTGGTTCCGGCGGCCGACACGGTATCGGCAGTGGCGGGGAGGGCGGGGGAAAGGCCCCCCGCGACGGTGGCGACGGCGAGCGTGAGGACCCCGGCGGCCCGGGACACCATGTCGATCATTGCGGTTCCTCCAGCGAGCGACAATCCGAACTGGCCTTACGACTGTCGTGGATCACCGCGCTGCTCACCTCCCTCGCCCGAGGGAGATACAAAGGCCGTGAGTTCCTCTCGCTTCGACCCGCTGGGCGTCGGTCGGCTGTCGGGCCGTGAGCACCCGGGTCAGCCAGGCCGCCGCGCGGATGGCCGGGTCGCGGTCATCAGCTCAGGGACACCGGTGTCCGCCCCAGCAGGCTGCGTGCCGTGCTGGTCAGGTGGGCCTGGTCGGCGAAGCCCGCATCCGCCGCGGCCTGGGCTACCGATCAGCCGGGCAGGACGGCGATCGCCACTCGCAACCGCCCCCATCGCCGCAACCGTACGAGCGGCACTCCCACCGACGCGCTGACCAGCGTGCGCAGCCGCGGCGCCGACAGGCCCACGCCGGCGGCGATGGCGGGGATGGTGTCCTCGTGGGAATTCATGCCGTGCCGTACGGCATGCGCCACTCGGGCGTCGATGGAGGCGGCTGCTCCCGTGAGGGCGACAAGCTCGCCGTACGCAGCGGCCATGTCGGGCGTGGCGCAGGAACCATCGACGCCGTCCACACCCAGAGCCGCGTGCAGCCTGTTCACAGCCGCGGTGTCCAGCCGTATCAGCCCCAGCTCCGGGTGTACCAGTGTGGGATCGAGGAACAACGCGACATAGGCGGACGTCGCCGCGCAGGCGTGGGCCAGTTCCGGAGGCACGATCAGGCCGGGCGCGGCGGTGGGAGCGAGGGTGGCGTGCGCGATCCAGGCGAGGCCGCCGATGGGCAGCACCACCTTCCAGACCGGGTGGCGGTGACGGCTGGCCCGGGACGCCATCGACTCGCCGAACAGCGCCGCCTCGCCGGCGACGGCGAAGAGCAGCCGGCGATCGTTTCGTTCAAGCGTCCACGCGTGGCCGGGAGACAGCATCGCGGCATGGATACCATCTCGGCCGTCGGCTTGGCGGTCTTCCTCTGTACGGCGGGGGTCGCGCACTTCCTGTTCCCCGCCTATTTCCGGTCTCTCGTGCCGGCCTGGCTCGGCCTCGCCCGCCTGATCGTGGCCGTGACGGGGCTGGTGGAGCTCGCCGTCGCCGCGCTGATCCTGGCGCCCGCCACCCGTACGTTCGGCGCATGGACCGCCGCCGCCCTCATCAGCGGATACCTGGTCTCCCACCTCGACGCCGTACGGCACGCCAGGCCGGGCCACCCCAGCGTGCTGCTGCGACCGTGGGGTGTCACCGCCCGGCTGACGGTCAACCTCGCGTACATCGGGTGGGCAGTCGTGGTCGCGCTGGCAGCGACCTGATCAAAGGGGCGCAGCCCGAGGCCGGGCCGGAGCCCGGGTCTGGCGCCTGGCGTAACCCTGTCGCCGCTCTATCTTGCCATTGCTAGTTATTTCAGTCATGATTGAAATAACTAGCAATGGCAAGGAGTCGGTCCATGGAACACATCACCTTCAACAGCCTCGGCACCCACTGCGCGGGTGATCTGTACCTCCCCGATACGAGCGGCCCCGTCCCCGGGCTGGTGCTCGGGCACAGCGGGGTGATGGTCAAAGAGGCGCTGGCGTTCTTCGCGCCGTACTTCGTCAAAGCCGGGTTCGCGGTGCTGGCCATCGACTACCGCACTGTCGGCTCAAGCGAAGGCGAGCCGCGCGGCCTTGACTACCCGGAGCGGCAGGTGGAGGACTTCCGCAGCGCCGTGTCCTACCTGCAGACCCGGTCCGAAGTGCAGCCGGAGCGGATCGGGGTGTGGGGGGTGAGCATCGGCGGTTCGGTGGCGGCCCAGGCCGCCGTGCTCGATCGGCGCATCAAATGCGTCGTCGTGCAGAGCCCCAGCGTGTGGAACGGATGGCGGTACATGGAACGCCTCCTCGGCCGCGCCGGTGTCCACGCGCTGCGCGACCGACTGCAGCAGGACTGGCAGCGGCGCTACGAAGGCGGGCAGAGCGCTCGCGTGCCGCACCTGACGCTGGAGGGCGACAGCGTGAAGGACGCCCCGGACATGTCGACCCGCCTGTTTCCCACCTACCGCAACGAGAAGACCCTCGACTCAGCCGAGCACCTGCTCACCTTCGCACCGGAGAACCTCATCCACCGGCTCGCGCCGACGCCGCTGCTGATGATCGCCAACGGCGGCTGGGACCCGTACCACATGCTCGAGGAGGCGCAAAGCGCCTTCGCCAAGGCGGGCGAGCCCAAGCGGCTCTCGGTGCTGCCCTACGACGTGCTCGGCCTCTACACCGGCCCGGGCCTGGAGGAGGCGATGGCGCTCGCGATCGACTGGTTCGACCTCTACCTGCGCAGGACCCGGCTCGCGGACATCACCCCGACACCCACCTACGAGTCGGTGGCCGCCATGACACAGTGAACCGGCACGCGATCAACAAGGGAGGATGCGACGATGAGCACTGAGGAAGAGCAGGCCCGGCTGCTGCGCTGGGTGGAGCGGGTGGCCGCCTTCTGCGTGGAGGAGTGGGGGCTGCCGCCCATCACCGGACGCATCCTCGGGTGGCTCATGATCTGCGATCCGGCTGAGCAGTCCGCCGGTCAGATCGCGGAGGCCATCGGGGCCAGCAGGGCCTCGCTCACCTCGAACATGCGCTTCCTCACGGCCATCGGCCTGGTCAAGAAGGTGAGACGGCCCGGTGATCGCACGTCCTACCACCGCATCGAAGACGACGCTTGGCAGAAGGTCATCCAGCGCAAGCTCGAGAGCCTGAGCGCGTTCGGCGAGATCGCCGACGAAGGGCTCGACATCGTCGGCGGCGAGGGGCACCGCACCGAGCGCATCAAGGCCGCCCACGACTCCCTGACCTGGCTGCAGGGCCTCGCAACCCGCCATCCGCTACGCCGTTGAGGAACCCGTCATGCACCAATGGCAACCCAAGCTCGGGCTGATCCAGGAAACGCTGCTGCTCACTCTCCACGCCAGAGCCCTGGACGCCCGGCTGCCCAGTCCCATCCTCGGCGACACGCACTCCGCCGACCTGGCCGACACCATCGACTACGACTTCCGGAAGCTGAAGGTCAAGCCCAACCTTGTCGTCACCACCGCTCTGCGCGCCAAGAAACTTGACGACGTCGTCCGCGCGTACGTCGCCGCTCACCCCGGATGCGTGGTGCTCGACCTGGGCTGCGGCCTGGACACCAGGATGGTGCGCTGTGATCCCCCGCCGAACGTCGACTGGTATGACATCGACTTCCCCGAAGTGGTGCACCTGCGAGCCGAACACCTGCCCGGCCGTTCCCACCTGGTCGGAGCCGACCTCACCACATCCGGCTGGCTTACCGCGCTCCCGGGTGACCGGCCGGCGATGATCGTCGCCGAAGGGCTGCTCCCCTTCATGCCCGGCGACTCCTTCCAGAGGATGACCCGCGAGCTGACCTGCCATTTCCCCTCGGGCGAGCTTGCGATCAACGGCTACACCCGGTTCGCCGCCTGGGCTATGAAGTACCACCCGACCATCAAGGCACTCGGCATCAAAGCCGCCCAGGGATTCGACGACGCGCACGAACCCGAGTCCTGGGGTGCGGGCCTCGAACTGATCGAGGAGCAGATCCTCACCCGCGCACCGGACGTAGCCCGGTTCCCGCAACCGCTACGCGCGCTGACCCGGCTCACCGCCCGCAGCACGACGTTGTCGCGACAAGGAGCGCGCGTTCTCCGCTACCGGTTCTGAGTCCAGGGAGGCCGAGCTGCGAATGCGGTTGCGCACCGAGCCGCTTGAGAGCGGTGGGGCCGGCCACTTCGGCCCAGCGAGGCGGCCGGCCCATTCAGAGTCAGGCCTGGATCTGCTTCTCGTTCCAGGTGTAGTAGATGTAGGTGCTGTCGGGCCCGGTCATCGTGCCGTAGACCTGCCAGAAGCTGTTGGGGTCGAGCGAGTAGCGGAAGACCTTGTCTCCGGGCCGGTCGTCCACGAACACGGTCTGTGTCCCGTTGTTCCAGATCCGTACCTCGATGGTGAATGTCGAGGTGTCCGGGATGTCGAGGCAGACCTCATATGTGTACGCCAACGGACCGCCGATGTTGTAGCTGTGACCGTCCACCGCCGGCCGCTGGACATTGGTGGGGACGTAGCTGGTCAGAACCCGTGTGTATCCGCCCGTGGAGCAGTCGACGGCAGGGGTGGCTGCGGACGCGGGACCGATGCCGGTGAGCGTGGCGCCGAGGACGCCGGTGGTGACGGCGAGAACGGAGATGGTGCGCTTCATGCCTCTTCTCATCCGTACAGTGACCCTTCACAAATAGTTGAAGGCTAAACTGATTGTGACGTGGTTGCCGTATTCGGACAAGTCAGGGCAAGAATCCCTGCGCATTCGAGTCAAGCGGGTCACGTCCAACTGATGGACCTGGCGCACTGGAACTACGGCTCCGTATCGGAGCACGCGACGTGATGGATTCACGGCAACATCCGGGGCCCGGGACAGGAAAGAGACGTCGGCAGTTCGGCCGCTCGCGTCAGACCAGGCAGAACTCGTTTCCCTCCGGGTCGGCCATCACCACGTGATCAGGTCTTCCCTGGAGTTCGTCCTGGCGAATGACGGTCGCGCCCGAGGCGGTCAACCGCTCGACCGCCTCGGCCACACGCGGCCATCGCACTTCCCACGGCGTGCTACGGCCTCCGCCGACCTGTATGTCGAGGTGCAGCCGGTTCTTCACCACCTTCGACTCCGGAACCCGCAGGAAGGACACGTCAGGACCCACCCCATCGGGATCGGACAGATACGCGCCCTCATCCCACTCCTCCTCCGGGATGTCGTGATGCGCGAACCAGTCCTCCCACCTCTCAAAGCCCGCCGGGGCCGGCTTCTCGGCATATCCCAAGGCCAGTGCCCAGAACCTCGCCAGCTTCGCCGGTTGCGCGCAGTCGATCGTCAGACTCCATCTGGTCTCCACGGCTTTTCCTCTTCCAGTCGAGAGCGGCGTCCTCGCATTGTTCCGTCGGTGAGGGGCTCGCGTTGGATGAGGATCGGGCGTTCCTCATCGCCGTCAGCAACGCCTGAGGTCACGTCCAGGGAAGTGGTGTACGAGCTGCCACCGCGTGATCCGTTTCTGCAGGTTATGCGGTGAGGCTGTCCGGGAGCTGTTCCTGGTCCGGTGTGTCGCCGGGGATCACCCGTAGGCGGGCTT
>NZ_VIRJ01000046.1:0-56783 GCF_006874435.1 Microbispora sp. KK1-11 | reverse complement strand
CCTCGATCGTGCTCGGGCTGATCTTCGGCCTCGTCTGGGGTGCGATCAGTCACGTGGTGCAGCACCGGGCGTTCGCCTCGATGCCTGCGGTCGTCGCCGACCACTACGACATCCTCGTCGACCCCGAATTCGCCGACGAGGCCCGGCGCGTGCTCACCGACGCTCGTGAGGCCGCTGCGCTCAGGTGAGCGCCAGGAGGGGGATGAGGACATGGCCAAGGCGGTGGGCATCGACCTCGGCACGACGAACTCGGTCATCGCGACCACAGAGGACGCGCATCCGACGGTCGTCCCGAACGCCGAGGGGTCGCGCACGACTCCCTCGGTGGTGGCCTTCACGGACCAGGGCGAGGTGCTGGTGGGCCAGATGGCCAGACGCCAGGCGATCCTCAACCCGAAGGGCACGATCTATTCGGCCAAGCGCTTCATCGGGCGCAAGTTCGACGAGGTGCAGAGCGAGATCAAGGCGGTCTCGTTCGACGTCGTGCCGGGCCCGGACGGCGCCGTGCGGTTCAAGGTGCGCGACAAGCTGTACGCGCCGGAGGAGATCTCCGCCTTCGTGCTGCGCAAGCTGGCCTCGGACGCCGGGAAGTTCCTGGGGGAGAAGGTCAACGAGGCCGTCATCACGGTGCCCGCCTACTTCAACGACGCGCAGCGGCAGGCCACCAAGGACGCCGGCAAGATCGCCGGCCTGGAGGTCCTGCGGATCATCAACGAGCCGACCGCGGCGGCCCTGGCGTACGGCCTGGACAAGAAGGGCAACGAGACCGTTCTCGTGTTCGACCTGGGCGGGGGCACGTTCGACGTCAGCGTCCTCGACATCGGCGAGGGCGTCATCGAGGTCCGCGCCACATCGGGTGACACCCACCTGGGCGGCGACGACTTCGACCGCCGCATCGTCGACTACCTGGCCGACGAGTTCCAAAAGCAGCAGGGCATCGACCTGCGGCGCGATCCGCAGGCCCTCCAGAGGCTGTTCGAGGCCGCGGAGAAGGCCAAGGTCGAGCTGTCGGCGGTCACGCAGACGCAGGTCAGCCTGCCGTTCATCACAGCCGACGCGACCGGCCCCAAGCACCTGAACACCACGCTCATGCGCTCGACCTTCGAGGAGATCACCCGCGACCTGCTGGAGCGCTGCCGGGGCCCGGTCGAGCAGGCCATGGCCGACGCGAAACTGACGACGAACGACCTCGACGAGGTGATCCTCGTCGGCGGCTCCACCCGCATGCCGGCCGTGCAGCAACTCGTGCGACGGCTGACGGGCAAGGAACCGAACATGACGGTCAACCCGGACGAGGTCGTGGCCGTCGGCGCGGCCGTCCAGGCCGCCATCATCAAGGGCGAGCTGAAGGACGTCGTGCTGCTCGACGTCACTCCTCTGTCGCTCGGCGTCGAGACGCTCGGCGGCGTGATGACGAAGATCATTGACAGGAACACCACGATCCCGGCCCGCCGCACGGAGACGTTCAGCACGGCGGACGACAACCAGTCGGCCGTGGACGTGGTCATCCTGCAGGGCGAGCGCGAGCGGGCCGCCGACAACCGGGTGCTCGGCCGGTTCCGGCTGGAGAACATCCGGCCCGCGCCGCGCGGGGTGCCGCAGATCGAGGTCACCACCGACATCGACGCCAACGGCATCCTGAACGTCTCCGCGAAGGACAAGGACACCGGCGCCGAGCAGCGCATCACGATCAGCGAGAGCTCCAACCTGGACAAGAGCGAGATCGACCGGATGGTCGCCGACGCGGAGCGGCACCGCAACGAGGACGCGCAGCTTCGCGCCGCGATCGACGCCCGCAACGAGCTGGACTCGATCGCCTACCAGGTGGAACGCCGGCTGTCCGAGCTGGGCGACGCGGTCCCGGTGCACGAGAAGGCCCGGGCCGAGCAGCTGATCATGGAGGCGCGCCAGGCCATCAAGGAGGAGGTGCCCGTCGACCGGCTGCGCAGCCTGACCGCGGAGCTGCAACAGGTCTACCACGGCCTCGGCGTGGCGGCGTCCACCGCCCAGGCCCAGACTCAGGGGCAGGATCAGGCCGGGCCCGGCCAGGCGGCCGCCGGCCCCTCGGACGAGGACGTCATCGACGCCGAGTTCACCAGCCCCGATTGACGTGACGCGACATGACCGAGCAGAACGGGACGCCTCCTCCTGAGCCCGAGCCGGCCGGTGAGGAGACGCGTAGCGCGGAGGAGCAGCTCGCCGAGATCGAGGACCGGTGGCTGCGGGCCGTCGCAGAGCTCGACAACCTCCGCAAGCGTGTCGCGCGCGACATGGACCGGCAGCGGGTCGAGGAGCGTACGCGTGTCGCGGCCGAGTGGCTGCCGGTGATCGACAACCTCGAACTCGCGCTCAAGCACGCGGGCGCCGACGCCGACGCGGTGATCGAGGGGGTTCGGGCAGTCCGCGACCAGGCGGTCGGTGTGCTCGCGCGTCTGGGCTTCCCGCGCAGGGACGACGTCGGGACGCGGTTCGACCCCGCGAGGCATGAGGCGGTCAGCACGGTCGCCGTCCCGGACGCCGACCCCGGCACCGTCGTCGACGTCGTACGGCCCGGCTACGGCGACGGCGCGCTGCAACTGCGCCCGGCCTCCGTCATCGTCTCCACGAAGGCCGACGAGTGATGGCGGAGCGCGACTTCTACGAGGCTCTCGGAGTGCCGAGGACGGCGGACCAGGACGAGATCCAGCGGGCCTACCGGAAGCTGGCCCGCACCTACCATCCCGACGTCAACAAGGCTCCGGACGCCGAGGACCGCTTCAAGGAGGTCTCGGAGGCGTACGAGGTGCTGTCGGACCCCGAGACGCGGCGGCGGTACGACGCGTTCGGGCCGGACTTCCGCCGGGTGCCCGAGGGCGTGGACCCGGCGGCGTACGCGCGCGCCCGCGCCGGAGCGGGAGCCGGCGCGGGGCCGGGCTGGGCGCGGCCGGGGCCCGGCTGGGCGCGCGGACCCGGCGGGGAGGAGATCCACTTCACCACCGGCGAGGGCTTCGAGGGCATCGACCTCGAAGACCTGCTCGGCGGCGTCTTCGGCGGGCGCAGGCGCGGCGCGACCGGCCGCGGCTGGGGCCCGGTGCCCGGCGCCGACCAGGAGGCCGAGCTGCCGCTCACGGTGGAGGAGGCCTACCGCGGCGGCCGGCGGACGATCACGATCCCCGGCCCAGGAGGCGGGCGGACCCTCCAGGTGAACATTCCCCCTGGCGTGACCGACGGCCAGCGGATCCGGCTCGCGGGCCAGGGCGGCGCGGGCAGCGACGGCGCCAGGGCGGGCGACCTCTACCTGATCGCGCGGATCGCCGACCACCCCCGCTACCGCCTGGAGGGGCGCGACATCCACGTCCGCCTCCCGCTGACGCCGTCGGAGGCCGCGCTGGGGGCGACCGTCGCGGTCGACACGCCCGGCGGGGAGGCGAAGGTCAAGGTGCCGCCGGGCACCTCGTCCGGGCGCCGCCTGCGCCTGCGCGGACAGGGCATGCCGAACCCGCGCGGCCGGCCCGGAGACCTGCTGGCCGAGGTCCAGATCATGGTGCCGCCCAGGCTCAGCGACGAGGAGCGCCGCCTGTACGAGCAGCTCGCCAGGATCTCGACGTTCAACCCGAGGAGCCCGTCATGACGTATCCGCTCATCCGGCTCGCCCAGGTGGACGTCGGGCACCTGGACCTGGAGTCCTTCTCCCGGGCCACGGGACTGCACCCCGAGCTGGTGCGCCGCCTGGTGGCGCTGGGGCTGATCGACGCCTGGAGGGACTCCTCGGGCGGTCTGCGCTTCCCGCTCGCCCAGGTCGTCGCCGCGGGCCGCCTCCAACGCCTGCACGCGGGGCTCGCCGTCAACTACGCCTCCCTCGGCCTCGTGACGGACCTCCTGGACCGCATCGCGGAGCTGGAGGCGGCTCTGCGTACCCGTACGAGAAGGACCGGAGACAGATCGTGGACCTGAACCGCCTGACGCAGAAGTCGCAGGAGGCCCTGCACGACGCCCAGACCGCGGCGATCCGCTTCGGACACACCGAGGTCGACGGGGAGCACCTGCTGCTGGCGCTGGTCCGGCAGCCCGACGGGCTCGTCCCGCGCCTGCTGTCCGCCGCCGGCGCCGACCCGGACAAGCTCCGGCTCGAACTGGAGCACGAGCTGGAGCGGCGGCCGCGCGTCACCGGTCCCGGCGCCGCCCCCGGCCAGGTCTACGTCACCCAACGGCTGTCGCGGCTGCTCGACGCCGCCGAGCGGGAGGCCGGCCGGCTGAAGGACGAGTACGTGTCGGTCGAGCACCTGCTGGTGGCGCTGCTGGACGAGGGCGTCGACAGCGCCGCCGGCCGGCTGCTCAAGGGACACGGGCTGACCCGTGAGCGCTTCCTGCAGGTCCTGACGCAGGCACGCGGGCATCAGCGGGTGACCTCCGCCAATCCGGAGGTCGCCTACGAGGCGCTGGAGAAGTACGGGCGCGACCTCGTCGCCGCGGCGCGGGCGGACAAGCTCGACCCGGTCATCGGGCGGGACGGCGAGATCCGCCGGGTCGTCCAGATCCTGTCCCGCAAGAGCAAGAACAACCCGGTCCTGATCGGCGACCCGGGCGTGGGCAAGACGGCGATCGTGGAGGGCCTCGCGCAGCGCATCGCGCGCGGCGACGTGCCGGAGGGCCTGAAGGACAAGACGATTTTCAGTCTGGACATGGGCGCGCTGGTCGCGGGGGCGAAGTACCGCGGCGAGTTCGAGGAGCGGCTGAAGGCCGTGCTCACCGAGGTGACGGCGTCCGAGGGACGCATCCTGCTGTTCGTCGACGAGGTGCACACGGTGGTCGGCGCGGGCGCCGCCGAGGGGGCGATGGACGCCGGCAACATGCTGAAGCCGATGCTGGCCCGGGGCGAGCTGCACATGATCGGCGCGACGACCGTGGCGGAGTATCGCAAGCACATCGAGAAGGACGCGGCGCTGGAGCGCCGCTTCCAGCCCGTCTTCGTCGACGAGCCGTCGGTCGAGGACTCCATCTCCATCCTGCGCGGGCTGCGCGAGCGGCTCGAGGTCTTCCACGGCGTGAAGATCCAGGACGGCGCGATCGTCGCCGCGGTCGTGCTGAGCCACCGCTACATCTCCGACCGCTTCCTTCCCGACAAGGCGATCGACCTGGTCGACGAGGCGTGCGCCATGCTCCGTACGGAGATCGACTCGATGCCCGCGGAGCTGGACGAGCTGACCCGCCGGGTGACGCGACTGGAGATCGAGGAGGCGGCGCTCGCCAAGGAGGACGACCCGGCGAGCCGGGAGCGCCTGGAGACGCTGCGCAAGGAGCTGGCCGACCTGCGGGCAGAGGCCGACGCCATGCGGGCCCAGTGGGAGGCCGAGCGGCACGCCCTGCGCAAGGTGCAGCAGCTGCGCGAGGAGATCGAGAGCGTACGCCGGGAGGCCGAGCAGGCCGAGCGCATGTACGACCTGAACCGCGCGGCCGAGCTGCGACACGGCAGGCTTCCCGAACTGGAGCGCAGGCTGCGTGCCGCGGAGGAGCAGCTGGAGAGCAAGCAGGGCGGGCACCGGCTGCTGCGCGAGGTGGTGACCGAGGAGGAGATCGCCGGCATCGTGTCGCGGTGGACCGGCATCCCGATCAGCCGCCTGCAGGAGGGCGAGCGGGACAAGCTGCTACGGCTCGACGAGATCCTGCACCAGCGGGTGATCGGCCAGGAGGAGGCCGTACGGGCGGTCGCCGACGCCATCATCCGGGCGCGCTCGGGGATCAAGGACCCCCGCCGCCCGATCGGGTCGTTCATCTTCCTCGGGCCGACCGGAGTCGGCAAGACCGAGCTGGCCAAGACGCTGGCCGAGGCATTGTTCGACACCGAGGAGAACATCGTCCGCGTCGACATGAGCGAATACCAGGAGCGCCACACCGTCAGCCGCCTCGTCGGCGCCCCGCCCGGGTACGTCGGCTACGAGGAGGGCGGCCAGCTCACCGAGGCCGTGCGGCGCAAGCCCTACTCCGTGGTGCTCTTCGACGAGATCGAGAAGGCACACGCGGACGTGTTCAACACCCTGCTGCAGGTGCTGGACGACGGGCGGCTCACCGACGCCCAGGGGCGCACGGTCGACTTCCGCAACACCGTGATCATCATGACGTCCAACATCGGCTCGCACTACCTCAGCGAGAAGGCGGCGCCTTCGGGCGAGATCGACCCGGAGGTACGCGAGATGGTCATGGCGGAGCTGCGCGCCCGCTTCCGCCCCGAGTTCCTCAACCGCATCGACGACATCGTGCTGTTCAAGCCGCTCACCGAGGCCGAGATCGAGCAGATCGTCACGCTGATGTTCAACGACATCAGAGCGCGGCTCGCCGAGCGCAGGATGACGCTCGAGATCAGCCCGGAGGCGGTGCGCCACATCGCCGAGCGCGGATTCGACCCGATCTACGGAGCCCGCCCACTGCGGCGTTACATCGCCCGCGAGGTGGAGACCCGGGTCGCGCGGGCGCTGGTCGCCGGCGACGTCCGCGACGGCGCGACCATCCGGGTGGAACTGTCCGGCGGCGAGATCGTGGTCACGTACGAGAACCCGGAGGGCTGACCGATGCCGCCGAAGGTCACGGAGTCGAGCGTCGTCCGGTGCCCGCACTGCGGCCGCAACAACCACGTGCCCCGGGCGGGTGCCGGGGTCCCGCGCTGCGGCGAGTGCCGCGAGTCGCTGCCCTGGGTGGTGGACGCGGGGGACGAGGACTTCAGCGAGGTCGCCGAGGCGGCGCCGATTCCGGTCGTCGTCGACTTCTGGGCGTCCTGGTGCGGACCATGCCGCATGGTGACTCCGGCGCTCCAGCAGGTCGCCACCGAGCTGGCCGGGCGGATCAAGCTGGTGAAGGTGAACATCGACGAGGCGCCCGAGACGTCGCGGCGCTTCGGCGTGCAGGCCGTCCCGACGCTCGTCGTCCTGCGGCTCGGGCGGGTCGTGGCCCAGCGGGCCGGTGCGGCGCCGGCGCCCGTGCTGCGGAAGTGGGTCGGCGATGCGCTGGCCGGATGAGCTGACCGAGTCGCCCGATCTGCAGGGCGCCTACCCCCGGCTGAGCGATGTGCAGATGCGGACGCTGGCCGCCCACGGCGAGCGTCGCCCGGCTCACCGGGACGACGTGCTGTTCGCGGAGGGCGACCCGTGCGCCGCCTTCTTCGTCGTACTGAGCGGCAAGGTGGCGACCGTGAAGGGGTACGGAGTCGACGATCAGGTGATCAGGGTCCACGGCGCGGGCCGGTTCCTGGGCGAGCTCAACGTGCTCACCGGCCAGGCCAGCTTCATAACCGCCGTGGTGGCGGAGGACGGCGAGGTGCTCGCCGTGCCCGTGGACGAGCTCCGCCGGCTTGTCGCCGGCGACGAGATCCTGGGCGACCTCGTCCTGCGCGCCTACCTCATCCGCCGCTCGATGCTCATCGGACTGGGGGCCGGTTTCCGGATCGTGGGCTCCCGCTACTCGCCGGACTGCCGCCGGCTGCGGGAGTTCGCGGCGCGCAACCGGCTGCCGCACCAGTGGATCGACCTGGAACAGGACGCCGAGGTCGAGCGCTTCCTGCGGCGGATGGACGTCACCCCGGCGGAGACGCCGGTCGTGATCTGGCGCGGCGAGCTGGTGCTGCGCAACCCCACCAACGCGGAGCTGGCCAGGGCCATCGGCCTCCCGGCGCCGAGCACGCGGGAGGCGGTGTGCGACCTGCTCATCGTCGGAGCCGGGCCGGCCGGCCTGGCCGCCGCGGTCTACGGAGCCTCCGAGGGGCTCGGCACGGTCGTCCTCGACAGTGTCGCCCTGGGCGGCCAGGCGGGCACCTCGTCGCGGATCGAGAACTACCTTGGCTTTCCCGCCGGGATCTCCGGTGGCGAGCTGGCCGAGCGGGCGATGATCCAGGCCCGCAAGTTCGGCGCGGACCTCTGCGTCCCGGCGGAGGCGTGCACGCTGCGAGAGCACGAAGGCCATCACCTCGTCACCCTGAAGGAGGGCACGACGGTCCACGCGCGCACGCTGCTCATCGTGACAGGCGTCCGCTACCGGAGGCTCGTCGTGCCCGACCTGGAGAGGTTCGAGGCGACCAGCGTCTACTACGCGGCCACCGCGTTCGAGGCACAGATGTGCAGCCGGGACCCGGTCGTCGTCGTGGGCGGAGGTAACTCGGCGGGCCAGGCCGCGCTGTTCCTCGCCCGCCACGTCGCCTCTGTCCGCCTGCTCGTACGCGACGGCGAGCTGACCAGGAACATGTCCCGCTACCTGGCGGTCGAGATCGAACAACATCCCGGCATTCAGGTGATGCTGAACAGCCAGGTCCGGCGGCTGGTCGGGCGGGAGACGCTCGAGGCGGTCGTCGCCGAGCACAACGTCACCGGGGAGCGGTTCACCGTCGAGGCCCGCGCCATGTTCGTCTTCATCGGTGCGGAGCCGTACACCCGGTGGCTGGCCGACGAGGTCGCGCTCGACTCCCGGGGATACATCCTGACCGGGCTGGACGCCGCTCGTTCCGGCAGGAAGGGCGTACCGGACTCCACCGGCCGGCCGTTCCCGCTGGAGACCAGCAGAGCGGGTGTGTTCGCGGCCGGAGACGTGCGGAACGGATCGATCAAACGGGTCGCGTCGGCCGTCGGCGAGGGCGCGATGGCCGTGCGCCTCGTGCACGAACACCTTCAGCTGAGGGGCTGAGCCGTCCACGCGGGGAGGAAGGGGACTGGCGATGGCAGAAGTGATGGCGGTGCCGAGGTTCGAGCGGTTCTTCAGGACGGCGGCGGGCCTCGACGTCGACAAGGAGGATCTCCGGCGCTACAGCGACTTCGTGAACCAGAAGCTGTACGACCTGCTGGTGATCGGCGAGGCCCACGCGAAGGCGAACGTCCGGGACATCATCGAGACCTGGGACCTGCCCATCACCAAGGGCCTCCAGGAGAGCGTCCACCGGTTCCGCAACCTCGACGAGGACATCGAGCTGAAGCCCATCCTGGAGCAGCTCGCGGCGTTGCCTCCGCTCGACCTGTCCATCGGCGAGGAGGTGAGGGAACGGCTGCCCGAGATCGTCGGCGGGCTGTCGCTGGCGCTGGCGCGCACGTTCACCATCCTCGATCCCGGCCTGAAGAACCCGAGGACCGAGCAGTGGGAACGCGTGATCCGCGTTTTCGAGCTGCTGCTCTAGAAGTGAGGACATCATGAAGGCAGTCGTATACGAGGGACCCCGACAGGTCGGCGTCGAGAACGTGCCGGACGCGCGGATAGAGATGCCCACCGACGTCCTGGTCCGTGTCACCACGACCAATATCTGCGGGTCGGACCTGCACATGTACGAAGGCCGGACCGACCTGGAGCCGGGCCGTGTCCTCGGCCACGAGAACCTCGGCGAGGTGGTCGAGGTGGGGCCAGGAGTGGTGCGCGTCCGCGTCGGCGACATGGTCTGCGTGCCGTTCAACGTCGCGTGCGGCTTCTGCGCCAACTGCGAGAGAGGCCTGACCGCCTTCTGCCTCACCACCAACCCGGAGCCGGGGGTGGACGGGGCCGCTTACGGGTTCGCGGACATGGGCCCGTACAACGGTGGCCAGGCCGAGCTGCTGCGCGTGCCGTTCGGCGACTTCAACTGCCTGGTCCTGCCGGACGACGCCCGGGAGAAGCAGACCGACTACGTCATGCTGGCCGACATCTGGCCCACCGGCTGGCACGCGACCCAGCTCGCCTGTGTGCAGGCCGGCGACTCGGTCGTGATCTACGGGGCGGGCCCGGTCGGCCTGATGGCCGCCTACTCCGCGACGTTCAAGAGCGCGGGCATGGTGATGGTCGTGGACCGCCACCCGGACCGGCTGGCCAAGGCCGAGGAGATCGGGGCGATCCCGATCGACGACTCCAAGACGTCGCCGGTCGACCAGGTCATGGAGCTCACGCACGGCAGGGGCGCCGACCGGGGCTGCGAGTGCGTGGGCTACCAGGCGCACGACCCCCAAGGGCACGAGCATCCCAACATGACGCTGAACAACCTCGTCAAGTCGGTGAGGTTCGCCGGGACGATCGGGGTCGTGGGCGTGTTCATCCCCGTGGATCCCGGCAGCCCCGACGATCTCTACAAGCAGGGCGAGATCGCCTTCGACTACGGGATGTTCTGGTTCAAGGGCCAGACCATGGGCAACGGTCAGTGCAACGTCAAGAACTACAACCGGCAGCTCTGCACCCTCATCCACGAGGGGAAGGCCCGGCCGTCGTGGGTCGTCTCACACGAGCTGGATCTGGACGACGCGCCCGGCGGCTACGAGCACTTCGACCGGAGGGATTCCGGCTGGACCAAGGTCGTCCTGCATCCCGACGGCACCGGCTGACCCTCCCGCGGCGGCCGCGGGCCCCGCGGTCCGACTGCTCCGGCAGTGAGGGGGCGACGCGCCATGCGCATGCCGGACGCCGACTGGCTCAAGCAAAGGCTGCACGACGCCTTCAACAGGCACGATCTGGACGAGGTGATGCAGTGTCACAGTCAGGACGCGGTCCTGGTGACCCCGGCGGGCGTCGCGGAGGGGCACGAGCAGATCGCCTCCTACTACGAAGATCTGTTCAGGGGCTTCCCCGACATACGCATGACGGTCTGGCACACCGTCCTGTGCACCGATCCGGCGGTGACCGAATGGCTGCTCACCGGCACCCACACCGGGCCCTTCATGCTGCCCGGGGGCCAGGCGCTGGAACGAACCGGCCGCCATGTCGCCGTCCGGGGCACCAGTACCTGTTCGGTCAGCATCGACAAGATCGTCAGTCACCGGATGTACTTCGACCAGTTGGAGCTCTACACCCAGCTCGGCGGGCGCCTCGTCTTCGACGAGCAGCTGTCGCCGTGTGAGCGGCGAGCGGAGGACTGAGCGATGCCGTCAGAGGACATGGGCGACATGGTGACGGTCGAGCTGTCACGATGGCGTATTCCGCCTCGCTGTCCGGGTAGCGCTTGGACTGAAGCTTTTCATCCTGGGCTTGGTATATCGGATCCGTGCGGAACGGTGCCCCCGGTGAATCTCGGGGGAGTTTGCAGCGGTGTGATCCACCGGCTGCGACTGGCCGGAGGGGGTCGCAGACGATGGATCCTGCTCACCTCGGTTCGGGGATGACTCCGCACAGGTAGGTGGACCCCTCAAGCAGTTCCGGTGTCAGCGTGATGCCGGTGAGATCCTCGGCGAGGAGGAACGCCGGCCCGTCGCTGGGGTAGAGGTGTCTGTAGTCGGCGTCGATCCGCTGCATGGTCCTCATGACCTCGTCCGGCACCTCTTCCGCGTAACCTTCATCAGCGATGAAGCAGAACCGGATCTTTCCATCTTCGCTCCAGTAGAAGTACTCGACGCCTTCGACGTCGCGGAAGTGGGAGACGAGGCGGGTTCCCGCCGACAACGAAGTGATGATTTTTTCATCGGCGCCGAGCCCGCCGTTGGGCTCAACGATGAACACCCAGTCGCCTATGGTCGTGGCGCCGAGAAACGCGGTGTCGTAGCTGTTCCTGTAGCGAGTCTCGATCAGCTCCTCAAGCGTCATGGGCGTGAAATCCTCCGGCTGGCCACCGAGCCGGACCACCAGTTGCTCGGGTGCCAGGCCGCGGACGTAGGTGAAGCAGTAGGCCTCCGCCAGCTCGGGGAAACGCTCGTAGGAGAACCAGGCATAGTCGTCAAAGGTCGCGATCATTTCGTCATGCTCTCAGTGCCGACCGACACAATGAGCCCTTCACCCTGAGCAGCGGCCCTCTTCGAGGAGCTGCAGCACAAGAATCGCCTGCACGAGTGCGGGTCGGGCGATGCGGGCAACAGCGCAGCTTGGTCAGCACCTTCCAGGACTTCACGGTCGAAACGGCACGTTCACCGATGGCCCGGATGCGGG
Source organism: Microbispora sp. KK1-11 (assembly GCF_006874435.1). Classification (NCBI taxonomy): domain Bacteria; kingdom Bacillati; phylum Actinomycetota; class Actinomycetes; order Streptosporangiales; family Streptosporangiaceae; genus Microbispora; species Microbispora sp. KK1-11. Next base: position 44,960 of record NZ_VIRJ01000046.1, on the reverse strand, counting down.
CGTGAGGTTCGCTGTTCTGTGCGATCTGGCTGTGTACTCCGCTCAGGCTGGAGCTACTGCGGAGGATGGGCCAGAGAGTGTCCTCCTGGCGGGGATACGGCGGACCCACACTCCGGCGGTACTGATCACGCGAGGGCGGCTGCCTGAGCAGTTGGCAAAGATCACCAATTTGCCACTGGCTGAGCGCGTGAAGGCGTTTCGATTACTGGTCGCGCTTCTTGCTGTCGCAGACCGACGCCGGCGCGAGCGCTACTGCATGGACGGGTGCAGTCATGCCAGGCACCAGTTAGGGGGCCAGCGCGATACGGAAACAGCCACCCCCTGATCACCAAGGGACTGCGGAAGCCACACGGCGGGACGGGCAGGAGAAGCTTACGGTCAGCAGAACGGGGACCTAGTAGGCGGCCGTTGACATTCATGCGGGTATTCACACCGTAGAATTCTTGGCTTGATCGCACTACTGCCGCGTGGCCGGTTTTCGCCTGATACGGTGCGGCGGGGTGGTCGAGAGGAGACCTCGGACTGTGGGAGATGAACGGCAGTCGGTCCGGCAGGGCGGTTGGCCTGACAGTTGGTCGTCGCTGTCGTCAGCGGAACGAGTGCGTGCCGTTGCCGCAGCCGTTGTGGATGGGAGCACGGCTGTAGCTGATCAGGTGATAGGGCTGACAACTGAGCAGATCCACGAGGTAGAACGCGACCAGTCGGCGCCGTTGCCGGAAGCATATCGATGCTTTCTTCTGTTGCTCGGCGGTGGTGCAGGCCACTTTATGCAGGGAACTGACGTCTACTATCCGCGCATCCTTGGTCTGTGGTCCGCGGCGAAGGAGCTTCTGGAGGAGAATGCGTCACCGTTCCGCCTCCAGGAGACTGACAGGGTGATCTCCATGCACCAGGGCTATCAATTCGATTTTCTGCGGGGTGCGGAAGACGATCCCGAAGTTTGGTCGTATTGCGAGGGTGGTAGTCCAGAGAATGTTCCCACCGCCACGCATGAGCGCTTCACAGATTGGTTGCGCGGCATCGCGGCACGCGAGATTCCGTCATGGCGCCGGCTGACCGCCTTCTACCGCGAGGAGCAGGCCAAGCACGCGAAGGACCGCCGTCTCTATTACTACCGAATCAACCCGGATGGCATGCACATCGAACGGTTCTAGTAGGGCTGGCACTGTGGGGACCATCCGGGGAACACACGTCATGCTCGCAGCCGAACAACCCGGCACGTCATCAGACGTTGTTGGGTAGTGGGTTCGAATCCCGCCGTTCCGAAAGCGCCTCGTGTTCAAACGGACTACGAGATCTACACCGTAAAGGAACCCGCTTCTGAGTGGTACGAACTTGATTGACAACGCATTCTCAGCAGGGAGCCGTGGCAGACGCGCGTGTGTGCGCCATGGCGACCTTCTTGTCTATGACTTGGTGAGCATCGTTCGCCACACCGACGCTCGGGACGCGGAAGGCTACCAGCCGCGGCTGGGGGCAGTGCGTTGTCACCTGTAGCGGACATCGGTAGGTTCCGATCATGCCCGACGCCGACTTCACTCCGCTCCGTGTCACCCAACTCGTGTTCGGGCGTGACATCAGCATTGCGATCCGGGAGTGGGCGCGGGCCAACGGACACGCGGTAAGCGATCGCGGCCGGGTTGCTTACGAGCTCGTCGAGGCATTCTTCGCCGCCAACCCCGAAGCGTATGAGCAGGCTGAGAAAAGCGGGGCGGTGCACGCCACGGCCCGCACACCCGGTGCTTCGCCGGAAGACTATGTGTGGCAGGACGAGGGCCCGCTGGGACCGATCTACACGATCACACTCGTCAGGGGAGTGGAGGAGCGCGAGGTGCTCCGGCGGCTGGGCGCCGCCACAGAGCACATCCGCCTGATCGACGTGGATGAGTACCCCGACTCCAGCCGCACTGAGATCGTCATGGTACGGCGGGCGGGAGACTGGACCATCGTGATCGAGGAGTGCGGCTGGCGCGGAGTGCAACGCGAGGTCATCGGTGAGCTGTCCCGCGATGGCGGCGAGGCCGTCGCGGTGATGCGACACGATTACGCCGCCAGGCACGACTTCGCCTACGCCCTCGACGGTGAGCTCGTCACCGGTTTCGATCCGAGCCGGCCCGGAACCCGGTGGGGCACCGCACCCGACCGGCACAACCGGCATCTTCGCGAGCTCGGCATCGACCCGGCCTCCGACGAGTGGATCGACAACGCCATCCAGGCCGTTCTCGCGATTGCCAGCCGGATCTCCGGCGTCATGGTGACACCGGCGCACGCCGAGCGTCCCGTTCTCGGTGCCGTGATCCCTCGTTGAAGCCGGCTCTGCCGCCTCGGTGCCCTGCACGGGTCACATCAGGTGCGTTATTGGCGGACCGGCTGGTCTGACACGAAGTCGCCGGCTGGCAGCGGTCCGTTCCCCTCCTCGGGCCTCGCCCGACAACTGGCGGAGTCAGCGGCTCAGGCTAAGAACAACCCGGCGGACCTGATCAACGTGGCGATCGGGAGTCGCCGAGGGAACGTCGCCCGGTCTCACGTATGGGCCCGCCAGAACACCCGCCCGGCCGGTTCAACGACTCCCACTCTGCCGCTGTCTCGTTCAGGGATGGGAAGCTCAGCGACTACTGCTCACCGGTGGCCGCCGTGGGGAAGGCGGCCCATGCGGAGATGGCGGAGCCTTCGCCGTCTTTTCGAATCTCGGCGGCTCCCTGCCCCGGCCAGTGGGCCGGGATGACGAGCTCGCGCAGTTCGGCGGCGCGCGCGAGATGGGCGCGGCGCATCTTGGCAGCGAGCTGGAGGTCGTCACAGAAGCAACTCTTCCATCGGGGCTCAAGGACTTGGACGGGGCTGTGCAGCATGTCCCCGACGAAGACGGCGCGGTCGGCGCCCGAGCGCAGGGTGAGGACGGGCGAACCGGGGGTGTGACCCGGCGCGGCCTCCAGCAGCAGGTTGCCGTCGATGCGGTAGGTGTCCTCCCACAGCACTGCGCCGAAGTGATCCGTAACAAGGGCCCCTGGCGGGCATCGACGAGGTCGAGATCGCTGTCGCCGAGTACATCGACTGGTACAACCACCGCAGACTGCACGGGGAGCTGGGCCGGGACACGTTGCCGTTCCCACCGGTGGAAGCCAATGTGACCGGGCACGCCGTTGCCCCGGCGGCGCTGGAGCTGCACCGGGGCAACGGAGCCGGTTGAGGAGCGAAAAGGGGGAGGAGCTCAGCGGGTGGAGCCGTAGCCGGAACCGTAGGCGCGGCCGGTTCCGTCGACGTCGCCCTCGACGTCGATACGCTCCTTGCGGATTTCGTCGCCGACCCGCTCCCGGTCGGTCACCTGGTCCTTGGTCATGCGGACCCGCTCGACCGGCACGGTCCGCTTGTCGACCACCGGGCGCTCCTCGTGCAGGGTCACCTCGTGCTCGGAGCCGGTGATGTCCGGGCCGCTCAGCGCCTCGTCCCGGTTGGCGTCGGTGATCGGCTCACGCTCGACCCGGACCTTCTCCCGGGTCACGGGTACGTCGACCTGCTCGTGCTCGGTGACCACGTACTTGCGCAGCCGGGCCTGGCCGGTGCGGTGCCGTTCGGTGCCCACCTCCAACTGCTCCTCCGAGCGGGTCATCGCATCGTCGCCGCCGACGCCCATCCGCTCGCGCTCCCTGCGCCCGCCCGCGTCGGCCCAGCCGGTCTCACCGGGCTGGTTGGCGCGTGCCCAGGAGGAGTCCCAGTCGAGGTCGTAGTAGCGGTACAGCTGCCGTTCCTGCTCGGGCGGCAGGTGCCCGTCGGTGTCGAGGTCGACGTCGGGCGCGTCCTCGATGCGGTCCTTGTCGTAGGGAACCTCGACGTGGTCGGCCACCAGGTCGGCGTCGCGGAGCGGGACGAAGGTCTCCTTCATGTTGAACAGCCCGCTCTTGACGCACAGCCATTCGGGCTGACCGGTGGCGTCGTCGAGGTAGACGTGCTTGACCTCGCCGATCTTGTCGCCGTTGAGGTCGTAGACCGGGTGGTCGAGCACCATGGGGATCTGCTCGTGAGTGATCACGTGCTTCTCCTTGCGTTGTCGCTTGATCGGTCCTTTACCGGCGTACCGCTCACTTGAGGATGAAAACCACTTCTCTAGACATTTCTGTGAACTGGGGCCGGGCCGTAGCGTCGCGTGACCACCCCTGTAGCTCCCGGAACATCTCGGCCTAAACTCCGCATCCTGGTCCCATGACCCCCCGTTGGGTGAGGTGAGAGTGGATGACGGCGGATTCTCGCGACACGACTCGTCCGGCAGGGCGTCCCCGCCGGAGGGGAGCGTTCGCCGTCCTGGCGCGCCTGCTGGTGGCCCTCACCGTGCTGGCCCTCGCACCGGTGCTCGGCTTGGCGTCGCTGGCCGGCTTGGCGAGCGTGACCACGGACCCGGCCCCGGCGGTGGTCCTCGGCCTGGCCGTCTTCGCGTCGGTGTTCCTTCTCGGCCTGCTGCTGTTCCTGCCGCGGCCGAGGACGGCTCCCTGGCGCCGGGTGCGAGCCGCGGTCCTTCTCCTCGTCGAGACCTTCGTCGTCGTACGTGTCGTGCCGGCGACCTTCCGTCCGTTCCCCGACGCCCCACCGGCCCGGTCCGAGGTGGCGGGGCGGAGATACTGGGACCTGCCGACCGGTTCTCATATCGCCTACGTCCGCCTGACGCCCAAGCGGCCTCGGACCTCGACACCGGTGGTGTTCCTGCACGGCGGACCGGGGGTCGCGGACATGAAGCGGGACGCCGCCTTCTTCGGCGCTCTCACCTCCGACGGATACGTCGTCTACGTGTACGACCAGGTGGGCGCCGGCAGTTCCGGGCGGCTCGCCGATCCCCGCGGCTACGGGCTCGCCCGCGACGTCGCGGACCTGGACGCCATCCGCCAGGCCGTCGGCGCCGAGCAGATGATTCTGATCGGGCACTCCTACGGTGCCCAGGTCGCCGCCGCCTATCTCGCCCACCACACCGATCACGTCGCCAAAGCGGTCTTCTCCTCGCCCGGCTCCCTGACGCCCAGCCCGACCGGAAGCGCGCTGCTGAGCCGGCTGGACCCCGGCCAGGGCCGTGCGCTTTCCTTAGGCTTGCTCCACCCGCGCGCTCTGGCCGCCTACACCCTGGTGCAGGTGAATCCCCAAGCCGCCCACGCCCTGGTCGGAGACGACGAGATGGACGCCCGCTTCGCTCGCTATTACGAACTCCTCCAGCCGGCGCTTCACTGCAGGGGCGCGGCCGTCGGGCGGAGCGTGGCAGGCCTGGGGGCCTACGCGAATCTGTCCCCCCAGGCGTCGGGGGCACCGCCACTTCCCGACCTGCGATCCGCGCTCGCGGCGACCACCACGCCCGCCCTGGTCCTCAAGGGCTCGTGCGACTATCTGAGCTGGTCCTCGGCCGCCGAGTACCGGCATGTGCTGCGCGGAGCCGAATTGGTCTACCTTCGTCACGCGGGTCACGACGCCTACCAGGATCAACCGGGCCTCTATATGGCGAGCCTGCGAGCGTTTCTCGCCGGCCGTCCAGTGCCGGAATACGAGGGCGACGAGCCGCCCGCCGACTACGAAGGACCTCGGTGATCGCTAGGCGATGGGGGGCGAAGCCGAGCGGTCGGCGCCACGTTGGTGACGATACGACTCCCCCTGCTACGAGGCCCTGCCGACCTCGATGGACGAAGAGGCGAAACGCGCCTAGCGACCCTCGGTTCACTCTTGGTCATGGTTTATGGTCATCTGTAGTGAGTATTAAGGGTGTCCGAGATGGTAGTGACTTCGGGAGGCTCGGATGGATGTCCTCGATCAGTTCGTCGATGCCGACCTGCGTCTCGAGCTCATCCTCGTGGCCGCTCTCCACGAGGAGGCGGAACGACTGATCGGCCCGGCAACCGGCGAGATCAGTGCAAACAGCTGAGGTAAGGCAGCGAATGCAGCGTGATCAGGACAAGACATCCGGCTCGGACGTGATGTCCTCCGATGAGGTGCCGGAGGCTGTCGCGACGCGGTTGGAGGCCGAGATCGCTGTGGCGGTGGCCCCTCTGCGCCATCAGGCGGCCCAGCCCCTTGATGGTGGGCGGTCCGTTTGGAGTTAGGCGGGTTCAAGCGGCAGCCGGGGTAGCGCCAGCGGTGGGGCGAGGGTTGCCCGGCGAAGGGGCCAGGGCGGTGGTGGTGGGGCAGCCGGCAGGGCGGACACGCGGCCGTACTGGGCGGCACCCGAGTCGCCGGGACGGCGGTGGCGTGGAACCTGGCGGCACCGAAGTCGACGGCACCCGAGAGGTCCGCCCGGACGACCCGGAATACCCCCCACGGTTGACACGGCGTCGCGGATCTCCCCGGGCTGCGAGCGGTCGGAGCTGAGGGTCGGCGCCCCATCGGGAAAGATCGCATACCGGGAAAGTCCCGTCAGACGAAGATCGGATCCACTACGCTCTGCGCGTCTGAAACTGGGAGGATTCGGGATGCCCCTCATCTACGGCGGGTTCGGTCTGGTTCTGCTCGCCTTATGGATCTTCTGCCTGTTCGACGTGATCGTCGCGGCGGAGGAGGACTGCCGCAACCTGCCCAAGGGGCTGTGGATCCTGATCGTCCTGTTCCTCCCCGAGGTCGGGTCGATCTTCTGGCTGGTCGCGGGTCGGCCGCAGATCGTGACGCGGCCCGGCGGGCTACCGTACAAGGGCAACACCGGGCGCTTCCCCGAGTACGACCGGCCGGGCCGGTTCGTCCCCTCCGACCCCGACGACGACGAGGAGTTTCTCCGCCGCTGCCGGGAGCGGGCCGAGGAGCAGCGCCGTGCCTACCGCGAGCAGCAGCGTCAGACGGAGAAGAACCAGGACCAGTAGTGGCGGGCTACGGAGCGAGCCCGATCGGGGCGACGCCGGCGAGGCGAAGCCGAGCACGGACCGGTCCCAGGACGGCGCGAGAACGTCCGCGGAGATCTCGGAAGCACGGCCGCCCGCCTCGGCGAGGGATTGCAGCGCGGCCTCCGGCAGGTGGTCGTCGCCGGGCGGCGGCATCCAGCCGAGCTGGCGCCGGTGCTCCGCCCGTTTCGGCGAGAACGCAGGATCTCCGCTGAGCTTCTAGGCGGCGAAGAGGAGGAGCAGGCCCACGACGGTGTAGACCACCATCAGCACGAGCAGGGGAATCTGCCCGAGGACGGCGGTCCGGCGCGGGAACAGGGCCAGCGCGCGGTCGTGGGCCAGGACGGTGCCCAGCACGTGGCCGAGGACGATGACCGTGACCTGGAGGGTGGCGACTCCGGCCGGAGTGGTGCCGAGCGCCTGGATGGTCCACCCGGCGGTGCCGAGCCAGTCGGCTCCGGTGTCCAGCGGGTCGGACAGCAGGGCGATGGTCCGCTGCCCTTCCAGGAGGAACAGGGTGTAGTAGTGGGCCACCACGTACCCGACGGCGATCGGCACGATCGAGTGGGCGATCTCGCCCGCGGTCGTGCCGGGCTGGGCCGAGCCCCATCGGCCGGCGAGCGCGGTCGCGGCCCGGTACGCCGCGAGCACCAGGCCGATGACGGCGACCAGGCCGGTGGTGCCCGTGACCGGCGCGGGCACCGAGCTTTCCTGCACGAAGCGCACCCATACCGGGGCGTTGGACAGGCTGTCGTACATGGTGGAGCCCAGGAGCACGACCACCAGCGCGGTCAGTCCCGGTGCCGGTCGCAGCCCGGCCATGCCGTCCAGGGAGTTGCGCCAGACCACGACGCCGTCGCGGCGCCTGTACGCGGGGGCGAGCCTGCCCACGAGGTCGGTGTAGACCTCGAACGGATCGGCGTGGTCGAACCACCGGGAGCCGAAGACGACCGCTCCGGCGAGCATGAGCACGGCGTAGGCCGCGAGCCAGGCGCCGATGACCGGCAGGGTGGCCCGTTCGGGGGCGACCAGTTCCAGCCAGACGAAGGCGAACAGGCCGGCGCAGGCGGGCCAGTATCCGAAACCGGCGGGCAGCGGCCGCAGGCCGAGCTCAGGGTCGCGTCCGAGCCCTCTGCAGGCCAGCAGATGCAGCGTCCGCAGCGGGTTCAGGCCGCGCCACACCGGGCCGAACAACAGCGACAGCGGCACCAGGCCGACCCAGAACAGTACGTAGAACGCCCCGGCCGTGGGATTGTCGGCCCGATCGGGACCGAAGACCAACCCGATGCAGAAGTAGGCCGCGGCGACGAGCCCGGCGATTCGCCAGACCCACCGCCAGGCCGGTGCGGTCACCGCCGTCTGGACGGCGGCGGGCAGCGAGCGGGCAGTGGTGAGGGCGCCACCCAGCCGCGGTTGTTTCCACAGCGCGCCGAGCGCCACGAACGACAGCAGCAACGCGAGGGCCGCGCCGGTCAGCGCGGCCGAGAACGGGATCGGCAGGTCCTGACGGCCGCCGATGCCGTGAGCCAGCAGCATCCCGCCCGCCTAACGCACGACGAGCTGGAACAGCTGCAGTCCCGACTCGTGGGTCTCCATCTCGAACAGGCCGGTCTCGTCGGCGACGAACTCGATGCTCGCGGGGGTGCCGGGCTTCAGGCTGGCCTCCTTGTCGTACCCGTGCAGGTGCGCCTCGTCGGCGGCATCGCCGGTGACCGTGATCCGCACCGTCTGGCCCTTGGTCACCTCGATCCGTCCCGGCGGCGGCGTGACCTTCCGGCCGGCGATGGTGACGGTGATCTCCTTCACGGCCGAGTCGGCGGGGACGGCTACGGCCGACTCGCCGGGGGCGGCGGGAGGTGAATCGGCAGGAGCCGGGGGAGCCGACTCGGTAGATGCCGCGGCGGCCGACTGGGCGGGGGCGGCGGCATCCGATTCACCGCAGGCCGACGTGGCCATCAGCAGGGCCGCGCCGAGTGGGAGCGCGGCGAGCAACGGGCGCAGGCGTGCAGGGGCGATCGTCATGGGGGGTTCTCCTGAGGGGGCGGGGCGAGTCAGCGTCGCTTGGTGGACTTCGGGCGGTGGGGGGTGCGTGACACCGGCGCGCGTGCGGGCTTCTTGGCCTGTGGGCGGCCGGAAGGCCGCCGGGCCGCCGTGGTGGCGGGCGCGGGCCTCCGCGCCGCCCGCGCCACCAGGACACCCGCTCCCACGATGAGGAGCGCGGGCACCAGCCATACCGACAGCCCGGTGCCGGAGTCGGCCGGCTCCGCTGTCCCGGCCGCAGTGCCGCCGATCTCCGTGACCGCGGCCGGGCTGGAGCCGGTCTCCGGGACCGCGGCTGCGCTGGCACCGGCCTCGGGAACCGCCGGGCCCATCGCCGCCGGGCTGCCGCCGGTCTGTGTTACCGAGGCCGGGCTCCCGCCGGCCTCGGGCACCGGGGCCTGGGTGCCGCTCCCGGGCTCGGCCGAGGCGAGCAGGATGGCGTCGGGCTCGTTGTCCGGAGCCTGCCAGCCCTTGGGCGGTCCCGAGGTCCTGCCCTTGTAGGTGAACCGCAGTTCTCCCCGCACCGGCTCTCCGTCGGAGGCGATCGACAGATACCGGATGACGTACTTGCCCCGCTCCGGCCAGTAGGCGACGGGGATCACCGCCGGGAATCCGGTGTTGTACACACTCGGTTCCCACACCCCGTCGACGAGGTTGTACTCCTGGACCGGCTTGTCGAGACGTTTGGGCTGACCGTGCGTCCAGGGCTGGTCGACCCGGGCGCCGCTGGGAGCGGTTACCGCGAAGTACGCGTTCGGAGCGGGAGTCTCGGTGAAGTAGAGGGAGAGGGACTCCAGCGGCTCGCGCACCGTACTGTCCTTGACCGGTGTCGACATCGCGAGCTGTCCGTGGGCGAACGCCGGAGCCGACAGGGTGGCCATCGCCACCACGCCGACGACGACTGGCAGAAGCAACCGGCCCAACCAGCGCGCCAACGTCACTTCTGCTCTCCATGAGGTACGGCCCCTGGGCGGGGAGATGCGGCTTGGGCCTGTGGGACCAATTCCGTCGAGGTTAACGACTTTCACCACAGAAGAACAGAACTTGGATCGTTGACAGCAGAAGTAGAGAATGTTGCGGTTGGCGGTACCTTCTAGTCGCTGCTACGGCGATGCGCACTGTCGCGGCGAGGGCTGTGGTGCCGGGAGGACGTCGAGGCATCTCGGCGTCGTGGGTTCACCGCAGCCGCCGCATGGTGAACCCGGGCGTCAGCAGGCGCCGCGGGCGCGTGTGCTCGGGTGGGTCGCGGAAACCGAGACCGCCGGGGTCTTCCTGGTTCGCCCCAGCGGCGATCACGTTCGCGAAGTCCTTGCTGAACCGGGCCGCGTCGCCGAGCACGGGACCAGTCCGTGGTGAGCGTGGCGGAAGGCTCGCGGAGCACTGGGCGTGACGCTCCTGCGCCGATGCTCGCCGACTTGCTCGACAAGTACCCCCGGGGGTATAAACGAGGCGTGCAGATGAACGAGGCGATGGTCGGCGATGCGGTGACGCGACTGCGGCGAGCGCACGGTCAGCTCGCCGGGGTGATCGCGATGATCGAGGCCGGCGAGGACTGTGCCAAGGTGCTGACCCAGCTGGCCGCGGTCTCCAAAGCGCTCGATCGGGCCGGGTTCAAGCTGGTCGCCAGCGGACTGCGGCATTGTCAGGCCGCGCAGGAGCGGGGCGAGGAGGCTCCGATGAGCGTGGCCGAGTTGGAGAAGTTGTTTCTGGCCCTGGCATAGGCGGCCCTTCTGGGAAGGTTCGCCTTTTCATGTCCCCTCGATACCCCCGGGGGTATCGCCCGTACCATCCCGTCTCGTCGTCTGAGCGTTGGAACCGGAACAGGGCGGTGATCCCGCGCCGCGCCGATGGCGAGGCGTACGCGGTGTCCGCCGGCGTGGCCTCCGGCTGCAGGTCCGCGGGCGGCCCAGTGGCAAGCGCCGCAGGCGCCTGACCGTCGGTCCCCCTTTTTTTGCTTGCCACATACCCCCAGGGGTATTTAAAAGAGAGGTGTTCCCTGTGGAGATCGTGTCCTTCCGCACTGCGGGTCTCGGTGACCAGACCTACCTGCTGACTCACGAGGGCACGGGGGTGCTCGTCGACCCCCAGCGCGACATCAACAGGTTCCTGCGGGCGGCGGCCGAGCGTGACGTCGAGCTGCGTTTCGTCCTGGAGACCCACCTGCACAACGACTACGTGTCGGGTGGCGAGCAGGCGGCTCTGCGTACCGGCGCCGAGCTGGTCCTGCCCGCCGCCGCCGCGCCCGCCTACCCTCACACCCCGGCCTTCCACCTGGAGGACATCGAGGGCGGGGACGGCCTGTCCCTACGACCGATCCACACCCCGGGGCACACCCCCGAGCACACCAGCTACCTGGTGCTCATCGAGGGTGAGCCGGTCGCGGTGTTCTCCGGCGGCAGCCTCCTGGTGGCCTCCGCGGGCCGGCCCGACCTGCTCGGCACCGCCCGGGCGAGGACCCTGGCCCGACTGCAGCACGGCTCGCTGCGCCGGCTGGCGGCGCTGCCGCCCGAGGTCGGGCTGTTCCCGACGCACGGTGAGGGGTCATTCTGCACGGCGAGCGGGGCGGGCCGCCACACCTCGACGATCGGCGAGGAGATCAGGTCCAACCCGCTGCTCGCCGTCGAGGACGCCGAACATCTGGCCGGCGAACTGCTCGCCGCGCCCATGCCGATCCCGGCCTTCTACCAGCACATGGGCCCCGCCAACACGCTCGGCGTGCCGCCGATGCCCTCGACCGCGGCACCCGAACTGGCCGTCGCCGACCTGCCCCGGGACGCGCAGGTGATCGACGTCCGCCCGCGCACGAGGCAGGCGGACGGCTTCCTGCCCGGCTCGATCGGCATCGAACTCGGCGACGACTTCGGCAGCTGGGCCGGGTGGCTGCTGCCGTACCGGTCCCCGATCGTGCTCGTGGCCGAGCCCGGTCAGGACGCGGCAGAGGCGGTGACCCAGCTCGCACGGATCGGGATCGACACCGTACGCGGCGTCGTACGCGACCTCGGCCCGGCCGCGACCGCGACGTTCGAACGGCTGGACCTGGCGACCTTCACCGCGCGAGCTGCCCAGCCCGGCGCCCAGGTGCTGGACGTGCGCATGCCGAACGAGCGCGCGGCCGCGCACCTGGAAGGAGCCGTCGAGCGATTCCTTGCCGATCTGGTGACCGAGGGCGTGCCCGCCGAGTTGGACCGCGACCGTCCAGTGCTCGTGGCCTGCGGATCGGGCCGGCGCGCGGCCATCGCCGCCACGGTGCTCGCCCGTGAGGGATACGCCCCGGTCGTGCTGGACGGCGCGGGCGTGCCCGACGTGGTCGCCGAACTGCGGGCCCGCCGCGCGGCCTGACCACCCCACCTGCGAAACGAGAAGGAAGCCGTGAACACCGAATCCCCGAACATCGACACCGCGACGGCCCGCGCAATGATCGCTGCCAACCCGGACGTGCTCGTCGTGGACGTGCGGACCCCCGCCGAGTTCGAGACCGCGCACATCAGCGGCGCGATCAACCTGCCGCTCGACCAGGTCGACGCCCACCCGCGGCGGATCGCCGACGACGCCGGCGGCGGCGGCACGATGCTGCTCATCTGCCAGTCCGGCGGCCGGGCTGCCCAGGCGCACAAGAAGCTCTGCGACGGGGGGCTGCGCGACGCGGTCGTACTCACCGGCGGGATGAACGCATGGATCGCCTCCGGCGCCCCCGTGGTGCGCGGCAGGCAGCGGTGGAGCCTGGAGCGTCAGGTCCGCCTGGTCGCGGGTGGCATCGTGCTGGCGTCCGTCGTGGCCGACCTCTGGCTGCCGGGGGCGCGCTTCGTTAGCGCCGTCGTCGGCGCGGGCCTGGTCTTCGCCGGGCTGACCGACACCTGCGCGATGGGCATGCTGCTCGCCCGCCTGCCGTACAACCGCGGCGAGGGCGCCGACATCGACGCCGCACTCGCCTGTATCCGCCGCCCCGGCCGCGGCGCGGCCTGACGGATCCGAGGCGACGACATGACCGCTCTCACTCTCGCCGGCGCCGTCGTCGTCGGCCTGACCCTGGGCCTGTTCGGCGGCGGAGGATCGATCCTGACCGTCCCCCTGCTCGTCTACGTCGCGGGCGTCCCGGCCAAGGCCGCGATCGCCATGTCTCTGTTCGTCGTCGGCGTGACCAGTGTGGTCAGCGCCGCGGGCCACGCCCGTGCCGGCCGCATCCGGTGGAAGACCGGACTTGTCTTCGGTCTCGCCGGGATGGCCGGCGCGTACGGCGGGGGCCTGCTCGGGCCGCATCTGCCCGCGGCGATGCTGCTGGCGGGCTTCGCACTGATGATGCTGGCCACCGCTGTCGCGATGATCTGCGGCCGAGGGACGCCCGAGCCCGCCCCGGCCCACAAGGAGTTGCCGATCCTCCACGTCGTCGTCGAAGGCGTCGTCGTCGGCCTGGTCACCGGGCTGGTCGGGGCCGGCGGCGGGTTCCTGGTCGTCCCCGCCCTGGTGCTGCTGGGCGGCATGCCGATGGGCACGGCCGTCGCCACCTCCCTGGTGGTGATCGCGATGAAGTCGTTCGCCGGGCTGGCCGGCTACCTGCAGACCGTCCCGGTCGACTGGTCGATCGCCCTTCCCGCCACGGCGGCCGCGGTCGCCGGCGGTCTCCTCGGCGGATGGCTCGCGGGGCGTATCCACGCCGACCGCCTGCGCACGGGATTCGGCTGGTTCGTCCTCGTGATGGGCGGATTCGTGCTGATCCAGCAGGTCCCGCCCGCCTTGTTCCACACCGCGTGGGGCGTCACCGCGCTGCTCGCCGGCGCCGCGGCCGCAATCGCGGCGATCACCTACCTGCTCCTGTGTCAGGGACGCCGCGCTCTGCGTGCCGGGGAACTCGGCCGCACCTGACGGGCTCCTGGAGGATGCGGATCCCGGTGTCGGCGACGACCACCAGGCAGAACACGCCGTCCTGCCGAAGACCGCCTCTCGCCGCCGACGGTCAAGGGGCGAGGGAGAAGTAGTTCTCCTCTTCCTGGACGAAATGCAGCCGCAGCACCGAGTGCAGCCCGTACAGGCAGGCTCGTAGGTCCTCCAGTTGCTCGGGCCGCAACCGGCCCGCGGCGTTGGCGACTTTCACGTGCGTGGCGATCCGGCGGGCCAGGCGATCGATCTCGCTGTGGGCGCGGCTCATGGTCGCGGTCGCCTCTCCTCCGCCGAGGGGACCGGCCAGCGCCGGGTAGAGCTCATGCTCTTCGGCGTACTCATGCGGCAGCAGCCGCTCGGTCAGCAACCGGTCGACCTCCCGCACGGCGCCCAGCTCCCGCGGTCCGTGCTCGGTGGCCAGCAGGCTCGCGGCATCGCGTACGGCGTCCAGCACGTCGGCGAGATCGTCATGCTCGGCGGCGAATCGGCGGATCAGGTCCTCGGTGGCCGGCTCCAGCACCGGCCGGGCGCCGCGCTGGGGTAGCACGGCACGCAACGCGTTGACGATGACCACCACGTCGATCCCCTCCTGCAGCAGTGCCCCGGCCGCGGGCGGAAGCAGGCCCAGCAGCGCGGCCACCATGGCCGCCAGCGACATGGCCATGCCGCCCGCGGCCGACTGCACCGCGATACGCCGGGTGCGCATCGCGATCTCCATGGCATCGGCGAGCCGGTCCACCCGGTCGGTGACCAGCACCACGTCGGCGGCCTCGGAGGAGGCGGTGGACCCGCGCGCTCCCATCGCCACCCCGACGTCGGCCGCCGACAGGGCCGGGGCGTCGTTGACGCCGTCGCCGACCATGACCGTCACGGCCCGTGAGGTTTCCGCTCTGACCGCGGCGACCTTGTCGGCGGGCAACTGCTCGGCCCGCACCTCGTCCAGCCCGACCACCGCGGCCACCTCCCGTGCGGGCTCGGCGCGATCGCCGGTCAGCATCAGCAGGCGGCCGATTCCCGCGGAGCGCAGCCGCCGCAGCGTACGAGGAGCGTCGTGACGCAACGGGTCCAGCAGCAGGATCGCACCGCACAGCGCGTCGTCGACGGTGAGCCAGGCGACGGCGGCGCCGTCCAAGGCGGCCCGGTTGTCAGCCGCGCGAGCCCAGCCGGGACGAGCCTCGAGAGGTAGCACCGTCTTACCCACGCTCACGCGTTGCCCGTCCACCGTGCCGGCGACTCCGCGGCCGGGATCCTCCGTGACATCCCGGGGCGCCGACAGCGCCAAGCCGCGGGCCCGCGCTTCCGCGACGATCGCCTCGGCCAGCACGTGAGCGGACATCTGGTCGAGCGACGCCGCCAGCCGCAGCACCTCCGACGGTGTCCGGCCGGGAGCGGCGGCGACCTGGAGAACCCGCGGACGGCCCCTGGTCAACGTGCCTGTTTTGTCCAGCAGCAGAGTGCGGGCCCGCCCCAGCCGCTCCAGCGCTCCACCGTCCCGGATGATGACGCCCTGGCGCGCCGCCCGCGACAACCCCGACACGATCGCGACCGGAGCGGCCAGCAGCAGCGGGCACGGGGTCGCCACCACCAATACCGCCACCGCCCGCACGGCTGATCCACTGATCAGCCACGCCCCCGTGGCGACCCCCAGCGACAACGGCAGGAACCAGGCGGCGTACCGCTCGGCCAGCCGCACCACCGGCGCCCGCTGCGCACCCGCCTGCTCGGCCAGCCGGACGATCTGCGCGTACGTGCTGTCCTCGGCGGTAGCCGTCGCCTCGATGTCGACCGCACCACCGGCGTTGACCACGCCGCTGCGGACCGCCTCGCCGAGACCGCGTTCGATCAGAGTGGACTCCCCGGTCAGCGCTGCCTCGTCCAGCATCGCCGGTCCGGTCGTCACCCGGCCGTCCACCGGCACCACCTCGCCAGGGCCGACCACGACGACGTCTCCCATCCGCACGTCCGCCAGGGCGACGACGACCACGTCGTCGCCGCTTCGGCGGCGAGCGGAGCGCGGCGCACGCTCCAGCAGCGCGCGCAGGTCACGCGACGCCCGGCGCTCCGCCGCCGCGTCCAGCGCGCGGCCGGTGGCCAGCATCACCGCGATCAACGCCCCGGCCAGGTACTCTCCGACCGCCAGGGTCCCTGCCAGCGCCAGCGCCGCGATCAGGTCGACGCCCGCCCGCCCCTTCCGCACTGCGGCGACCACCCACACCACCGCGGGCACGACGGCCACCGCGGTCCCGGCCGTCCAGAATCCATCCGCGACACCCGCAGCCCCGGCCAACCAGGCCACACCACCGCCGACCAGCGCGGCCCCGGTCGCTGCCAGGAACACCGGCTCACGCCACCGATCACTCACGGCACCAAGAGAGCGCAGCATGTCGCGCCTCCACAATGACGAGGCGATGAGAGTGCTGCCCTCTATACGACCGCCCTGCCCTACCGACCGATAGAGCCGAACGACCCCAAATCGTCACTGCCGGCCCGTCAGCGGTGGAGAAGGGCGATTGCCTGTCCGACGACCCGGCGTCGGTTGCTCAGGCCGGGAGTCGTGCTCAGTGCTTGGGCGGACGATCTGCCCGACAGGTGAAACAGCGGGGTATTTCAGGAACGGGTTTCGAGCGGACGGACGGCGTTGACGTAGTACAGCACCGGCCCCACGGTGCCTGTGCTCTCGATGCGGAGACCGGCACCGGGGACCAGATCGGCGAGCAGTTCCGGCATGGTAGGCCGCATCGCGGGACCGGCCAGTATCCCGACGAGGCGGGCGGCGAGGGGGTTGACCGGCGGACGGAACTCGGCGATCAGCAGTCGCCCACCCGGTCGCAGGACGCGGAAGATCTCCCTCATGGCGGTGCCGCGGGCGGAGACGGGCATGTGGTGAACGGCGAAGCTGGAGACCACGATGTCGAACGAGGCGTCGGGGAAGGGCAGCGCCTGCCCCTCGCCCACCTGATAGGAGCAGTTGCCAGGTGAGCGACGGCGGGCGTGCTGGATCATCGGAAGCGACGGGTCAACGCCGGTGACCCGCCCCTCGGGGCCCACGAGAGGAGCCAACATCCGGGTCAGGTAGCCCGTGCCGCAGCCGACGTCCAGAATCTGATGGCTCGGCCCCGCGCCGGACAACGCGGCCAGGCGGGTGAAAACGCTGCGACGGCGCCCGGCGAAACCGAGTTCGGCCAAAACCTCATAACCCCGCGGATAATTGATGGTGCCACCACCGTCACTGTGTTTCGAGTGACTATGCATCAACTTTCCCCTGTCCATAGGGCTTCTCCTTCTTGTTTCGAAACAATGTGTTCGGTTATAAATGATCGATTCGTCGGCACGGCATGGTCAACAAGCAAATTCGTTGGGCTGTGCCGTACTGGACAGAGGTGGGGGACATGTTCGGAAACTCGCGGCGGGGGAGCTCCGATCGCCGGGTGCGGCGCACTCGGAAGGCCGTTCAGCAGGCATTGGTGGAGCTGATTCTGGAGAAGGGCTATGAGGCGGTGACCGTCACTGATCTCATCAACCGCGCCAACGTCGGCCGCTCGACCTTCTACGCGCACTTCACGGACAAACAGGATGTGCTGTTCAGCAACCTCGACGAGCTTTCCAGTCTTCTCCGTCTCGCTCCCGCGTCCAGGCCGGGCCCGCTGTTCGCCTTCAGCCTGCCGATGTTCGAGCACCTTCATGAGCAGCGCCGGCTGGCGCGAGCGCTGCTCGGGCGGCGCGGGGGCAGCGCCGTGATGGCGCGCGGAGAGCAAATCCTGGCCACGGTCGTACGTGACGAGTTGCTGGCAGCGTTCCCTCCGCGAAGCACACCACCGGACTCGCTCGACCTGGTGGTCACCTGCGTCGTCGGGGCGTTCATGGCGCTGCTGCGCAAGTGGGCCGACGGCGAGTTGACCGCCACACCGGCCGAGATGGACGGGGCGTTTCGCGCTGTGGTGACACCGGGTGTGGAAACCGCCTTCAGGCGGTGAGCCAAAGCGCGGGCGATCACCCCCCGGCGCAGGCCCCGCCGGAGGCGTTGCCACTTTGCCCAATCCCGCCCGAGCCCAATGTGCTTCGGGAGGTTCGGCTGACGCGTTGGGGTACCACGGTCAGGGAAACCGCTTCGGCGGCTGGACAGGAAACCACTCTGCTTGTGCAGGACCGCACGCACATCGGGGGGTCGCATGGAAACCCGAGGTCTCGTCTGCTGGAGAACCTGTCTCATGGTTGCGGGCACGGTCGCCCTTCTCTCCGTGGGAGCCGGGAGCGCGATGGCCGCGTCCGTTCCTCATTCGGACGATGTAGACCCGTCCACGCGTACCGACGTCACCAATGCGATGAAGGGCGAGGCGTTGGCGAACGTCACCTACCGCGCCTACGCGAAGCAGGCCGACAAGGAGAACCTGCCCGATGCCGCCGCGCTTTACCGGCGCACCGCGCACACGGAACTGCGTGAACACCTCACCGAGCAGGCGAAGCTGATCGGCCTGGTCGGCGACAACGCGGCGAACCTACGCGACAGCGCCGGCGGTGAGTCCTACGAGGCGACGACGATGTACAAGCAGTTCGCCGAGCAGGCCAGGGCGGACGGCGACCAGGAGGCCGCCAGGCTCTTCTCGGAAGTCGGCCGGGACGAGGCCAATCACCGAGAGAAGTTCCTCCAGGCGCAGAAGGCCATCACCGACCCGTCGTCCGGGGCGACGATCCCGACCGGCGTGCGGGCCGAACCGGTGGAGATCCAGGCGGGTCCGCCCAAGGTCTCCTCCTCCCGGACGCTGGAGAACCTGCGGACGGCGATGAAGGGCGAGGCCTTCGCCTACGCCAAGTACACGCTGTATGGAGACAAGGCACGCGAGACCGGGCAACCGAGACTGGCCCGGCTGTTTCACCGGACGGCCGCAGTCGAGCGCACCGAGCACTTCGCCGAGCACGCGAATCTCGCCGGCGCGGTGCGCGACACCGGGACCAACCTGTGCGCGACGATCAAGGGGGAGACGTACGAGGGCACGCAGATGTATCCCGACTACGCCCGCCGGGCCTCGGCGGCCGGTGACACCGAGGCGGCCGATCTGCTCAGCGGCACCGCGAAAGACGAGCTGAAGCACGCGAAGGCCTTCTCCCGCCAGGTGTCCAGGCTCGGCACGCAGTGCCCCACGTCGAGCTGACACTTTCCGCCGCGCAGGCGGGGACTCCTCGGTGACGCTCCTCAGGGGCGGCGGTGATGGCCGGTTGGGCGCGTCCACGGCCATCGCTTCCTCTGGCGTGACGATGACGGGGTTGAGGTCGAGTTCGGCGATGTCAGGCTGGTCGTCCATGAGGCGGCCGACGCGCCCGATCTGGGACGGGCGGCCAGGCCCGAGCCCGAACGTTCTCGATGGTCTTTCCGCCATGCCTTCCCGCCGGGCCGAAGGTCCCCTGCGTCGGTGGCTTTCGCCTGGAGCCGTCGCGGAGGCCCGGATGATCTGCTGAGGGCATGGAACCCGCTGTGCGCGCCCTGACCGGGCTGCCCGAGGAAGAGGCCGCGCGCCGCCTGGCCGAGCACGGGCCCAACGAGATCCCCCAGCCGCAGCCGCCCAACCTGCTCGTCCGGGCCGCCCGCCAGCTCGCGGATCCGATGTCCGTCCTGCTGCTCGTCGCCGGTCTGGTCACGCTCCTCGTGCTCGGCGAGGTGCCCGAGGGTGGCGCGATCCTGGCCATCCTGCTGGTGAACGTCGTCATCGGGGTCGGCCAGGAGACCAGGGCCGACAGGGCCGTGCGGGCCCTGCGCACCCTCACCGCGCCGATGGCGACCGTCGTACGCGGCGACGTCGCACAGCGGATCCCGGCGGCCGAGGTCGTCCCGGGCGACATCGTCGCCGTCGCGGCCGGCGACAGGGTCCCCGCCGACGCCCGGCTGGTCGAGGCCCGCGCGCTCGCGGTGGACGAGGCGCCGCTGACGGGGGAGTCGCTGTCGGCCGACAAGCGGGCGGGTGGCGCGGGCGGCCCGCGTGTGCCCCTGGGCGACCGCGCGGGCGAGATCTTCTCCGGCACGCTCGTCGTGCGCGGCTCGGGTACGGCCGAGGTGCTGCGCACGGGAGCCGGCACCGAGGTGGGGCGCATCGCCTCCGCCCTCGGCGGCCGGGGCAAGGGGCCGCTGGAGATCGAACTCAGCCAGGTGTCGCGGCGCATCGGCCTGCTGGCGGTCGCGGCGGGAACGCTGATGATCCTCATCGGGCTGACCCGGGTGAGCAGGGGCGAGGCGGCCCTGATCGACATCATTCTGGCCGGGGTGGCGCTGGCCATCGCCGCGGTGCCCGAGAGCATGGCCGCCGCCGTCACCACCGCGCTGGCCCTGGGCGCGCAGCGGATGGCCACGCTTGGAGTGATCGTGCGCAGGTTGCCGGCCATCGAGGCAATGGGCGCCACGACGGTCATCGCCACCGACAAGACCGGCACGCTCACCACCGGTCACCTGACCGTCGCCGACCATCTCACCGTCCCGGGTGCCGATCTGTGGCGGGCCGCGCTGCGCTGCAACGACGCCCACAACGGGCTGGGCGACGCGGTGGACGTGGCGCTGGCCGACGCGGCCGCCCGTCAGGGCGTATGGCTGCCGCCCGGAGAAGCCAGACTCGACGCCCGTCCCTTCGACGCAGAGACCCGGTCGATGGCCGTGGTCACCGCGCTGGACGGCGCACCGCCGCTGCTGACGGTCAAGGGGGCGCCGGAGGTGGTGCTGGCTCGCTGCGCGCCGGGCGGGCAGACCGATCGGCTGGCGGAGGCCGTGCCGGGGCTGGCCCAGCGGGGGCTGCGGGTGCTCGCGCTGGCGGAGGGACGGACGGGTGACCTCGACGCCGCCGGGCTGCGTCCGGTCGGTCTGGTCGCGCTGCGCGATGAGATCCGGGCCTCGGCCCGCCGGGCCGTGGCCGACTGCCGGGGCGCGGGCGTCCGGGTCGTGATGGTGACCGGCGACCATGCGGAGACCGCTCGCGCCGTCGCGAAGGAGGTCGGCATCGACCCCGAGCCGCTCGTCACCGGTGCGGCGGTCGAGGGGGACCGCGGGCGGGCGCGGCTGCCCGAGGCCGCCGTCGTGGCCCGGGTGGATCCCGCGACCAAGCTCGACCTCGTACGGGCCCTACAGGAGCGCGGCGAGGTGGTGGCGATGACGGGCGACGGCGTGAACGACGCCCCGGCGCTGCGTCACGCGGACGTGGGGGTGGCCATGGCCGGCGAGGAGGGCACGGACGTGGCCCGCGAGGCCGCCGCCGTCGTGGTGACCAACGGTGAGCTCGGCACGATCGTGACCGGCGTGCGGGAGGGCCGCCGTCTGCACCACAACGTCGCCTCGATGATCGGCTACCTGCTCACCGGCAACCTCGCGGAGATCCTCATCGTCCTGACCGGCCTGCTCGTCTGGCCCGACCTGGTCGTGCCGCTGCTGCCGGTGCACCTGCTCTGGATCAACCTGGCCCTGGACGGTATCCCGGCAATCGCGCTCGGCGTGGACCGGCCGGCGGGCGACCCGCTCGCCCTGCGCCCGCGTCGCGACGGGCTGCTGTCGTGGCGGGTGCTGCGCCGCATCACGGTGCGTTCGGTGATCGTCGCGGCGCTGGTGTTCGCCGTCGTGGAGACGGCCAGGCGGCTCGGCTGGAGCGACGAGCAGGTCCGCACCCAGGCCGTGCTCGCCCTGGTCTTCGCCCGCCTGACCCTCGCGTACGTGGTCAGGGCGCGCCGCTGGACGTTCGAGCGGGACTGGTGGCACGGCCGCGCGGTGGCGGCGGCCGTGTCGGTCACGCTGGTCCTGCAGGCCCTCGTGACGGCGGTGCCCGTGCTCGGGGCGCCGCTCGCTCTCGTGCCGCTGCCGCCGCTCGGCTGGGCGATGGCCGCCGCCGCGGCCGTGCTCACCGTGCTGCTGTGCGACGCCGTGCGTGCGGACGGGAGCGGGGACGGGCAGCGCGAACCAGGTCGGATCTGAGATTCGCTGCGGGAGTTTCTCGGTCAGAGGCTGCGGAGCGGCGGCGGGGTATCGCGTCTACGTTTGCGCGTCCGTGGCCGGCGCCGTCGTCCGCGTCGCGCGCACCGATCGCAGGATGACGACCATACAGGCCGTCCCGGCCGCGCCGGCTCCGCAGATCACCGCGTACGGGGGAATCAACGCGGCGATGGCGCCGCCGGCGGCCACGCCGAGCCCCTGGAGGGTCATGAGCCCGGCGCCCAGCAGGGACATCGCGCTGCCCCGCATCGTCGCAGGCACCGCGTGCACGAACCACTGGTCGATGCCGAGCGTGTAGGCGGCGCACAGCCCTGTGAGCAACAGGAGCGCGACCGCGAGCGGCAACGGCGGATGGACGGCGAACGCGGCCATCGGCAGCATCGACCCCGCTGCCAGCGGCAGTGCGATCCGCTCGCGGGCGGCGGGCCCGAGCAGGGTGCCGGCCAGCACCTCGCCCACCGCGGTCCCCGCGGGCATCGCGGCCATGAGGAGCCCGAACCCCGCCGAGCCCGCACCCGCGGCCTCCGCGAAAGGTGCGGCGGTTCCTTCGGCGACGATGAAGAACATCGGCGGGATCCACCACATCAGCAGCAGCGCGCGGACCCGGGGGACGCCGAGCAACCGCCGGGCGGAGGTGATCGAAGCGCGCATCATCGCCTCGACCCCCGATGCACGGGCCGGGCGGCCGCGGGTGCCCAGACGCAGGAGCAGCGCGGAACCGAGAAAGGTGCCGGCGGTCACGTAAAGCGCGGTGCGGGGTGACAGCCATACCAGGGCCAGTCCGCCGAGTCCGTAGCCGATGATCTGGGACCCCTGCGAGACCATCCGCACCAGCGAGCGGCCCAGGACGTACAAGTCATCCGGCAGGATGTCGGCCAGGCTCGCCGCCCGGGTGCCGGTGAACAACGGCGACATCATCGAGACGGCGAAGCGGAGGACGAACAACACCGCGAGCGGAGTCACCGGAACGGCCATCAACGCCACGCAGCCGGCCGAGAGCAGGTCGCAGGCCACCAGCACCCGGCGGGCGGGGTATCGGTCGGCGACGTCGGAGAGCAGGATCCCGCTGAGAGCGTACGGCAGGAAGCCGAGGGCGAAGACGAGCGCCGTCAGCGGCGCCGAACCGGTCCGCCGGAATACCAGCACGGCCAGTGAGGCGTCGGCGAAGACGCTTCCCAGCATGGAAAGAACGTGGGCCGTGAAAATCGCCCGGAATTCCTTGACCGCGAACACGGCGCCGTATCCGGCTTTGACGCGTGCTCGGCTTCGTGAGGCCGCCGAGGCGTCCTGCGATTCGGTCGCGGAGGAGGGTTCTGCCATGCGGAGATTCGCTTTTCCCTGTCATAACGGTCACAGCAGGTATCCGCGGGCGCCGAAGCCGGGTCCGAGAGGCGGCACGACTGCCGCGGCATTCTGCCTCTCGGACCCGGCACGACGATCTCGTGACCGAATCGGACTGAGATCAACTTCTTGGGTCATGCCTGTCTAGCTGGGAAACCAGCCCTTGGGGTACGAGGTCATGGCGATTCACCTCCCTGAGGGTGGGAAGTCTCATGTGGCGAAGATGGTCGCGGGGGAGTGCGTCAACGGCGATCGCGGGCGACATGACCCCCGACTAACCTGAACAACTATGTTCGAGTTTGACTCTAGCACTAAGTCGTACATCAGTGTTCGGATTCATGTGTGACGACGGTCACAGGGGGGAAGGCGCGACCAGGGCGTCAGGTGGACAGGTGCCGGGCCCGTCCGAAGGCGCGGCCGAGCAGCACGTAGCCCAACGCGTACGGGGCGGCACCGATGATCTCGACGACTGATGTGATCACCGAGTGCGGTCCGAAGCCGAACAGGGACGCGGTCCCGCCGATCGCGTAGACGACGCCGCCGAATCCCAGGAGCAGGCCGGTCCACCGTTGTCCGTACCGGTTGAGCAGCAGGGCGAGCAGCACGTATCCCAGAGGGAAGACGATGTTCGCGGCCAGCACGATGATGCCGCCCTCGATGTCGATGTCCTTCGAGGTGTGCACGAGGTCGGGCGCGTACTTGGCCGTCACCGGGTTGTGGCCGCCGTCGAAGACGATCAGACCGAACCAGAGCATGGTCCCGGCCAGGGCGGTGTACAGCGTGATGAGTCCGCGCAGACCGAACCTGTTCATGACCAGAGCCAGGACACCGGCCAGGCAGGTCGCCTGGACCAGCAGGCTGATGGCCTCCATGGAATGGGTGAAGGCGTACCACTGCGCGCCCGCCGCGATGTCGTGCCCGTCGCGGGCCGGGTGTAGGACGACGGTGAGCAGGAAGAACGGGCCCCCGATCATCGCGGTGAGCTTCACCATCACCCGTACGTACCGGGTGTCGTCCTCGGCGCCGTGGTGGCGAGGGGGGCGGGGCGGTGTCGTCGTGCCGGCGCCATCGTGCGCCGAGCGGTGGCTACTCATCGTCGTTCTCCTGGATCTCGTTGCGTTGGGGCGCGCGGGCACGACGAACGCGCTCAGCGCGGCGGCGGCGACGGTGGACGGGGCGGCGGCCCGGGTGCGCCGCCGAGTCGGGGGAAGGTATTCGCGATTCGCCGACTAACCTGAACAAGCATGTTCGGTTTTCAGGCTAGCAGCTAACTCGTACACATATGTTCGCGTTCGGGCCGCTGTCGCTTGGGAAGAGGCGTGCGCGGTCGTGGCACGGTGGTGAGGAGGCCTGGCGTCCTGAGGTGTCTCCTGGCGGAGACCATGCCGTGCCGCGTGGTCGCGGGGTCGGCGTGCGCGACCGGGGATGGGACCGGTGACGCCGGCGGTTACGGGGCCGGCGTGGGTACGGCCGTGCCGGGCGCGGTGAGGGCGGCGAGCAGCGTCGCCGAGATGACCCGTGCGGCATCGTCGGCGTCCAGCCTGCCGGCGGCGGTGTCCTGCGCCGCGGCGTGCATCAGGCTGAACACGGTCGTGACGAGCCACCTCTTGGGCAGGTCGTCGCGGAAGGCGCCGGTGCTTCGCCCGCGATCGATGATCGTCTGGACCCGTTGCAGGGTCCGGTCGTGGACGGCCTGGATCCGCTCCGGGGGCAGTTCGCGCTGGGCGGCCTGAAGCACGGAGTGAAACTGGTGGATGATCTGCCATGAGGCGCCGACGAGCCGGGTCAGCGCCTGGCGTGGGTCACCGGTGGTGTCGGTCGCGTCGAGCGCGGCGTCGGACTGCTCCATCGTGCGCGTCAGGACGGCGTCGACGAGATCCGCCCGGGTTTTGAAGTGCCCGTAGAGCGTGACCCGGCCGACCCCCGCCGCCTTGGCGATGTCGGCGACGCTGGCGTCGGCGTCGCGGGCCAGGCAAAGCTGGGCCGCGTCCAGGATGGACCTGATGTTGCGCCGGGCGTCGGCTCGCCGCTCGGCCTGCGCCGCGGGGCGCTGCGCGGACCGCGACCTGTCACCGGAGCCGCGCGGTGTGGCTGCCATTTCCGCTCCTGCGCTCCCTGAGCCGACGTTCCCGAGCAATTCGAACAGTTTAGTTCACGTTGCCGCTGCGTACCGCTTCCTCGCCCTGACGGCGACGGCCGGAGGAGGCGGCGTGAGAAGTCCGGGCCTTCCCGGTGCCGCCCTGCGAGGACGCTAAGTCGGACGCAGATGTTCGAATTGGTGGTAGCGTCAGAAATTGAACATAGGTGTTCAACTTGACGTCGGTCGGCCTCGCCGTCGACACGCCAGGGGTGCCGTCCCGCACGGCCTCACCATGCCTGCGAACCGGAAAGAGGGTCTGTCGTGACAGATGGCGTGCGAGATTCCGGACGCGTCCGCCGCTGGCCGTACCTGCTGTGCCGGGGTACGACGGCGCACCAGGACATGGCGATGACGGCCGATCTCATCACCGTCTGAAAGCCCGAGGCCCCGCCTCGATCGATCGTGCACGACATCCCGGCCGCGTACGGCGCCGCCGGCCCACCCGGCCGACGTATCGGCCACGACCCTGAGGAACACGATGACCGCAAATCGCCCAGACGACCGCGACGACGCTCCCGCGCCGGCCTTCTTGACCCGCCGCCACATGCTCGGCGTCGGAACCGCCGCCGCGGCGAGCGGTCTGCTCCGATTCCCGCCCCCGGCGCATGACGGGCAGCCGCGATCGGCACCGGCCCCCCACGTGAAGGTGTTGCGTACGCCGGAGTCTCGATTCCGGGACCTGGCCGACTACCCGTTCGAGCCGCACTACGTCCATGTCGACGCCGGCGACGGCACCGGTGGCCGGCTGCGGATGCATTACGTCGACGAGCGGCCGCCTGACGCGGTGAAGCCGTCCGGGCAGACGATCCTGCTTCTGCATGGGGAACCGTCCTGGAGTTACCTCTACCGGCACGTGATCCCGCCGCTCGTGGCCGCCGGGCACCGCTGCATCGCCCCCGACCTGGTCGGCTTCGGCCGCTCCGACAAGCCCGCGTCCCGTTTCGCCTATACCTACCAGCGTCATGTGGACTGGCTGCGCGAAGCGGTGTTCGACAGGCTCGGCCTGCTCGATGTGACAATGGTGTGTCACGACTGGGGTGGCCTGCTGGGGCTGCGGCTGCTGGCCGAACATCCCGGCCGGTTCCGCCGCGTGGTGGCGACGAACACCTATCTTCCGACCGGGGACCAGGACGCCGGCCGGGCCTTTCACGCGTGGACGCAGTACAGTCAGCGGGCCGACCCGTTCGACGCCGGATCCGTCGTCGAGGCGGGCACGATCAGCGAGCTCAGCCCAGCGGTGAAGGCCGGATACGATGCGCCGTTCCCGGACGAGACCTATCGGCAGGGCGCCCGCCAGTTCCCCCTCCTGGTGCCCGTCACGCCCTGGGACGAGGCCACCGTTCCCAACCGCAACGCCTGGGCTGTGCTGCAAACGCTGTCCATACCGTTCCTGTGCGCGTTCAGCGACCACGTGATCCTGCTGCCGCAGGCGCCGAACACCGACGACCCGAGCTACGCCGTCCCCAATCCCGACCAGTGGTTGCGCGAGCGCATTCCGGGCGCCCAAGGCCAGCCGCACACCACCATCGCCGACGCGGGCCACTTCGTCCAGGAAGACCAGGGCCCCAGACTCGCCGCGATCGTCAACGGCTTCATCGAGTCGACCCGGTAGGGGCCGGTCGCGATCCGCCCATCGGCGCCGGCGCCGGGACCGGGTCAGGCGGTGCGGCGGGAGCGGGCCAGAGCCAGCCCACCGAGGAGCATGGCGATCGGCCCGACCACCAGGTCCACGTAGCCCCCGACTATGCCGTAGCCGGTCCCGGGGCCGCCGTCGGCGGCGGCCACAACCAGCCCGCCGATGACCGTGCAGGCAAGCCCCGCCGCCAGGGCCGCGATGGCTCCCCTTCTCCCGGTGCCGGCGCCGATACGACCCGCGGAGCGGGCCAGAGCGAGTCCGCCGATGACGACGCCGGCCAGCCCCAGCAGCCCGGCCACCACGGACCAGAGACGCCCGGCGGTCAAGGTGTAAGCACCGACGGGCTGGACCAGAACGTGCGCGGCTGCCGGTGTGGCGAGCCCCACGATTCCGAGCAGGGCGGCTGCGGCGGTGGCCGTTAGGTGACGGAGGGACATGAGGATCCTTTCGGTGGGATGACGGGAGCCGGCGGCGTGTGCGGGACGCTGACTCGGCCTATGCCGGCCGAGGCGCCGGTGCGGAGCGCCTGGGAGGGGCTTCACGGAATCGATCGTCGCGTCTCGAGGCCGCCGGGGCCTCCGGCAGAAGACGGCAGCGTCTACGCAGTTCTGCGTAGACGACTCGCACCCACGTACGCTCCCGGCGGTAGGGCGTCGCGCGTCTGGGCGCAGTGGTCCCGCACGCAGGGAACCGTAGGATCGCGGCATGGAACACCGCGTGGTGTCGTTGCGCCTGCCGGTGCCGGCGCAGGACATGTCGCTCGCGCTGTTCATCACCGTGATGCAGGTTCAGGGCACGATAGTCCGCAATGCCGGCGAGGTGGTACAGCGTCCCCTTACCGACCTCGGAAACCTGGGATATGTCCTGCTGATCGTGAGTGGTCTGGTCGTCGCCGTCCGCCGCCGGTGGCCGGTGCCGGTGTTCGTCACCGCCGCGCTCGCCAGCTTGGTGTACTACGGCCTCGACTTCCCGGACGGGCCCGGCTGGCTCGGGCTCTTCGTCGCGCTGTACACCCTCGCCGCCTACGGGGACGGGCGCCGGTCGCTGGTGATCGCCGGCGTGGGCACCTCGGTGCTCGCCATCGGCTGGCTGGTCGCCGCGGCCGACATCGAGCCACGCGCCGCCGTCGGCTGGGTGTTCTTCCGTATCGGCGCGTCGGTCATGAGCGCGGCCCTTGGCGAGTCCGTCCGGTCCCGGCAGGTCATCGCGGCCGAGGCCCAGGAGCGCGCCGAGCTGGCTGAACGGAGTCGCGAGGAGGAGGCGCGGGCGCGTGTGGACGCCGAACGGCTCCGGATCGCGCGCGAGGTCCACGACACCGTCGCGCACGCCATAGCGATCATCAACGTCCAGTCCGGTGTCACCGCGCACGTGCTCGGCAAGCGGCCGGAGGTGGCGCGCGAGGCGCTGCGCGCCATCGAGCAGACCAGTTCCCGGGCGCTGCGGGAGATGCGGGCCATCCTCGGGGTGCTCCGTGACGACGACGGGGACGACAACGAGGGGCGGGGGCCGTACCCCGGGCTGGGGCAGATCGACGAACTGGCCGCCAAGGCACGCGAGGCGGGACTCGACATCGAGGTCGAGGAGGCCTCGCCCGCGGCGCCGTTGCCCAGCGCGGTGGGCAGTGCCGCCTACCGAATCGTTCAGGAATCGATCACCAACGTGGTCCGCCACGTCGGGCCGACTCGGGTGACGGTAGCGCTGAGCCCCGGGATCGAGGCCTTGGAGATCCGCGTGACCGATGAGGGCCGCCGCGCCGCCGCAGGTCATGACTCCGCGGATCCGCGCCTGCCTGCCCCGCATCCGAGCGGCGCCGGAGGCTCGGCCAAGCCCGGCCGCGGCATCGCCGGCATGCGCGAGCGCTGCCGGCTGCTGGGCGGGGAACTCGACGCCGGGCCGCTTCCGGGCGGCGGGTTCGAAGTCAGGGCACGACTGCCCCTCGCGTCCACCGGGCCGCGCCTGTGAACGCGGCCGCTTCACCGTCGACCAACGCGCAGATCAAGGTGCTGCTCGCCGATGACGAGGGTCTCGTGCGTTCCGGGTTCAAGGTCCTGCTCGACCTCGAGGACGACATCACGGTGGTGGGGGAAGCCACCAACGGCGCCGAAGCCGTCGAACGGGCCCGTGCCGCCCGCCCCGACGTCGTCCTCATGGACATCCGCATGCCCAAGCTGGACGGGATTCAAGCCACCGCCCAGATCGCCGAGACGCGCGGGTTGGAGCAGGTCCGAGTCCTCATCCTCACCACCTACGACACCGACGAGTACGTCTTCGACGCATTGCAAGCCGGCGCCAGCGGCTTCCTGCTCAAAGACGCCGGGCCGGCCGAGCTCCTGCACGCCATCCGGGTGGTCGCCGCCGGAGACGCGCTGCTCGCGCCGCGGATCACCCGACGCCTCATCGGCCGGTTCGCCGCGCTGCGAACGGCTGCCCGGGCCGCGGAGGACCGGCTCGCGGTGCTGACCGAGCGCGAGCGCGAAGTGCTGGCCCTGGTGGGACGGGGACTGAGCAACCACGAGATCGGGGGCGAGTTGTTTCTCAGCCCGGCCACCGCGCGCACCCATGTCAGCCGTGCGATGGCGAAACTGGGTGCGCGCGACCGTGCGCAACTGGTCGTCATCGCTTATCAGACAGGGCTGGTCAGCTCTGCGATGTAAGGCACGGCCACGCCGCGTTCGCGCGGCGACGGGGCCGCACTCAGCGCGACGGCGGACTCGGCGATGACGCGGAGATCGTCCATGCTCTTACCCGGCAGGCGCGGTGCTGGACGACCGGTCTGGATGACGAGCGCGGGGATGACGGTGAGGACCTGAGGTGGCCGTCGGTGCCGTGCTTGCCGGCGTCAGGATGCGGTGCGTGCTGCGGCGGAGTCCTGGTCGCCCCGGTCGATGTGGTCGGCGTGGAACAGGCCCTCGGCCAGCAGGCGGCGCACGTGCTCGTCGGCGGCGCTGTAGTAGACGAAGGTCCCCTCGCGTCGGCCCTTGACCAGCCCGGCCAGGCGCAGCTTGGCCAGGTGCTGGCTGACCGCGGTCGGGGCGGCGCCCGCGAGCTCGGCCAGGCAGGCCACCGACGACTCGCCCTGCAGCAACGCCCACAAGATCTTGATGCGGGTGGGGTCGGACAGCAGCCGGAACGACTCGGCGGCCAGGTGCACCTGTTCCTCGTTCGGCATCTCGAAGTCGGGCAGCGAGGTGTGCATGCCGTCAGCATAGCCCCGAACCCCACTATTTGCGTAACTGCATGAGTGCGCATATAGGCTGGCAGGGTGATGACAGATCTGATGACGCGCCCGTCTTCCGGGGCGGCGGCCGCACCCGGCCGCCGATGGACGTGGTGGCGATCCGGGGCCGGATCGCTGCCCGAGGTGCGCTGGGCGATCGCCGCGACCGCCATGTTCGCCGCCGGCGGCATCTGCCAGCTGGCCGGAGCGCCCTCCTGGCTGTGGTGGGGGCTGTATCTGAGCTGCTATGCCACAGGTGGGTGGGAGCCCGGGCTGGCCGGGCTGCGGGCGCTGCGCGAGCGGACGCTGGACGTCGACCTGCTGATGGTCGCCGCGGCGATCGGCGCCGCCGCGATCGGGCAGGTCTTCGACGGTGCGCTGCTGATCGTCATCTTCGCCACCTCCGGCGCGCTGGAGGCGGTGGCGACCAAACGCACCGCCGACTCGGTGCGCACTCTGCTGACCCTCGCCCCCGAAAAGGCGACCCGGCTGGACCCGGCGGGACAAGAAGAGTTCGTCGAGACCGCCGGCCTGGCCGTCGGCGACATCATCGTGGTCAGGCCGGGGGAGCGCATCGGCGCCGACGGCCAGGTGATCGACGGGGCCAGTGACGTCGACCAGGCGACCATCACCGGCGAGAGCTTTCCGGTGGACAAGCGGGCCGGCGACGAGGTGTTCGCCGGCACCGTCAACGGCTCCGGCGTGCTGCGGGTGCGCGTGGGCCGCCCGGCCGGTGAGACGGTGATCGCCCGGATCGTGGCCATGGTCGAACAGGCCCGCGACACGAAGGCACGCACCCAGCTGTTCATCGAGAAGGTCGAGCAGCGCTACTCGCTGGTCATGGTCGCCGCCACCCTCGCGCTGTTCGCCGTTCCGCTGGCCTTGGGCCAGGACCTGCGGGGCAGCCTGCTCCGCGCGATGACCTTCATGATCGTCGCCTCGCCGTGCGCGGTGGTGCTGGCCACCATGCCGCCGTTGCTGGCCGCCATCGCCACCGCCGGCCGCCACGGCGTGCTGGTCAAGTCCGCCGTGGTCATGGAACAGCTTGCCGGCGTCACCCAGGTGGCCTTCGACAAGACCGGCACCCTCACCGAGGGCCGCCCCCACCTGACTCACATCCGCGCTCTGCCCGGCACCACCCTCGGCGAGGGCGAACTGCTCACGCTCGCCGCCGCGGCCGAGGACGGCTCGGAACACCCACTGGGCCGGGCCGTCACCGCCGCCGCCCGCGACAAGGGCCTGCACCTGCCCCCGGCCACCGGGTTCGCGGCGATGCCCGGACGGGGCGTGCGCGCCCACATCCGCGGACACCTGGTCGAGATCGGCAGCCCCGCCCACCTGCTACCCGAAGGGATCGGCGGCCCGGCCCGCGCCCTGGCGGCCGAACTGGAAGACGGCGGGCACACCGCGGTGGTGATGCTGCTGGACGGCCGCCCCGCTGCGGTGCTGGCCCTGGCCGACCGGATCCGGCCCGGCGCCGCCGACGCCGTGGCCCGCTTGACCGCCCTCACACACGCCGCGCCGGTGCTGCTGACCGGCGACAACCCCCGCGCCGCCGCCCGGCTGGCCGCCCAGACCGGCATCGCCGACGTCCGCGCCGGTCTGCTGCCCGAGCACAAGGTCGACGCCGTACGCGCACTACAGCGGCAGGGGGCACAGGTGGCTTTGGTCGGCGACGGCGTCAACGACGCCCCCGCACTGGCCACCGCACACACCGGTATCGCGATGGGCCGCACCGGCGCCGACCTGACCCTGGACGCCGCCGATGCCGTCATCACCCGCGACGAGCTGGCAACCGTACCCGCCGTGATCGCCCTGGCCCGCCGCGCCCGCCGCCTGGTCATCGCCAACCTCGTCATCGCCGCCGCGTTCATCGCCGTGCTGGTGGCCTGGGACCTGCTCGGCGACCTGCCACTGCCGCTCGGCGTAGCCGGGCACGAAGGCTCCACCGTCATCGTCGGCCTCAACGGGCTGCGCCTGTTGCGAGACGCCGCCTGGCGGCGGGCCGGAGCCCCCGGGTCTCGCTGACCGTAGTCGCAGATGGTTGCGTACGGCGCCCCGGGAGTGTCAGGCGCCGATGAGCTCCAGCAGCAGGTGCAGGTCGTGGGTGGCTTCGGAGATGGAGCAGGTGGCGGCGACGAGGACCACGCCGGCGGCGATGGTGATTGCGGGACGGTGGCGCAGGGGCGGTGCGAGCAGGGCGGCGACCCGGCGGGGCACCGGGCCCGCATCCCGCGGCAGGCCGCGACGGCCGAAAATGCCCAGGGCGTACCCCGGAAGACGGCTCCCGGCGGTGCGGGGCGCGGCCAGGGCGGCTTTGCCGAGGGTGTGGGCGACCCGGGCGCGGTCACCGGTCGCGGCGGCGGCGCGTTCGTCGGCCCAGCGTTCGACGGTGTAGGTGACGGCGGCAGCGAGCGGGCGCAGGAGTGGGTTGGCGGCGGCGCCCAGCCCGGCGAGGGCGACAAACAGGTAGTGATGGGCCGCCAGGTGGGCGCGTTCGTGGGCGAGCAGGATGTCGTGCTCACCGTCGTCCAGCAGGTGCAGCATGCCGGTGGACACCACGACGCGTCCGGGCAGCCCCGGCAGAGCGTACGCGTCGGGGGTTTCGTCCTCGATGACGACCAGGCCGTCGTGGGCGGGCATGCAGGCGGCCTGCTGGGCCGCGGCGGCCAGTGAGCGGGCGCGGGTCCACAGCATCCGGGCGGCGGCGAGTACGGCGCCGCCGAGCAGAAGGCCCGCGACCACGGCGACCGGCAGGCGGGTGGGGTCGTCCCGCTGGACGGCGTGGACCGACCAGTGGCCCAGGTCGGCGAGCAGGGGGATGCGGATCAGCCCGGTGACGGCCAGCAGGCCCAGCGAGAGGGTGCTCGCCGCGCCCAGCACCAATGCCGAGACGGTGAGCAGCCAGGTCGCCAGGCGGGGTTCGCACCGTTCTGACAGGACTCGCGCGCCGAGCGGGGCCAGCAGCGACAGCAGCAGCGGAAGATAGACGGCGATGCGCATCCCGAGTCCTCTACCGCCCGTCGTGCGGGTCGGACCCGAGCAGCCGGCGCAGCAGGTCGGCGTCGGAGGGGGACAGGCCGTCGGCGAAACGGGCGAGCACGGCCTGACGGTCGGGCCGTTCCTCAAGAACGCTGCGCATGCGGCGGGCGGCGAATCCGTCCTCGTCCGTGACGGGGGCGTAAGCGTAGGCCCGGCCGCGCGGATGCCGGACGAGCAACTGCTTGGCGTACAAGCGGGTGAGGATGGTCACCACCGTGCTGTAGGTCAGCCCGCCGCCGAGACGCTCGGCGACCTCTCCGGGGGTCAGCGCGGTGCCGGCGTGCAGCAGCACGTCGAGGATCTCGGCCTCGCGCTCCCCGTTGGCGCGCCTGGGGCCTCGTCCTTGTGGAGTGGCGCTCATGGGTTGTCGTTTTCCTTGCCCATCTTTTACAGTCGTGTAGAACTTCTACGGCGGTGTAAAAGTCGCCGTGCTCCGAGTGTGCCATGCGCCCTGTCCCAGCGGACAGGGGCAGGCAGGGAAAGGACCGCCGAATGTCGCAGGCGTTCAATCCGCTGGATGCCACCTCGCTGCTGACGGCCTTCGGAGCCGCGGGCGTGTTCGTGGTGCTGTTCGCCGAGACCGGCCTGCTGATCGGGTTCTTCCTGCCTGGAGACTCGCTGCTGTTCACCGCGGGTCTGCTGTGCGCCACCACGGTCGGCGGCGTCCGCCTTTCCCTGCCGGCGGTGCTGATCGCCGCAGCCTTGGGGGCGCTGCTCGGCGCGCAAACCGGCTACGTGATCGGCCGTCGTGTGGGCCCGGCTCTGCTGGGCCGTACCCGGAACCAGCATCTGCTGCGCGGCGCGGCACGGGCCGAGGTCCTGCTCGGCCGCTATGGCCACGGGAAGGCGGTTTTCCTGGCCCGGTTCATCCCTCTGGTGCGAACCGTGCTCAACCCGCTCGCCGGGGTGGTCGCCGTGCCGGCGCGCACCTTCACGCTCTGGCAGGTTCTCGGCGGGCTGGTGTGGACGGTCGGCCTCGTGCTCGCCGGATACGCGTTGGGGGCCAGCGTCCCCAACGTCGACCGCTACCTGTTGCCCCTGATCGGCGTGATCGTCGCCGTCTCGCTGCTGCCACTCGCTCTGGAGGCGCTGCGGAGCCGCCGCCGTACCCGCCCCACGGCGCAGCGGACCCGTGAGCACAGTTCGTAGCCGGACTCTCACCGTCTTCGATGGCGCGACGGCATACGTGCCGCTTCGGCCCGCCGTCCGCCGAGCGCCCGGTGAGGAGAAGCCCGTCGGCCCATGCCGCGTACTCGCGCCCGCCTCTTGCCGTTTCGTCTTTGTCCCTTCCCGTGAGAAAGAGCCGGACCGCCGATGAGTGATATCAGTCTCCTGCAGGCCGTGGTGCTCGGCGTCGTCGAAGGGGTGACCGAGTTCCTGCCGGTCTCCTCCACCGGCCACCTGAAAATCGCCGAGGGCCTGATGGGCGTCCCAGTGGACGACGCCGCAGTGGTCGCCTTCACCGCGGTGATCCAGGTCGGGGCGATCGCCGCCGCGCTGGTCTACTTCTTCCCCGACATCGTCCGCATCGTCTCCGCCTGGTTTCGCGGCCTGTTCCGGTCGGCGGAGCGGCAGGACCGCGACTACGCCTTCGCCTGGTGGGTCATCTGCGCCACGATCCCGATCGTGGTCGTGGGGCTTGCCGCCAAGCCGCTCATTGAGGGCCCGCTCGCCTCGCTGTGGGTGGTGGCCGGCTCGCTGCTGGCCGGCAGCGCGGTGATGTGGCTCGCCGACCGGATGGGCCGCCACAAGCGCGGCGAGGCCGACACCGGCTTGAAGGACGCCATGCTGGTGGGCTCCTCGCAGATTCTCGCCCTCCTGTTCCCCGGCTTCTCCCGCTCAGGAGCGACGATGTCCACCGCCCTCCTCCTGGACCTGGACAGGGTCGCGGCCACCCGGCTGTCGTTCCTCCTCGGGATCCCCGCTCTGACGGGGGCCGGTCTGTACGAGCTCAAGGACGCCGTCGGCGCCGGGATCGGCGTGGCGTCACTGGTGGTGGGCACGGCGGTGTCCTTCGTCGTCGCCTACGCCTCCATCGCCTGGCTGCTGCGGTACGTCGCCCGGCACTCGTTCAACGCCTTCGTGGTCTACCGGATCGTCGTCGGGGTGGCGCTGTTCGCGCTGCTGGGCGCCGGAGTGGTCCACGCATGACCGTACGGGTCGCCTGGCACCGGCGGATCCCATGGCTCGCCCTGGTGGCCGCCTGCTACGGGGCGGCCCAGCTGGCGCTCGCCGCGCCGCATCTCGGGCTCGGCTGGGACGAGACGGTGTACCTGTCCCAGGTCGACCCACGTAACCCGGCCGCCTACTTCAGCGCGCCGCGTTCGCGGGGCATCAGCTTCCTGGTGGCCCCCGTGCTGGCCGTCACCGGCTCCACCCCCGTGATCAGGACCGTGCTGGCACTGCTGTCGGCCGCCGCGCTCTATGCGGCGTACCGCGTCTGGCGGCCGCTGCTCGGGCCCCGCAGGACCGCGCTTGCCGCCCTGCTGTTCGCGGGCCTGTGGACCACCGTGCTGTACGGGCCGCAAGCCATGCCCAACCTGTGGGTGGCGCTGTCGGCAGTGGCCGCGGTCGGCTGGTTCCTGCGCGCCCATCGGCCAGGCGCGTCCGGGGCCGTGCTCCTCGGCCTGGGCGGCGCCGTCGCGGTAGCCACGCTTTTCCGCTTCTCCGACGGCGTCTGGCTCGCGGCGCCGCTGCTGGCCGCCTGCGCGGCGGTGCCCGCCTGGCGGCGCCCGGCCCCCGCCCTCGCCGTCGCGACCGGGCTCGCCGCGGGAGGCGCCCAGTGGATCACCGAGGCGTACGTACGGTGGGGCGGCATCGGCGCCCGCCTGCACGCCTCCAGCGCCACGGAGGGCGGCATGGGCCTGCACTGGGCCGGTGGCGACGCCTGGCGCAGCCTCAACGGACCCCTGCTGTGCCGTCCCTGCACCGTCCCGCTGACCCACCCGGAATTCACGTCGTGGTGGCTGGCTCTTCCCGTGCTCGCGCTGGCAGCATGCGCGGTGGCCCTGCGCGCCGGGCGGCCTGCGGAAACCGTGCTGCCCGTCGCGTGCGCCGCCGCGCTGAGCGTCCCCTACCTCGTCCTCATCGACTACTCCGCGCCGCGCTTCTTCCTGCCCGTCTACGCCCTGCTTGCCCTGCCCGTCGCCACCCTGGCCGGCCGTACGGTGCGAGCCGGCCGCTCGGCCCCCGCGCGTGGCGCCGTCGCCGGCGTCCTCGCCGCGCTGCTGGTCGTGCACCTGACAGTGCAGTGCGAGGTTCTCCAGGAGAGGGCCGCCGACGCACGAGCCACCTCCGACCGCTACCAGGCGGTCGCCGACGGCCTGCGCCGCCTCGGCCTGCACCCGCCCTGCCTGGTCACCGGCAGCCACTCCCAGCCGATCGGCTACTACGCCGGCTGCGCCTCCGCCGACGTCAGCGGCAACAACCGCAACACCACAGAAGCCGCCCTGCTGCGCCGCGCGGACACCGAACTCACCGCCGCCCTCGCCAGAACACGCTCCGGGCCTCCCGGCTACGCCCGTGGTTGGTCCGCCCACCGGCTCCGGGGCACCGGATACACCGCCTACCTTCCCCCACCGGAGGCGGCCGGCCCGCCGAGCAGCGCCCGCAGGGTGGCGGCCTCACCGGCCAGCATGCCGGGGTCGTCGCCGGGGACGAACTCGAGGGCGGTGCCGATCCTCCTGCCGGTCGACGCCGGCATGCCCACGACCGCCCGCCACAGCGCCGCGTCCATCAGCGCTTGACGGCAGGCCCCGGTGGAGTAGGCGGCGTCGCCGAAGACCTCCACCGGGCTGGTCTCTTCGGCGAGCAGGTCCACAGCGGTGGCCGCCGGATCGCGGCGATCAATTGGGCGACAGTGTCCTGGGTGGCCACCGCATCGTCCAGCACCGCCGAATCCCTGGACAGCAACCACTGTGGCCTCATCCCGCGAAGAACGAGACCACAACGCAAGATCTTCAGTGGCCTTCTAGCCGCTCTCGCTGTCGCGTTTCCGCTCAAGGCCGAGATGGATCCGGATCCTGATGATCAGTGTGGACAGAGCGGGAGGGATGGTCAGAACGAAGGCGAACGCGTCGGCGAGGCTTGAGCGGCCCATCTGGTAGGTCAGCCAGGCAAGGGAAGGCGCGAGAACGAGCCATGGCCGGCCACGGGTCGCAAATGCGGGAGTGAGAACCTTTCGGATCAGGACGCGCGCATGGGGGCGCCAGAGAAGGACCGCCATGCCAGGCACACCGCGGAGCGTTTCGAGGATGTAGGCGCCTCGGCGAGTGTCCACTTCAGCGAACTGGACCGACCATTCCCTCAGATAACGGCTGCGCGCGGACGGGGGAAAGACCATAGATGCCGCACGTACCGTCATGAACCCCGGGCCTGGATCCAGCCGTTCGTGGGCCAAGCACTCCAGCTCGACGGCGATGGGCTCCAGACCGAGTCGCCGCGCCACGGGCACGAACCATCCCAACGTGTCCAGGCTCTTGAGGCGCTGCTTCTGGCGTGGCAGATACTCGATCGTCCGCATGTTGTGCAGACGGTCGAAGAGCTTGAGGAGCAGGACCCGCCGGTCGCACGGCATCGGCCGGCCCGGATCCACGGCCATGGCAGAAGCCACGAGTCCCGCGATCTCGGCGCCGAACTCCGCGTGCAGGACGTGGAGGTCGTACCCCGTGGCCACGAGGTCGTGAAGCAGGGCCGCACAGACGGTCGCCGCGTCGGCCTTCGCCGTCGCGGCCAGCGACGCGACCTCGATGGGGTGCGTGATGTACGGGTCACCGCTATGGCGGAGCCGGCCATCATGGTGCTTCGCCGCGCGCTGGTAGGCCAGATCGACCAGCTCCAGGTCACCGTCGCCGAAGCGATCCTCAAGCCGGCTGAGCAGTGGTCCGATCGTCGTCTCCACGGTCATGCCCCCTGCGTTCCGAGCCGGGCGCGAAGGCCGCCTCTCAACCGAGCGCGAGCAGCCCGTTCCACCTTCTCGCGGGCCCGTACGGCGCCTTCTTCTGTCAGGCGGTAGTACCTGCGCGGTGGACGCCCGGCGCGCTCGTCCGAGTCCGGGTACTCCCACCGGCTCTCCAACCACCCGTACGCTTCCAGGTCCATCAGTCGCTGGTAGAGCGTTCCGTTCGCCAGCCCGGTGGCCGCGCGTAATTCCAGCCCGTAGAACTCCCTGTCCGGTTCCGCGAGGAAGATTCCGATCACTTTCACGGTCGGGCCAGTCATGCGGGGCTTATCCGACATATGTCGATGTTGCGCCTTCCGCTCGTTCTCGCCTATAGCCGCGCGATGAGCCCCGCCTTACCCGGTATCGCAGCCCGCAGCGCTGAGGTGCGACTTTCGCCTGGCGGGCGAGCGCGCCATGACACCCATGCCGGTCAATCCGCGTGCCGACGGGTTGCCCGGCTGAGCTCGGCGGTGAGTTCCGCCACGGCCGCGGTTCCCGCGGCGGCATCGGGTGCGTCGAGCATGGCCTTGACCAGTACGGACGCGACGATCACGCCGTCGGCGAAGCGAGCCACCCGGGCAGCCTGCGCCGCGTCGGAAATCCCGATTCCGACGCAGACGGGGAGTTCGGTGGTCGCCCTGATGCGCCGCACCAGCGAGCCGGCGGCGGTGCCGACAGCGTCCCGGACGCCGGTGACTCCCATCAGCGATGAGGCGTAGACGAACCCTGTCCCTGCCGCGGTGAGTTCCCGCAGCCGCTCGTCGGTGGTATTCGGCGCGGCCACGAAGACGGTGGCGAGGCCATACCTGGCCGCGGTTTCGCGCCACAGCGCCGACTCCTGTACGGGCAGGTCGGGAAAGATGCATCCTGCGCCGCCTGCCTCGGCCAGCTCGCTGCCGAAGCGCTCGGCGCCGTACTTGTCGATCGGGTTCCAGTAGGACATGACCAGGACCGGCTTGCCGGTCGCCTGGTATGCCTCTCGCACGGTGCGGATGACGTCGGCGATCCGGAAGCCGGCGCGCAGGGCGATGTCGTCGGCGGCCTGGATGACCGGCCCGTCGAGTACCGGGTCGCTGTGCGGCAGGCCGATCTCGACGATGTCGGCTCCGCTGTTCAGCATCGCCCGGGTCGCGGCGATGCCGTCGTCGACGGTCGGAAAGCCGGCTGTCATGTACGTGATGAGCGCGGCCCGGTTCTCTTGCTTCGCCCGGGCCAGCGTGTCGGCCAGAAGCCGCAGGTTTCCGCTCACTTCCGCGCTCCCTCCGCCCCGGCGGCGTCGGTGACCGGGCGGAATTCGCCGCGCCCGGTGGCGTGCCTGGCGAATCCGGGGACTTCGGTGAGCACGCTCGGACGGCCTGCGTAGTGGGCGGGCAGTTGCTCGAACTCCGCGGCGAACCCGGGATCCGCCTTGGCCTTCTCGTACTCGGCGGCGACCTCGTCCACGGCGGCGACAAGCGCCTCCGGGATGAACGTGCCGCCGAACGCCCCGAAACATCCGTCCCCGCTGGGGGATTCGTCCGGCAACGCCGGGAAGAAGAATTTGCTGCTCATCGCACATACGCTCCTGGCGCGGGCCACGCCCGGCTCTAGGCGGCTGGTAAGGAAGCTTGAGTAAGCCTCGTCGTCCCGGATTCCGGGACGGGAACGGCGGAACCGAGGAGAGCGATCTCGCTCAGATACCTCGCACGGCACGGGGGGTGCCGGACCACCGCATCCCGTTCACCTGACCGGCCTCGGCACCGAGCACATACCGCACCTTGCGTCCGAGCACGCGCCGCGCCGGGGCCCGGCAACCGCGCGGCCGGCACCCGGGGGCGAGGCGGATGGCGATGGACACAGCAGGATGCTATCCCGCGGTCCGGGGCCGGGCCATGGTGCGGCCGATGGTGCGGCCGATGGTGCGGCCGCGGGCACCGGCCCTCCGGCCGCAGGGACAGCGGTGAGCCGACCTGGCCAACCGGTAGGTCGTCACAGGCTGCGGGCGGTGATGTCGCCGCTGGAGGTGGTGGCGTGGATGTCGAGTTCGGCGGTGCCGTCGTTCTTGAGGGCGTTGGTGATGCGGCCGTGGGTGGTGCCGGCGTCCAGGGCGGCCGAGACTCCGCCGGCAGCGGCGATCGAGATGTCGCCCGACTGGGTGCGGAGCACGACCTTGCCGCCGGTGGCCTCGGCGATCCGGATGTCGCCCCGTGCGGTGCTGATCTCCGCCGGGCCGCCCAGCCGGCCGACCTCGACGTCTCCGTCGGTCGCGGTGAGGTGGAGGCGTGCGGTCTCGTCGAGCCTGATCTGGCGGTACGCGCCTTCGAAGGCGACGTCGCCCAGGCGCCCGACGGTCCGGAGCTCGGCGCTGGCCGTCTTCGCCTCGACCTGGGAACCGGCGGGCAGCTCGACCGTCACGTCGACGGATCCGGAGGGGCCGAGGTACTGGTTCTTCACCGAGGTCTCGATGCGCAGGACGCCGTCGGCGTATTCGACCGTGGTCTGCTCGGCCGTCTTCACGTCGCGGCTCTTCGAGGCGTTCGCGGGCCGGACCTCGACCACGGTGTCGGCCCGGTCGGCGGCGATGATCTGGACGCGTCCCGCGGGGATGTTCAGGACGGCGGAGATCGGGGCGGGGGTGTCGAACTTCTGCATGATGTGCTCCTTGTGGGGTGTTCTTTCGATGTCCACCATCGCCGACCGCGCTGATACCGGGCTGTCGCCGTCCTGACGCCGCCACTGACATACGACGTACGCGAGGTGTGCCGGAGAGCGGGCCGCCCAGTGGCAGGCGCATGGGGGAGGCGAGGTCGTCGTTCCCGTCCGGCGGGGACCGGCGCCGCTTCGGGCGTCGCCCGGACGGTGAAGGATGGCCCGGCGGCAGTAGCGGTGACGGCGGCGGTGGCCGTGGGGTGAGCGTGGTCAGCGGCACGGCCGCGAGCACCGACGTGGCGCCCCGGCGGCGCACGGAGCCCACCCCGATGGGGTGCGTGCTCTCAGATCTCGTGAATGCCATGAGAACTACGTGGGCCGGATCGCTCCTGCTATGACAGAGAGGTATTCAGGCTGGAATGTGCGAAAGGTAAGGTGAGGTCTGTGACGACGTTTCGGATCAGCGAGGCCGCCGCGTTGCTCGGGGTCAGCTCCGACACCGTCCGCCGGTGGGTGGACGCGGGCCGGCTGGCCGCGGTACGGGACGAGCACGGCCACCGGCAGATCAGCGGGGCCGACCTGGCCGCCTTCGCCCGATCGCAGGTCGAGGCGACCGGCGACGGCAGGCGGTCCTCGGCGCGTAACCGCTTCCGCGGGATCGTCACCGAGGTCATCAGGGACGCGGTGATGGCTCAGGTGGAGATCGCCGCCGGGCCGTTTCGGGTGGTGTCGCTGATGAGCCGGCAGGCCGCCGACGAGCTGGGCCTGGAGGCGGGGGTGGTGGCGGTCGCCGTGATCAAGTCCACCAACGTCGTCGTCGAGATTCCCGGTCACGAGCGCGTGGCCACTACTCCATGAGGAGCTCCCTTGGTGTTCAGGCGTCTTTCGCGATGGGCGGTCGCCGTGCCGGTCGCGTTGATGATCGCCGGGCTGTCCGGTTGCGGCTCGAGTGATACGGCCGGGTCCACGTCGTCCGCTCCCGCTGCGACCTCGGCCGCCGCTGGGGCCAAGGAGGTGAACGTGTTCGCGGCCGCGTCGCTGACCGAGACGTTCACCGAGCTCGGCAGGACCTTCGAGGCCGCCCACCCGGGTACGACGGTGAAGTTCAACTTCGGTTCCAGCGCGACGCTGGCCCAGCAGATCGTCCAGGGAGCTCCGGCCGACGTGTTCGCCGCGGCCAGCCCGGCCACGATGAAGACCGTCACCGACGCGTCGCTGGCGAGCGGGCCGACCACCTTCGCGCGTAACAAGCTGGAGATCGCCGTACCGAAGGACAACCCGGCCAAGGTGGACGAGCTGAAGGACCTGACCGATCCCAAGGTGAAGGTGGCGTTGTGCGCCGAGCAGGTGCCGTGCGGGGCGGCGGCCGTCAAGGCGCTGGACGCGGCCGGGCTGAAGGTCACGCCGGTCACCCTGGAGCAGGACGTCAAGGCCACGCTGACCAAGGTCGAGCTGGGCGAGGTGGACGCCGCCCTGGTCTACACGACCGACGTGATCGCCGCGGCGGGCAAGGTGCGGGGCGTCGCCTTCCCCGAGGCGGACAAAGCGATCAACGACTATCCGATCGCGACCTTGTCGAACGCTCCCGCCGGCGACGTGGCCAAGCAGTTCGTCGATCTCGTGCTGTCGCAGCAGGGCAAGGACGTGCTGACCAAGGCCGGCTTCGAGGCCCCCGGACCGGCATGACCTCTTCGCAGGCGCGGCGCCCCGGCCGCTCGGACACACCCGGCGGCGGTGCGGCCGGCCACTCGGCCGCCCGCCGTGAGGTCTCCGGTCGTCTGCCGTGGATGCTGGTCCTACCGGCCGTGGTGGGGCTGGCCTTCCTGGTGCTGCCGCTGGCCGGGCTGCTGATCCGGGCGCCCTGGTCCACGCTGCTCCAGCGGCTGGCCGAGCCGCAGGTGCTGGAGGCGTTGCGGCTGTCGCTGGTGTGCGCCACCGCCGCCACGGCCGTCTGCGTGCTGTTCGGGGTGCCGCTGGCATGGCTGCTGGCCCGGGTCGAGTTCCCGGGCCGGCGGGTGGTGCGGGCACTGGTG
This sequence comes from Microbispora sp. KK1-11, assembly GCF_006874435.1. NCBI lineage: Bacteria > Bacillati > Actinomycetota > Actinomycetes > Streptosporangiales > Streptosporangiaceae > Microbispora > Microbispora sp. KK1-11. The sequence continues at coordinate 2,276 of NZ_VIRJ01000046.1, read as the reverse complement.
ACCGTGCCGCTGGTCCTGCCGCCGGTGGTGGGCGGGGTGGCGCTGCTGCTGGTGCTGGGGCGGCGCGGGCTGGTCGGGCAGTGGCTGGAGTCCGCCTTCGGGATCACGCTGCCCTTCACGACCGCCGGCGTGATCGTCGCCGAGGCGTTCGTGGCCATGCCGTTCCTGGTGATCAGCGTCGAGGGGGCGCTGCGCGCCGCGGACCGGCGGTTCGAGGAGGCCGCCGCCACGCTGGGCGCCTCCCGCTGGACCGTCTTCCTGCGGGTCACCCTGCCGCTCATCATGCCCGGCGTCGTGGCCGGAGCGGTGTTGTGCTGGGCGCGGGCGCTCGGTGAGTTCGGCGCCACCATCACCTTCGCCGGCAACTTCCCCGGCACCACCCGTACGATGCCGCTGGCCGTTTATCTGGCGCTGGAAACCGAGCCCGACGCGGCCATCGTGCTCAGCCTGGTCCTGCTGGCCGTCTCGGTGGTCATCCTGGCCAGCCTGCGCGATCGGTGGGTGAACAGCCCATGACCACCGACGGCCTGCGGGCGACCCTGGTCGTCCACCGATCCGCCTTCACCCTGGACATCACGCTCGACGTCGCACCAGGAGAGGTCGTCGCGCTGCTCGGGCCGAACGGCGCGGGCAAGACCACCGCGCTGCGCGCCCTGGCCGGGCTGACCGCCATGTCCGGCGGGCACATCAGCCTGGACGGCCGGCCGCTGCACAGCGTGCCCCCCGAGCAGCGCCCGATCGGCATGGTCTTCCAGGACTACCTGCTTTTCCCGCACCTGTCCGCGCTCGACAACGTCGCCTTCGGGCCCCGCTGTCAGGGCGTCCCCAAAGCCGAGGCGCGCCGCGTCGCCGCGGCACTGCTGGAGCGCGTCGGCCTGGCCGACCGGGCGGCGGCCAAGCCTCGTCAGCTGTCCGGCGGGCAGGCACAGCGCGTCGCCCTCGCCCGGGCGCTGGCCGTACGGCCCCGGCTGATGCTGCTGGACGAGCCGCTGGCCGCGCTGGACGCGCACACCCGGCTGGAGATCCGCTCCCAGCTGCGCCGCCACCTGGCCGACTTCGACGGCGCCACCGTGCTGGTCACGCACGACCCGCTCGACGCGATGGTGCTGGCCGACCGGCTGGTCGTCGTCGAGGCCGGCGGCATCGTCCAGCAGGGCACCCCCGCCGAGGTCGCCCGCCGTCCGCGCACCGACTACGTGGCCCGCCTCGTCGGGCTCAACCTCTACCGCGGGCTCGGCGACGGCGCCCGGGTCAAGGTCGGCGAACTGCTGCTGCACACCTCCGAACAGCTCGACGGGTCCGCGTTCGTGGCCTTCTCGCCCGCCGCCGTGGCCCTCTATCGCACCCGCCCCGACGGCAGCCCCCGCAACCTGTGGCAGGCCACGATCGGCGGCATCGAGCGGCACGGCGACAACGTCCGCGTCCACCTCGACGGCCCGATCACCGCCTTCGCCGACATCACCCCCGCGGCCCTGGCCGACCTCCGGCTGAGCCCGGGTCAGCGGATCTGGGCCTCGGTCAAAGCCACCGAGACCCACGCCTACCCGGCATGAGCAATGACCGAAACCTGTCCCTCTGCCCCGACTACAGGAGCACCACGGTGAACAGCATCATCGACAAGATCGCCTGGATCCACCTGGACGACGGCAAGATCCTCAGCACCCGATCACGAGGCAAGAACGCCTACTACATCCCCGGCGGCAAACGCGAACCCGGCGAAAGCGACCTCGACACCCTCGTCCGCGAGATCGACGAGGAACTCTCCGTCACCATCGTCCCCGCCACCGCCACCCACGTGGGCACCTACCAGGCCCAGGCACACGGCCACGCCGAGGGCATCACCGTACGGATGACCTGCTACACCGCCGACCATCACGGCGTGCCGGCGCCCAGCAGCGAGATCGAGGAAATCACCTGGCTGAGCTACGCCGACCGCGACCGCGTGTCCCCGGTCGACCAGATCATCTTCGATCACCTGCACCAGGCCGGACAACTTCACTGACTCGGCAACACCCCAACCGATCCACAGGTATCGACTGTCGCCGCGTGACGCGGGCGGGCCCGGTCGTGCACCGAGCCCGCCGTTCCAGATCCACCCGGTCCTGATGCGGTGTACGTGGCCGCGAACGTCCCGGGCAGGCGTCATGCGGTCAGCGCTGCAGGGTCAGCAGGCCCGGCCGGTAGGGCAGGAGGCCGTAGTCGCCGCCGGAGCTGGGGCTGCGGCCCTGGTAGAGCAGCTGCAGGTTGCAGGGGTCGACGGTCTTGGTCTGGTCGGG
>NZ_VIRJ01000045.1:0-59418 GCF_006874435.1 Microbispora sp. KK1-11 | reverse complement strand
CGACGTAGATGCCCCACGGGGTCTTGCCCTGGTAGTAACCGGGGACGAAGACCCACTTGTCGAGGGTCGCCTTGTTGCTCTTGGTGTCGTACACGCAATGGCCGGCGGTCGCCACCAGGTTCTTGTACTGGCTCTGCACGGCGGTCGCCGAGCACCAGTGCGGCTTCTTGTCGGCGCCGATGAAGAACACCTTGCCGGTGGTCTTCGGCAGGTTCACGTTCTTCGACGTGCCGGAGGAAGCCTTCTTGTCACCGCTGGAGCCGACGACGCCGGCCTTGCTGTCCGCGGAGGCGCCACCCGTGGAGACGTGCTTGGTGGGCAGCGTGGTCTCCACCGCGTACGGCGTGGCGTTGACCAGGTTGGCCTTGTTCTGGCCGTACCAGAACGCGGCGACCTGCTTGGCGGCGAAGTTGGTGCTGGCCAGGGTGTCGTGCGGAACGGAGTCCGCGTGGGCGGGGGCGGCGACCGCCGCGGAGGCCAGCAGGCCGACCGCGATGCCGCCGAGGGTGAGGGTGCGCTTCAAGTTACTACTCCCTGGTCTGATCGTCGGGCGCCGCTCGCGCCCCATCCGTCAGTAAAGGACGGCTAAAAACTATCTGAGGATTTGCGAGAAGTGACCGCCTTAGTGGTTTTCAGTCTGATCACCAGGTCAAGATCGCAACTTTCGCCGTCACCCGCACCCTCTCCATGGCCGTCGCGTTTTCGCTGATCACAAGGGCCGCCGTCGCCGACCCGTCACGGACCGTCATTGATCGACACAGGAGCTTTGTGTGATGTAAATCACACTTATCCGATGGAACGGGATCGCCTGTCGATCACGTCAAACTTGATCTGTCACGGCTCCGGAGCCGGTCCGGGCGGGGTGCGATGGTCAGAGGATGCCGCGGTCCGCGAACGCCCCGGTGACGGCGCTCGCCGCGCCCGCGCCGTACAGACGCCGAGCAGCGGCGACGGTCGCCTCGGCGGCCGCCTTGAACGTGACACCGGGGGTGAAGTCGAACTGCGCCTCGATGATCAGCGTGCTCGCCTTCCGGTCACCGAGCGCCTTGCGGATGTCCCAGAGGGCGCGGGACCAGATCTCGCCGTCGGCGTGGACCTCGCCCCTGACGTCCTCGGGGTAGTGCTTGGTCCCGTCGAGACGGCGCAGACAGTGCGGGGCACTCGAGTAGCTCACAGAGTCCCAATCGGCCACGCATGCCTCGTCCGTCCTGGTCGGAACGCCGGTCGCCCAACTGCTCACGGCCACGGCCAGATAGTCGCCGAAGGCCTCGCCGATCGCGCCGGACTCCAATGTGGTGCCGAAGCCGGGCACCTGGCCGTCCTGGACGCTGTGGCCGTACTCGTGAACGATCACCTCGGCGTCCTCGCCGTCGTCGATGCCGCCCTTGCCGAGGGTGATGTTGGCCTTGTCCTCGCGGAAGAAGGAGTTGTCACTGCCGTACTGGTTGATGCGCAACTCGATCTGCCGCTGGTTCACCGGTCGCAGCGCGCCGCCGAAGCCGAGCGACTGGATGTAGTGCTGCGCGGTGGTCACCCAGTGGTAGCCCATGACCTGCTCGAACTGGTCCACGTCACGGTGGTACGCCGGGAAGGCGCCGCCGGTGGCGGTGGCGGCCTTGCCGGTCGAGCTCTTGACGAGGACGTACCTGCCGGTGAGCGTGCCGGAGCCGTCGAGGTCGGTCAGCGTGACCTTCGTGTACGCCGGCCCGAACTCGGGCAGGTCGGCGTCCTTGGCGTCGGTGAGGTCCTGCAGGCCGAGCCGCTGCACGGGGTTGGGGGCGAAAACGGTCGCCGTCGCGGTCGCCGTGTACGCACCGCTCTGCGCGGCGGCGGGCGTGACAGCCGCGCTCACGACGGCGGTGGCGAGGGCGGCGGCCAGGGCGGCGGAACGGATGGGGAGCATGAGTCCTCCGGAGAAAAGTGCACAAGTACCGGAGATCGTCGTCTTGTCCAAGACCGGCTGCAATAGCTGATACCCGTCCGCAATGATCCATTTCGGTCAGGTCTGACTAACCCGACCGCCGCCACCGCCAGTTCAGCTCCCCCGGCGCCGGAGCCGGGCCGGGGAGAGCGGCCGCGTCGTCCCCGGTCACAACGGCTCCGGTGACACCCTCGAGCACCATCGACAGGAAGCGCCGCCGCAACTCCCGCGTACGCTCTGGGTCCGGCACTCGGACGGCGGCGCACCCCTCCAGCACGAGACCGAAGTCGTCGGCGACGACGTCGCGGCGCAACCGTCCGGTCGCGTGGGCCCGCTCCACCAGCCGGCCCATCAGCTCCGCGGCCCGCCCCGCGTCGCGCCCCATCTCCTCGGTCGGCGTGAAGGTGCCGGCGAGGTGGACCGTGAGCGAGTGCACGTCGGCGTCGACGATCGTTTCGAGGAAGACGACGAGGGCCTTCCAGGCGTCCGGCTCGTCCTCGACGGCCTCCGCCTCCTCGATCCAGCGACGCAGGCCGTCGTGGCACAGCCTGCGCAGCAGGTCCTCCTTGCCGGGATATCTCCGATAGAGCGCGCTCATTCCGACCCCGGCCCGCTCCGCGACGGCCGCGACCGGCGCCTTCGGATCGGCGAGGAAGACCTCCCTGGCGGCGTCGAGGATGGCGGCGTCGTTGCGCGCCGCCTGGCCCCGACGTCCGGCGAGGCCGGTGGAACCGTGGTCGCCCGTCTGCTTCGGCATGCGGCCACAGTAGCAGTGGAACAGAGCATTCCGTTCTGATAGAGTTCTCAATAGCGGAACGGAACATTCCGTTCTGGACGAGGAGAGGACACACCGATGAACGAGACCACGACGGCGAGCTGGCGGACCCTGCTGACCCGAGCGCACGACGCGATGCGCGACGCCGTGGCGGGCGTCGGCGGCGAGGCGTGGGACGCCGCGACTCCGTGCGAGAAGTGGTCGGTCACCCAGGTGCTGCAGCACGCCGCCGGAGACCAGATCGCCTACGCAGCCGCGATCACCGGCGGGGCGTGGCCCGCCGAGGACCCGTTCTCGCCCTCCGGCCACATCGAGGGCGACCCCCGAGCGCACCTGGCCGCGGCGCTGGACGCCTCGGCCCGCGCCTGGGCGACGGTGGACGACGACGCCGAGCAGGTGCCGGTGCCGCTCCCGCAGGGCCCCATGCCCGCATGGCTCGCGGCCGGCGCGTGCGCGCTCGACGCGGCGGTGCACGCCTGGGACATCGCCGTGGCCACGGGGCAGCCCTCGCCGCTCACCCCGGAGATGGCCCTGCCGCTGATGGAGGTCGCCACCCGGATCGTCGAACCGCTGCGGGCCTACGGCGCGTACGCTCCCGCGGTGGAAGCCGGCGACGGCGCCGACGAAGTGGCCGTGCTGCTGGCCTACCTCGGGCGCCGGCCGATCTGACCCGGCTGGTGCGCCGCCGCCCCGACCCGCTGTTCGGCGATGCGGGCGAAGTCCTCGATCCTCAGCTGCTCCCCGCGCGCCGAGGGGTCGATCCCGGCCCCGACCAGGGCCTTCTCCGCGGCGGCCGCCGTTCCGGCCCAAGAGGCGAGCGCCGCGCGCAGCGTCTTGCGGCGCTGGGCGAACGCCGCGTCGACGGCGGCGAACACCTCCTCGCGGGTCGCCGTCGTCGCCGGCGGCTCCCGCCGTACGAGCGAGACCAGGCCGGAGTCGACGTTCGGCGCGGGCCAGAAGACGTTGCGCCCGACCGGACCGGCCCGGCGCACGTCGGCATACCAGGCGGCCTTCACCGAGGGAACGCCGTAGATGCGCGACCCCGGCGCCGCCGCGAGCCGGTCGGCGACCTCCGACTGCACCATCACCAGCCCGCGCCGCAGCGACGGCAGCACCTCCAGCAGGTGCAGCACGACCGGCACGGACACGTTGTACGGCAGGTTGGCGACCAGCGCGGTCGGCTCGGTCCCGAGCTCGGCGGGCCCGACCTTGAGCGCGTCGGCGTGCACCACGGTCAGCCGGCCGGCCACCTCGGGGGCCCGCTCGGCGACCGTCAGCGGCAGCTGCTCCGCCAGCACCGGGTCGATCTCCACGGCGACGACCTCGGCGACCTCCGGGAGCAGGGCGAGGGTGAGCGAGCCGAGCCCCGGCCCGACCTCGATCGCCACGTCGTGCGGCGCGACCTCGGCGAGCCGGACGATCCGGCGGACGGTGCCACCGTCGATCACGAAGTTCTGCCCCAGCTTCTTCGTCGGACGGATGTTCAGCTTCTCCGCGAGCGCACGCACTTCGACCGGCCCGAGCAGACTCATGCCTCCAGTGTCCCCCGCGCTACCAGGCGCCGAAGACGGTCTCGCCGTTGACCGTGATCCGGGCGGCGAGGTCGGCGACGTCCATGCCCTTGACCTCCGCGAGGCAGCGGAGCGTGAGCGGGATCAGGTAGGGCGCGTTGGGCTTGCCCCGGTGCGGCGTCGGCGGCAGGTAGGGCGCGTCGGTCTCGACCAGCATCAGCTCGGGCGGGGCCACCGCCGCCGCCTCGCGCAGATATCCGGCGTTCTTGTACGTCACCGGGCCGGAGAACGACATGAAGTAACCGGCGTCCACGCACCGCTTGGCCATCTCGGCGTCGCCGGAGAAGCTGTGGAAGACCACCACGTCGGGGGCGCCCTGGTCGGCGAGCACGGCGAGCACGTCGTCGTGCGCGTCACGGTCGTGGATGACCAGGGCCTTGCCGGTCCGCTTGGCGATCTCGATGTGCGCGCGGAAGCTGGCGTGCTGGTCGTCCTTCGACGCCCAGTCGCGGAAGTAGTCGAGTCCGGTCTCCCCCACCGCCCGCACGTGCGGCCGCCGCGCGAGGTCCTCGATCTCGGCGAGGACCTCGGGCGTGGAGGCGTGCGCCTCGTTCGGGTGGATGGCCACGGCCGCGTAGACGTCCCGGTGCTCGCCGGCCACCTCGGCGTTCCACCGCGAGGAGGGCAGGTCGTATCCCACCGTCACCAGGCGCGTCACGCCGACCGACTTCGCCTCGGCGAGGATCGACGCGACGCTCGCCCCGGCCGCCTGGGCCGCCAGCGCGACGGGATCTCCCGAGGACGCCTGACGATTGCCGACCATGATGTCCAGGTGGCAGTGGCTGTCGAACACCTCACCCGGCAAGGCCTCGGGCGGTGTGGGACGCTCTCGTGACATCGTCAGGCGTTCTCGAGGCGCGGGAAGAGGATCTCGCCCTTGACGACCTGGGCGCCGGCGGGCAGCCTGCCCCAGGTGGCGACGTCGGCGATCCGCTGGTCCGCGAGCGCGCCGAGGTGCGGCTCCGCCCCGAGGGACGCCCACAGCTTCTCGCTGGTGGCGGGCATGACCGGGTGCAGCAGGACCGCGATCGCGCGCAGCGACTCGGCCGCCGTGTAGAGGATCGTGGCGAGCCGCGCCTGCCCCTCGGGCGAGTCGTCCTTGGCCACCTTCCACGGCGCCTGGTCGCTCAGGTAGCCGTTGACCTGCTTGACGAAGTCGAAGACGGCGCCGATGCCGCCGGCGAAGTCCAGGTTGTCACCGATCATGGTGTCCGCCTGGGCCGTCGCTGCGGCCAGGCCGTCCGCGATCGCCTGCTCGGCGGGACCCGCGTCCTTCGCCTCCGGCAGCAGACCGTCGAAGTACTTGCCGATCATCGCCGCGACCCGGGACGCCAGGTTGCCGAAGTCGTTGGCGAGTTCGGAGGTGTAGCGGGCGGAGAAGTCCTCCCAGGAGAACGAGCCGTCCTGGCCGAACGGGATCGCCCGCAGGAAGTAGTAGCGGTAGGCGTCCACACCGAAGTGGCTCGTCAGCTCGCGGGGCGAGATGCCGGTGAGGTTGGACTTGCTCATCTTCTCGCCGCCGACCATGAGCCAGCCGTTGGCGAACACGCGCCCCGGCAGCGGCAGGCCGTTCGCCATCAGCATGGCGGGCCAGATGATCGCGTGGAACCGGAGGATGTCCTTGCCGACCAGGTGCACGTTCGCCGGCCAGGTGGCGTCGAACTTCGCCTGGTCGGAGCCGTAGCCGACGGCCGTGGCGTAGTTGAGCAGCGCGTCGATCCAGACGTAGATGACGTGCTTGGGGTCCCAGGGGATCGGGACGCCCCAGTCGAAGGTCGACCGCGAGATCGACAGGTCCTGCAGGCCCTGCTTCACGAACTGCACGACCTCGTTGCGCGCCGACGCGGGCTGGACGAAGCCGGGGTTCTGCTCGTAGAACTCCAGCAGGCGCGGGCCGTACGCCGAGAGCCTGAAGAAGTAGTTCTCCTCCTTCAGCCACTCCACCGGGCGCTTGTGGATCGGGCACAGGTCGCCCTCCAGCAGGTCGCCGGGCGACTTGTACTCCTCGCAGCCGACGCAGTAGGGCCCCTCGTAGCCGCCCTTGTAGATCTCGCCCTTGTCGTACAGGTCCTGCACGAACTCCTGCACGCGGTCGGTGTGACGCGGCTCGGTGGTGCGGATGAAGTCGTCGTTGGCGATCTGGAGGTGCTCCCAGAGCGGCTTCCAGGCGTCCTCGACGAGCTTGTCGCACCACTCCTGGGGCGACACGCCGTTGGCCTCGGCCGTGCGCATGATCTTCTGACCGTGCTCGTCCGTGCCCGTGAGGTACCACACCTTCTCGCCGCGCTGGCGGTGCCAGCGGGTGAGCACGTCGCCCGCGACGGTCGTGTAGGCGTGGCCCAGGTGCGGGGCGTCGTTGACGTAGTAGATCGGCGTCGTCACGTAGAACGCCGACTCCCCGGATGCAGTCGTTCCTGTAGCCGCCATGTGCGAATCCTATCGGCCCCGGGGAGATGACTCCCCGGGTTAAAACGCCGGTGGCGTCGTCAGGGACGCGACCCCGCGACCTAGGCCACGGACTCGCGGCCGGCGGTCTCGGACTCGCGGGTGACGGCCTCGGCGGCCTCCTCGGCGGCGGACGCCGCGATGTCTACCGGGTTCTCCCGGGTGCGGCGGATGCCGAGGATGCTGATGAACAGCGATGCGAAGATCGTCTGAAAGCTCATGACGAACGCGGTCGCCGACGGCACGACGAGGCGCAGCGACTCGGCCGGGATCAGCTCGCCGAAGCCGCGGCCGCCCCAGTGGGCGAGCGAGGCCACCAGGCCGGCGAGACCGGCCACCGCCAGGGCGCCACCCGCGAGCAGGCCCTTCTCCAGCGTGACGACGTCCACCAGCCTGCGGATGCGCCGGTCCTCGGGGAGGAAGCCCTCCTCGGCCGCGTACACCTTGGTGAACAACGCGAACAGCACGGCCTGGAAGCCGATGACCACCATCGCCGACGCGCCGACCAGCGTGTCGACGTCGAAGGCGAGCTTGCCGATGTAGACCGGGCCGAACGACAGCGCGGCCCCGGCGACGAGGCCGAGGCTCATCAGCACCAGGCCCGGGATGAAGAACAGCCAGCGCGGGCTGTAGAGCATCAGGAAGCGCAGGTGGCGCCAGCCGTCCCGCCAGGAGCGCAGGTGCGGCGGGCGGGAGCGGCCGTCGGGCGACAGGGTGGTGGGCACCTCGCGGACGTCGAGCCCCTGCAGGGTCGCCTTCACGACCATCTCGGAGGCGAACTCCATGCCACCGGTCTGGAGTCCCAGCCGCAGGATCGAGTCGCGGCGGAAGCCGCGCAGGCCGCAGTGGAAGTCGCCGATCTCGCTGGGGAAGAACAGCCGGCCGATGAACGACAGGACCGGGTTGCCCAGGTAGCGGTGGAGCGGGGGCATGGCGCCCGGGGCGATGCCCCCGCGGAACCGGTTGCCCATGACCAGCTCGGCGCCGTCCCGGAGCTGCTCGACGAAGGGCATCAGGCTGGTGAAGTCATAGGAGTCGTCGGCGTCGCCCATGATGACGTACTTGCCGCGGGCGGCGCGGATGCCGCCGATCAGGGCGTTGCCGTAGCCCTTCTCGTCAATATGGACAACCCGGGCGCCCGCGTCACGGGCCAGCTGTTGGGAGCCGTCCGTGCTGCCGTTGTCGGCGATGACCACCTCACCGTCGATTCCGTTCTCGCGCATGCAGGTGAGAGCCTTGCGAACACAGATCTCAACGGTCTCGGCCTCATTGAGGCATGGCATGACAACGGTAAGTTCCACGTCGCAACTCCTCGCATATGACGGCAGGACACCAATGATGCCCGCTTCCCAGTAGCGTCCGAGTCAAGTCCGCGAAACGGCTGGCATTCTGTAACCGTGACTCCACCCACCGCTGGAGCGGCGGGCTCCCCGCGTCGCCGGCCAAGCGGCGTCGCAGAGGACGAGCCCGGCCCGGAGAATTCCCAGCACGCCGGCCACGTCGGCGTGCGCGGTATGTCCGCAGGTGAGGCGCAGGAAATCCGCCCGGGTGGCGGCGTCCTCCTTCGCCGCACATCCGCGGCTGTGCATCGGAAGGCACCGGCGATATTCGAGGGGGGGAAGCGCGGACTCACCCGCCTGCCGAAGCAGGCGGTCGAATCCGCGCGACTTTGATGGTCGCGATCGCGGATCCTCCGTCGGTGAACGCCTCCCCGGTCGGCGGCTGGGGCCGTCCGCTCGCCCTGCTGCGCCGGCACCGGGTCTTCGCGGTCACGCTCGGCGTCGCCTTCGTGCTGCGGATCGTCACGATGCTGGGCTTCGGCCCGGCCATGTGGTTCAACGACTCCTACGACTACGTGTCCGTGGCGCTGCGCCCGCGTCCGCACCCGATCCGCCCGGACGGGTACAGCTTCTGGCTGCTGCTGCTCAAGCCGTTCCACAGTTTCTCGCTCGTGGTGTTGACCCAGCACCTCATGGGCCTGGCGGCGGCGTTCCTTATCTATGCGCTGCTGACCAGAAGATTTGGGATGCCAGGCTGGGGGGCGACGCTGGCCGCCGCCCCCGTGATGTTCGACGCCTACCAGATCCAGCTCGAACAGCTGATCATGTCGGACACCATGTTCATCCTGCTCGTCGTGGGCGTGGTGACGCTCGTGCTGTGGCGGGAGCGGATGACCTGGCGGGGCGGGACCGTGGTCGGGCTGCTGCTCGCGCTGACGGCGCTGACCCGGAGCATCGGCCTGCCCATCCTCGCCCTGGTCGTGGCCTATCTGGTGATCAAGCGGGCGGGCTGGAAGCCGATCGCCGCCGTGATCGCCGCGTGCGCGCTGCCCGTGCTCGCCTACATGGGCTGGTTCAAGGCGGTGAACGGCCAGTTCGCGATGACCAACAGCGACGGGGTGATCCTCTACATGAGGACGTCGCTGTTCGCCGACTGCCACAAGATGAACATCGACGAGCGCCGCGAGCTCGAACTGGCGCTGCTGTGCATCAACGTCGCGCCCAAGGACCGCGGCCTGTCCGCTCAGGCGTACCTGTGGTGGGACGACCAGAACCAGCTCCACGTCTTCGGCTCGGGCATGAAGTTCACCCCGGAGATCAACGCGAACGCGAGCGCGTTCGCGAAGAAGGCGATTCTGTCCCAGCCGGGCGACTACCTGGCCGCGGTGGCCAAGGACTTCTTCCGCGCCTTCCAGTGGGGCCGCCCGCGGTTCCCCGACGCCAAGACCTTCCTGCAGTACGAGTTCGACAACGAGTACACCCGCAAGCTGCCCAAGTGGAGCTCCTACCACAGCACCACGGACAAGGACGCCGAGGCGTACGAGAACGGCCCGGCCGCGACGCACGTGGTCTCGCCGTGGTCGGGCATCATGATCGGCTACCAGAAGGTCGTACGGCTGCCGGGCATCGTGCTGGGCCTGGTGCTGCTGTTCGGCCTGTACGGCGTGGCGCGGCGCTGGCGCGACCTCGGCGGGCCCGAACTGCTGCCCTGGCTGGGGGCGGTGGGACTGATCCTGGCCCCGGCGGCGACCGCCGAGTTCGACTACCGCTACCTGCTGCCCGCGGTGCCGCTCGCCTGCCTCGCCGCCGGCATCACCGCCGCCGGTCTGCTGGGCCGCCCCTCGCCGCGGCTGTCCTCCCTGCGCCTGTCGCCGCTGCGCCCGTCGTCACTGCGCCTGTCGTCACTGCCCCTGTCCTCGCGGCGCCGCTCCTCGCTCCGCTGACCCGGCACGCGGCTGACCCGGCACGCGGCGCCCGGCCCCTCTCCGGGGGCCAGGCGTTGTCCCGGGGTCAGACGCCGTGGACGGCGTTGTAGAGGTCGCGCTTGGGGACGCCGGCCGACTTGGCCACCTCGACGATGGCCTGCTTGCGCGGCACGCCCGCGCCCTCGCGCCTGGCCACCTCCTCGACCAGCTCCTCGATGCCCGGCGCGGCCTCCTCGGCGGTCCGTCCCGCCACCACCAGCGTGATCTCGCCCCTGACCTCGCCCGCGGCCCATTCGGCCAGCTCGCCGAGGCCGCCGCGGCGCACCTCCTCGTAGGTCTTGGTGAGCTCCCGGCAGACGGCGGCGGGCCGCTGCGCGCCGAAGGCCTCCGCCATCGCCTCCAAAGTCGCGTGCAGGCGGTGCGGCGCCTCGAAGAACACCATCGTGCGCTCCTCGGCCGCCAGCGCCGCCAGCCGCCTGGCCCGCTCCCCCGGCTTTCGCGGCGGGAACCCCTCGAAGCAGAACCGGTCGCTCGGCAGGCCGGAGACGGCGAGGGCGGTCGTCACCGCCGACGGGCCGGGCAGCGCCGTCACGGGCAGGCCGGCCTCGACCGCGAGGCGGGTGAGCCGATACCCGGGGTCGGAGACGCCCGGCATCCCCGCGTCGGTGATCACGACGACGGTCCGGCCCTCGCGCAGCGCCTCCAGCAACTCCGCGGCCCGCGCGCTCTCGTTGGCGTCGTAGTAGGACACCACGCGGCCCCCGATGGCGATCTCCAGGTCGGCCGCGAGCCGCCGCAGCCGGCGGGTGTCCTCCGCGGCGATCACGTCGGCCGCGGCGAGCACCTCGCGCAGCCGTGGGGACGCGTCTTTGGGCTGGCCGATCGGGGCTGCGGCGAGAACGAGCACGCGTCCACCCTATGGCGGGCGTGAAACATTCATCGACGAACGGCCGGATGGCCCAATCCGCGCGCGACCCGTGTCCTTGGCGGGGACTCACCAGTAATCTGTCGGCGTGGCCGTGACCGACTATTCTCACAAGGCGTTCGAGCAGCCGGAAGAGGGACCACAGGACAACGCTCCCGCGGTTTCCCTGCGCGACCGGCTCGTGCCGCCCATGCCCGGCAGCGCCATGTGGGGCTGGCTCGGCCCCATCCTGGTCGCCCTCTTCGGCGGGTTCCTCCGGTTCTACCGGCTGGGCACACCGCACTCGGTCGTCTTCGACGAGACCTACTACGCCAAGGACGCCTTCGCCACCGTCAAGTACGGCGTCGAGCGGCAGTTCGTGGACGGCGCGGACAAGCTCCTTCTCGCCGGCAACGAGCACATCTTCAAGCAGTGCGGCTCGGTGAGCGAGTGCGCCTCCTACGTGGTGCACCCGCCGGTCGGCAAGTGGCTGATCGGCGTCGGCGAGATGCTCTTCGGAGCGAACCCGTTCGGCTGGCGCTTCACCGCCGCGCTGCTCGGCACGCTGTCCATCCTGATCCTCGCCCGCACGGCTCGCAGGATGACCCGCTCGACGCTGCTCGGCTGCGCGGCCGGCCTGCTGCTGTCCCTCGACGCCCTCCACTTCGTGCTGTCCCGTACGGCGCTGCTGGACATCTTCCTGATGTTCTGGGTGCTCGCCGGCTTCGCCTGCCTCGTGGCCGACCGGGACTGGTCCCGCGGCCGGCTCGCGGAGTGGCACGAGGCGGGCTCGCCCGCGGACGGGCCGCGACTGGGCCTGCGGCCCTGGCGCCTGGCCGCCGGGCTGTGCCTCGGCCTGGCCATGGCCACCAAGTGGACCGGCGGCTTCTACATCGCCGCTTTCGCGATCATGACGCTGCTGTGGGACGCGGGCGCCCGGCGGGCCGTCGGGACGCCCCGGCCGTACGGCGTGGTCGTCCGCCGCGACCTGCCGCTCGCCGCGGCGTGGATGGCGGCCGTCCCGATCGTCACCTACATCGTGTCGTTCACAGGGTGGTTCGTCACCGACAAGGGATATGGCCGCAACTGGGACCAGGCCACCTCGAGCGGCCCGGTCTACTTCGTCATCGACTCGCTCCGCTCGTGGTTCGACTACCAGAAGCAGGTGCTCACCTTCCACACCGGCCTGGAGTCGAGCCACCCGTACCAGTCCGAGCCGTGGCAGTGGCCGATGCTGCTGCGCCCGGTCGCCTTCTTCTACGAGTCGCCGAAGAACTGCGGCGCCGCCTCCTGCTCCTGGGCGGTCCTCGGCACCGGGACACCGGTCATCTGGTACGCCGGTCTGCTCGCGCTGATCGGCATGATCGCCTGGTATGTCGCGACCCGCGACTGGCGGGCGGGCGGGGTGCTGCTCGGCTACGCCGCCGGATGGCTGCCGTGGTTCTACTTCGCCATCGCGGACAACCGCACGATGTTCATGTTCTACGCGATGCCGATGGTGCCGTTCATGATCCTGTCACTCGTGCTGGCCGCCGGGCTGATCATCGGCAGGATGAATCCGGCCAGGCCCAACCGGCGCGTGGCCGGCACGGCCGTGGTCGGCGCGTTCGTGCTCCTGGCTCTGGTCAACTTCTGGTGGCTCTATCCCGTGATCGCCGCCGAGTCCATCCCGTACGACTCCTGGCACGCGAGGATGCTGTTCGACTCGTGGATCTGACACCCCCGTATCGTTGGGCGCGTACGTCGCGCCCTAGGGTGCACCCAGAGGGGGGGTGGTCGCGAGTGATGCCGGGTCGTCGTCAACGATGGGGTCGATACGGCAGACTGCGGGTCATGCCCGCACCTGACGTCGCCGCGCTCCTCGCCCAACTGGAGCGCTCCGAGCCGGACATCGCCGAGTCCGCCCGCGTCGCGGTCGAGTGGCTCGCCGGCGGCGAGGCGCTGGAGACCATCAGCCAGTTCGATGTGTGCGAGTTCCTCTGGTACACGCTGCCGATCAAGGTGCCGGGCGACCAGGCGACCATCGCCAGGGCCCTCGGCCGGCTGCTCAGGCTCGCGGGCATGGAGCGTTACGCCGCCCTGTGCGACTCTGCGGCCACCGCCCGGATCCTGCTGACGTACGCCAGGGAGGGCGAGGAGGCCGGGGCCGCGGCCTACCACCGTGAGCTCGAGGCCACCGGGGTGCTGCCCCCGGACGTCGCCGAGCTGTCGTGGAGCTCGATCATGGGCCCGGAGGAGCTCGGGGCGCACGTCGCGTGCGCGGCCGCCCTGGAGCTGGCCATCGTGACCGGCGACCCGGTGGACCGTGAGGAGCTGACCCGCCGCTGGCTCACCGCGCCCCGCGCCGAGCTGGGCGGCGACTGCTGGCTGCACCGGGTCCACGGCGAGCGGCTGAACCGCTGGGTGCTCGGACGCGGCACCGCCCGCCGCGAGCTCGCCCAGCCCTTCGAGGTGCGGCTGCACGCCCCCATCGCGGCTCCGGACGAGCCGCACCTGGAACCGTTGCGCTGGCTGCTCGGCCTGGCCCGCACCGGGGTCCGCCTGACCGAGCGGCTCAACGTCGGGCGTGCCGTGGCCGCCGAGGCGGCCGACCGGTTCGGCTGGGGCAATCGCACCAGGTCGGGGGCCGTGCGCGGCGAGGCCGACGTGCCCGCTCTCACCGAGCTGCGGCAGATCGCCGTACACAATCTCGGGGCGCTGCGGCGCAGCGGCCGGAGGCTGGTGCTCACCACCACGGGCAGGAACCTGCTGGACGACCGCGCCGCGATGTGGGAGGCGGCCACGCCCACGCTGCTCGTCCCCGCCCCCGGCGAGCACGACTTCGAGGTCTCCATCCGCGAGTCGGCGCTCATGATCCTGGTGGACCGCGACGTGGTGCGGGACGGCGACCTGCGCGACCGGGTCGCCGAGGTGGTCAACGGTGAGGGCTGGCGCGCCACGGACGGCGGCCGGGTCGGCGGCGCCGACCTCACCGGCCCGCTCGCCCGGCTCAGGCACCGCCTCGACGCCCTCGGGCTGGAGTCCGCGGCCCACAAGCCGGAGGCGGCGGGCGCCGTGGAGTGGCGGCTCACGGACGCCGGGCGGCGCGCCGCGCTCGCCGCGCTGCGCGCCCAGGCCCTGCGCCCCCGCCAGTACGCCGGCCTCGGCTGAACCCCGCAGGCCCCCCCGGAGTTCATCCCCGGCCTTCGAGCATCTCCAGGTAGTGGGCGTTGTACATGATCCCCAGGATGTTGCCGAAGGGGTCGACGACCGAGGCGGTCACGAACCCCGGGCCGCGCTCCGTCGGCGCCTCGTGCTGCTTCGCGCCCATCGACAGCAGCCTGACCAGGCTCGCCGTCACGTCGTCGACGTGCCAGTAGACGACGGCCCCGCCCGGCCCGCCCGCGTCGTGCGGCGCGTAGCGGCGGTCGATCAGCCCCAGTTCGTGCTGGTGATCACCGAGGCGGAACTCGGCGTAGGCGAGACGCCCGTCCGGTCCCCGGCGCTCGAAGTACGCTTCCGCACCGAGCAACTCCGCGTACCACCTCTTCGCCTGCTCGACGTCGTCCGCCCAGAAACTCACGGTCGTCATTCCGCGCAGCATTCGTGCTCCCTTCGTTGGAAACGAACGCTAGAAGGCCTTGAGGAACGTACGGTTCCGCAATGCGCGGGAGACTGTGGCCATGCTGGAAACCTCCGTACGGCTGCTGCGGTTGCTGGCGCTGCTCCAGGCGCGGCCCGGCTGGTCCGGGGCCGAGCTGGCGGACCGGCTCGCGGTGACCACCAGGACTGTGCGCAACGACGTCGAGCGGCTGCGCATCATGGGCTACGAGATCCACTCGACCACCGGCACGGCCGGCGGTTATCGGCTGGGCGCGGGGTCCGCCCTGCCCCCGCTGCTGCTGGACGACGAGGAGGTCGTCGCGGTGGTCGTCAGCCTGCAGGCCGCCGCGGGCAGCACCGTGACCGGCATCGAGGAGACCTCGCTGCGCGCGCTCACCAAGCTCCAGCGCATGCTGCCGTCCCGGCTGCGTCACCGGATCGAGGCCGTTCGCGCCGCCACGGTCGCGGTGCCTGGCCACGGCCCCACCGTGGATCCCGAGACGCTGACGTCGATCGCCGCGGCCGTCCGCGACCGCGAGACCCTGCGCTTCGACTATCTCGACCACCGGGGCGACGAGGGGCGCCGCACGGCCGAGCCGCACCGGCTCGTGTTCACCGGGCGGCGCTGGTATCTGCTGGCCTGGGACGTCGACCGGCGCGACTGGCGGACCTTCCGCGCCGACCGCGTGCGGCTCCGCGCCCCGAACGGCCCCCGCTTCACCCCGCGCGAACCACCCGAGGGCGACGCCGCCGCCCACGTCGTACGCGGGGCGGGCTCGGCCGCCTGGAGACACCCGGCCGTCGTACGGCTGCACGCGCCCGTCGAGGTGATGGGCGCGAGGCTCACCGCCGCGGCCGGCCTGCTGCGCGCCGACGGCGCGGACGTCTGCGTGCTGGAGACCGGCGGCGACTCGCTCCACAACCTGACGTCCTTCCTCACCTCGCTCGACGTGCCCTTCACCGTGCTCGACCCGCCCGAACTGCGCGCCCACCTGCGTGCGCTGGCCGAGCGCTACCGGGCAGCGGGAGGCGGGTAGCGTCTGAGGTCATGCCGGACGAGACACTTGCCGCGGACGACGACATTCGACACGTGAACGCGTTCTGGCGGAGGCTGGGCCTGCCCGGTCTGATCGACGTCCACACCCATTTCATGCCGGAACGCGTCCTGACCAAGGTGTGGGCGTACTTCGACTCCGCCGGGCCGCTCGTCGGCCGGACCTGGCCGATCACCTACCGGCTGCCGGAGGACGACCGCGTCGAACGGCTCAGGGCCTTCGGCGTGCGGGCGTTCACCTCCATGCTCTACCCCCACAAGCCCGGCATGGCGGAGTGGCTGAACGACTGGGCGGCCGGCTTCGCCGCCCGGGTGCCCGGCTGCCTGCACACGGCGACGTTCTTTCCCGAGCCCGGCGCGGCGCGGTACGTCGCGCGGGCGGTCGAGGCGGGCGCCCGGGTGTTCAAGGCCCACCTCCAGGTCGGCGGGTACGACCCGAACGACCCGCTGCTCGACGAGGTCTGGGGGCTGCTGGAGGACCACGGCATCCCGGTGGTGACGCACTGCGGATCAGGCCCGGCCCCCGGCCCGCACACCGGGCCGGAGCCGATCGCGGCCCTGCTCGCCCGGCATCCCCGGCTGCCGCTCGTGATCGCCCACATGGGCACCCCCGAGTACGCCGAGTTCCTCGCCCTGGCCCTGCGTCATCCGGCGGTCTGCCTGGACACGACGATGGCCTTCACCGGCTTCACCGAGGAGACCGCGCCCTTCCCCCGGGAGGCCGTCCCGCTGCTGCTGGACCTTCAGGACCGTGTCCTGCTCGGCACCGACTTCCCCAACATCCCCTACCCGTACGCGGAGGCGCTGTCGGCCCTGGCCGGCCTGGACCTCGGGGACGGGTGGCTGCGCGCCGTCTGTCACGACAACGCCGCGAGGATCTTCGGTCTGCGGGAGGCGGACCGTCACGCGGGAGACATGACCTCGTAGAGGTTGCGCGCCGCGTCGACGAAGAACAGCCCGCGCGGGCACAGCGGATGATCGATGCGGCCGTTGTCGGGATGGGCCGGATCGCTGCCGTAGGGCACCCCGGCCTCCCGCAGGCGGGCCAGGATCCCGTCGAACGTGGCCGGATCCACGTCGAACGCCAGATGCACGCCGACGGGGTTCTCCACGGTCATGAAGTCGAGAGTCAGCGTCTCGTTCACCCGTACGGGCGCGAAGTGGCCGTTCCGGCCGGCGGGCGGCAACTCCGCCAGGCCCATGATCGAGGCGAAGAACCGGGCCCCCTCGCGGTTGTCGACGGCGGGGACGATGGTGTGGTTCAGCGTGACGGTCATTCCGCGCTCTCCGGATTCTTGAGGGTGCCGTGCAGGAGGACGTCGACGAGCTCCTCCGATGACGGGTCCTGGGAGCGGGTGAAGAGCATCCCCAGCAGGACCGAGGCGATCTTCTCGGGCTCCAGGCGCAGCACCGCCCTGTCGGGTTCGATCAGCTCGACGATCGCCTCATGGGTCGCCTTCATCGAGGCCTCCCTGCCCCCCGGGGCATGCCCGTCGCCGGGGGCACGCCGGTCACCGGAGCTTCGCCCGCGGCGGTGACCGGTGGCGTGCAGGGCTCCGATCACGGTCCCCATGCGTCCCAGGTGGGCGCGCAGCGCCTCGGCCGCCTGCGTCAGCCGTTCGGCGAGCGGTTCGTCGAGGGAGATCGAGGCCAGCTCGCGCAGCACGTGATCGTGGTTCATCGCCTCGGCCATGCACGCGTCGAGCAGTTCGTCCTTGTCGCCGAAGGCCCGGAAGACGGTGCCCTCACCGATGCCGGCGGCCCGGGCGATCTGACCTGTGGTGACTGCCGCGCCGTGCTCGGCGACCAGCGGAAGCGCCGCGGCGACGATCATCGCCCTGCGCTGCTCGGGGCTCATCGCCGGCGCCCGCCGGCGGGAAGTGGAGTCTGTCATGCGGACAACAATATGGAGTGAGCACTCACTCCGTCAATGTGTTTCCGCGACACCTCCGGCCAGGCGGGTTCAGGAAGACAGGGTGTCGTCGGCCGGTGCCGTCGTCACCTCGGCAGGAACGGACGGCAGGCACAGGACGAAGCGCGCGCCGACGGGGCTGTCCTCGATCGTCAGGCTGCCTCCGTGGGTCTGCGCGATCTGCCTGGCGATGGGCAGCCCCAGCCCCGCGCCTCCGGCGTCCCTGCTGCGGGCCGAGTCCAACCGGGTGAACCGGTCGAACACCATCTCGCGCTTGTCCCGTTCGATGCCCGGCCCGTCGTCGACGACTTCCAGCACCGCCGCACCCTGCGGAAAGCGCCGATCGCCGCAGTCACCGCCGGGCTCGTGCCGTACGGACACGGTGACCGTCGAGGAGGCGTGCCGTTCGGCGTTGTCGAGGAGGTTGGTCAGCAGGCGGGCCAGACCCACCCTGTCGCCGAGCACGAGCGCCCCGGGCTGGAGAGCGGATTCGACTCGCTTGGCCGGATGACGGCGGTTGCGCAGCTCGGCGGCCACGACCTCGGCCAGATCGAGCCGGTGTTGCTCGCCGCGCATGCCGTGGTCGAGTCGTTCGAGGGTGAGCAGGTCGTGCACGATCGCCTGCAGCCGCTCAAGGCTGGGCAGGAGGACCGAACCCAGCTCGGGCACGCTGGTCTCCTCCGGCGCGAGAAGCCCGTCCTCCACCTCCGCGCGCATGGCGGCTATCGGAGTGCGCAGGTCGTGGGAGGCGTTGGAGACGAACTCACGCTGTTGCCGCAGCGCGCTCTGCACCTGCCGCAGCGCGGTGTCCAACCGGCTGAGCGTGTGGTTCACGCTCTCGGCCATCCCCTGGATCTCGTCGTCCGTGGCCGGCACCGGCACACGGCGACCCGGGCAGTCCCCGTTGATCTCGTCGAGCTCCGCCCGGATGGCGTTCACCGGCTTGAGCGACGCCCGTACGTTCCGGTAGCCGAGGTAGGTGATGGCCGCGGCCAGCGCCGCCGCGCCCACTCCCACCAGCCCGGCCAAGCGGGGGTCGACCCACGGGGGCACCGTAGGGGAAGCGCTGTAGACCATCCACCTCTCGCCCGCGCGGTGCGCCCACTGCGCCACGACGATGTCGCAGTCGGCAGGCGGGAAGACGCCGCCGCACACGACGCAGGTCGCGCTGTTCCTGCTGTCCTTCGGGGTGAAGCGCGCCATCCTGGGCATGCCCCGCACATCGGGGGTCGAAGCGACCACACGGCCGGACGGGTCGACCACCTGAAGCTGGCGGAACTCGCGCCCGGCAAGGGGATAGGCCAGCTGTCCCCGCTCCATCTGGACGGCCACGCGGCCGCCCGCCGCCGCGACCTCCCTGGTGACGGTGTCGCTGGCGTAGTGGTGCACGGCCGTCATGAGGAGCAGGGCCAGCAGCGCGCACAGCAGGGTGGCCACCACCCCGGTGAACAGGGTGATGCGGCTGGTGATGGAGAAGCGGCCCTGCAGGTTCATCCTGTCCTCTCCGGCCAGTGGACCACATGGGGCGGAAAGGGCCGGGAAAGAGGCGACCTCGCAATCTCGACAGGGCGTCAAGGCCCTGCCCGCATCTCCTGTGGAACGCCAAGGGTTCTTCCACGTCTCCTCCACGTGACTCCACGGGAGACAGCCGCCAACCGCGGGCCCTGCCCTCCTCGGCGTCCATCGGGTCGCAAAAGGACCTGTAACGGCCGGCATCCGGCCACCACGTCGAGAGAAACCAGGCTTCCCACTCACCTTCAGGGGCCTTTGCACAGCGGTAGCCGTACCGGCGGGCGGCGGAACGTCCCCGAGCGATGGCCTCCTTCGCCACTTACGTTCAGTGACGAAGCAGTGCGTGTCGACGCCCGAAACGCTGCAGATCCGGACGCGGTTCGGGGCGGTGGGAAGTGGTCTACTCAGTGCGGTTGCGCACGATCTCCTCGACGATCCGCCGCAGTGCTTCGCGGGCGGCGTCGAGCGTGACGCCTGCTGTGGCGAGCGCCTGGCTTGCTTCACTGTTCGGGTCGTTCAGAATGCCGAGGAGCAGGTGCTCGGTTCCGATGTAGTTGTGCCCCAGCCCGACGGCCTCGCTCAGTGCCTTGCCCAGGGCAGTGCGGGTCGCCGGTTCGACCGGGATGACGACCGGTGCGCCGTCGCCGGTCTGCCGTAGTCCGGAACGGATCGTGTCTGGATCGGCACCGAGGCGGGTGATCATTTGTACGGCGAGTGCGTGGGGGTCTCCGAGCACGCCGAGGAGCAGGTCTGTCGGCCGTACCGCGGGATGGTCCAGCCGCCGGGCGTGCTCGACGGCGTCGGTTACCGCGGTGCGCGCCCGCGGTACGAGGCCCTTGAAAGCGCCGCCGTGCAGAACGTCGTCCATGGTCAGTGCGGACTGGCGTGGCGTGTACCGCTGCTGGGCGGCTTGCCGGCTCATGCCCAGGTGTGCCCCGATGTCTGACCAGGAGTGGCCGGCGGCGCGCGCCTGTTCGATGAAGTAGCCGACAAGTCGGTCACCGAGGCGGTCCAGTTCGGCGCTGAGTTCTTCCGCTTTGGTGATCTTGGTGAGCGGGTCGGTCTCGTTGCGGTCGACCCGTTCGATGAGTGTGTACAGCTCGATGAGATCGCTCATGTCAACATCGTGCTTGACGTTTTCATCACCGTCAATGCTGAGGTTGACACCTCTTGCGATGTCAGGGTCCGGCTTGACGCCTGAAGCGGCCTCGGCAAGCCGGTGCTTCGGCGGAATGCCTGATGACACCGTCGCTGGGGTCCCGGGAGGAGACCGCGCGGGCGCTGTCCAGCACTAGCGAACCCGGTAGACGCCGAGTTCGTCCGTTGCCAGGTCCCAAAAGGGGATCGACATCACGGAGCCGGCCGACTTCTTCGACACGCAGCAGGCAGCAGTCATCGTCGCTGCCCCACCCGTTGGCGAACAGGAGAAACTGTCGGTAACTCGGCGGCAGGTCCACACCCAGCCGCTCTTGGCTGGAGCTGCTCGGCTTCCTCAGGGCTGAGCATGCGGGCTTTCGCCGACTCAAGGCGGTAGCCGTACCGAGCGGCCTCGGCGGCGAACGGTCCGGGACGTAGCGGCACGGGCCTGAGCAGCGAAAAGGCCCGTCAGGTGGATCACCTGACGGGCCTTCGTCGTGGTGGAGCTATGGGGATTTGAACCCCAGACCCCTTCGATGCGAACGAAGTGCGCTACCGGACTGCGCTATAGCCCCAACGACCTCGACTAGATTAGCAAACTCTGCGGGGTGCTCGCGCCACCGAATCAGTCTCCGGCCGCGCGGCGGCCGTCGGCGTACTGGTCGAAGACCTGGACGCGCTTGCGCGCCTCGAACTTGATGATCTCCGCCTCGCGGGCCGCCGCGGCCAGGGCGCGGCGGCGTTCCCGCTGGCGGCGCAGGTGCTCGGCCCGCGCCCGGGCGGCCTTCTCCCGCTGCTCCCTGTCCGCGCGTACGGCCACGCGCAGCACGCCGAGGTAGCCGACGAGGAGCAGACCGGAAGGCGCGACGGCCCACCAGGGCATCACGCGGACGGCCGCGGTGACCACGGAGGCCAGCACGAGCAGGATGCTCCACAGGAGCCGCCGCCGGCGCCGGGCGAGGATCCGGGCGCGGCGGTGGGCGGCGACACGGCGGGCCCGCGCGTGCCGCTCCGCCGCGATCTGGTCCGGGGTGACGGCCTCGGCGCCCGGCGCCGCAGAGGAAGACGCGGCGGAGTCGGCGGACACGGCCGGCGGGGTGACGACCGTGTCGGCGTCGCCGCCGTCCGCGTCACCGGTGCCGTCGGAGTCGCCGGAGGCGTCGTCCGAAGCCCCGGCCTCCGAGGAGTCGTCGGCGGCGAGCGCCTCGGACAGCGTGGCCGCCTCCGCCTGCTCCTCGAACAGCTCGTCGTCGGTGTGCCGGTCCCGGCGCAGCCACATGGGCAGCAGAACACTGAGCCACATGACGACGATGGCGAGGTAGAGCAGGGCGCTACCCATGCGCCCACCCCCACGCCTTCCGGCGAAGGGCATGGTGAACACGTCCGTGGCCCTGTGTCGGCGGAGAGGTGTTCACGTCACGCACCGTAGGACTGTGTGTCACTGAATGACGAGCATTCAGTCCGGTGTGTCGCGAGATCGTCAAAGGTCTTCATGTAATTCGATCCCGTGCGAGCGCGTGGTTCCCACACGCCACGCCCGTCGCTCGTCGCGAGGATCTGCTATCGGTGGGCCAGCGGCGGCCGGGGTGCGATGGACGGAGTCCGCTTCCTCATGTGGCTGCCTCCCGTGACGCGGTCTCGGTTACCCGCCACGGAGCATCACAGCACCCGCTAGTGATCGGTTTGCCCTTCGATTGCAGCCGGCCGGGCGCCGTCTCCTACCCGGGGCTGGACTCGCTGCGGCGGGCGGCCGAGTTCATGGTGCGGCGCCACTGGACGAGCAGTCCGCGCGGCACGTCCTCGACGGTCAGCGCGTAGCAGATGTGGTCGCGCCAGGCGCCGTCGATGTGCAGTTGGCGACGGCGGATGCCCTCCTCGCGGAACCCGAGCTTCTCCACGACCCTGCGGCTGGCGTGGTTCTCCGGCCGGATGTTGGCCTCAAGACGGTGTAAACCGGTCGTGAAGAAGCAGTGGTCCACCGCCATGGCGAGCGCGGTCGGGATGATGCCCCGCCCGGCGAGCGCGCCGTCGACCCAGTAGCCCACCTGCGCGGAGCGGGCCGACCCCCACACGATCGCCCCCACGGTGAGCTGCCCGGCGAAGCGTCCCTCGTACGTGACGACCCAGGGCATGGCCATCCCCTGCCGGGCCTCGCGGCGCAGCGTGCCGACCATCGAGACGTACGGCCCGAGACCGGTGCGGAACAGCGGGGTCTCGGGGTTGCTCGGCTCCCAGGGACGGAGCCATTCGGCGTTGCGCAGGCGGGTGTCGCGCCAGTCCCGCACGTCACGCAGGCGCAGCGGCCGCAGCCCGACGGGCCCCTCGGCCATGGACGCCGGCCAGCCGCGAAGTCGATCCATTCGTCAATCATCCACCGGAACACGGTCAACGCGCCACGCGGGACGCGCGCCCGTCTCGGCGGGCCCCTCAGCGGGCATGGTCGCCGCCGTGGATCTGGTCGACCACGTGGCCCAGGATCGGGGTCAGCACGGCCATGCCGTCCCGTACGCCGCCGGAGGACCCGGGCAGGTTGACCACCAGCGTCCTGCCGGCCTGCCCGGCGAGCCCCCGGGAAAGGATCGACGTCGGCACCTTCTCCCGGTTGACCTGGCGTATGGCCTCGGCGATGCCGGGGATCTCCCGGTCCAGCACCCGGCTGGTCATCTCCGGAGTGAGGTCGAGCGGCGTCACCCCGGTGCCGCCGGTGGTGACGATCACGTCGTAGCCCTCGGCGACGCCCTCGCGCAGCGCGGCCTCGACGGCGTCCCCGTCGGGGACCACGCGGGGCCCGTCCACCTGGTCGCAGCCCGCCTCCTTGAGGAGGGAGGCCAGCAGCGGGCCGGAGCGGTCCTCGTAGACGCCCGCGGACGCCCTGTTGGACACCGTCACCACCAGCGCGCGCACGCCCTCACTCCTGTCCTGACCGGGTCCAGTGGCCCGTCTTGCCACCCGTCTTCTCCTCGACCCGGACATCGGTGATCACCGCCGCCGGGTCCACCGCCTTGACCATGTCCACCAGCGCGAGCGCCGCGACGGTGACGGCCGTGAGCGCCTCCATCTCGACGCCGGTCCTGTCGGCCGTACGGACCCGGGCCGTGATCTCCACCCCCTCGTCCACGACGGCCAGGTCGACCTTCACGCCGGTCAGGGCGATCGGGTGGCACAGCGGCACGAGGTCGGGGGTGCGCTTGGCGCCCATGATCCCGGCGATCCGCGCCACGCCGAGCGCGTCGCCCTTGGGCACGTCTCCCGCGCGGAGCACGGCCACCGCCTCCGGCGACAGCAGCACCCGGCCCGTCGCGACGGAGGTGCGCGCGCTGACGTCCTTCTCGGAGACGTCCACCATCCGTGCGGCGCCCGACTCGTCCACGTGAGTCAGCTTCATAGCGGTATCACCTCCACCTCGGCGCCCTCGGGCAGCGAGGTCACGTCCTCCGGCACCACGATCAGCGCGTTCGCCCCGGCCAGCGCCGCGAGCTGGTGCGAGCCCTGCCGGGTCACCGGCGCCACGGTCTCCCCCGTCTCCCCGGTGTCTCTGCTCAGCACGGCCCGCAGGTATGACCGCTTCCCCTCGGGAGACCGCAGCGGGGCGGTCACGGTGGCCCGTACGGTCGGGGGCGGACCGGCGGGGAGACCCTGCATCGCCCGCAGGGCGGGCTTGACGAAGAGCACGAACGACACGAACGACGAGACCGGGTTGCCCGGCAGCGTGAAGATCGGCACGCGGTCGGGCCCCACGACGCCGAAGCCCTGCGGCATGCCCGGCTGCATGGCGACCTTCTCGAAGGTCACCGTGCCCAGCGGGGACAGAGCCTCCTTGACCGGCTCGTACGCCCCCATCGAGACGCCGCCACTGGTGATCACGGCGTCGGCCCGCAGGAGCTGGGCGTCGAGCGTGTCCATGAACTCCTTGGGGTCGTCGGTCACCGAACCGGCCCGGAACCCCTCCGCTCCGGCCTCGCGTACGGCCGCGGCGAGCATGAAGCTGTTGGACTCCCAGATGCGGCCCGCGCCCAGCGGGGTGCCGGGCTCGGCGAGCTCGGCACCCGTGGACAGCACGACCACCCTCGGCCTGGGCCGCACCAGCACCCGGCGCCGGCCGACCCCGGCGAGGATGCCGATCTGGGCGGGCCCGATCCTGGCGCCCTCGCGGAGCACCACGTCGCCCGCCCGCACGTCCTCGCCCGCCCGCCGGATCGCGTTGCCGGGCGGCGCCGGCCTGTCGATCCGTACGCGGGCGGTGCCGCCGTCGGTCCACTCCACCGGAACGACGGCGTCGGCGCCGGCGGGCATCGGCGCCCCGGTCATGATCCGGGTGACCAGGCCGGGGCCGAGGGCGTTCAGCCCGCCGTCCCCCGCCGCCACGTCCCCGATCACGGGCAGCGTGACGGGCACGGCGGCCACGTCCTCGGCCCGTACGGCGTAGCCGTCCATCGCCGAGTTGTCGAACGGCGGGAGCGGGACGGGCGAGGCGACGTCCTCGGCCAGCACGGCGCCGAGGGCGGCCTCTATCTCGACCTCGAGCGGTGCGAGCGGGCGCACCGCCGCGAGGATGTCGGCGAGATGGCGGTCGACGGGTTTCATCGGCTCACTGTCCGGACTTGTCCAGGAACTCCCGCAACCAGGGCAGGAACTCGGGGGCGAGGTCGTCCCTGTTCGCGGCGAACTGCACCACGGTCTGCAGATATTCCAGCTTGTTGCCGGTGTCGTAGCGACGGCCGCGGAACAGCACGCCGTGCACAGGACCGCCCTCCTCCGGGCCCGTCGAGGCCAGGGTACGCAGGGCGTCGGTGAGCTGGATCTCGCCGCCGCGTCCGGGCGGGGTGCGCTCCAGCACCTCGAACACGGCGGGGTCGATCACATACCGGCCGATGATGGCCCAGTTCGAGGGCGCCTCGTCGGCCGGGGGCTTCTCCACGAGGTCGGTGACGCGGACGACGTCGTCCTCGTCGGTCGGCTCGATGGCGGCGGCGCCGTACAGGGAGACGTGCTCGCGCGGCACCTCCATCAGCGCGACGACGCTGCCGCCGTAGGTCGCGCGCACCTCGATCATGCGCTTGAGCAGCGGGTCGCGGGGGTCGATGATGTCGTCGCCGAGCAGGCAGGCGAACGGCTCGTGGCCGACGTGCTGCTTGGCGCACAGGACGGCGTGGCCGAGGCCCTTCGGCTCACCCTGCCGCACGTAGTGCATGGTGGCGAGGTCGACAGGCTCCTTCACCTGGTTGAGCCGCTCCTCGTCGCCCTTGGCGCGAAGAGCGTCCTCCAACTCGTACGCTACGTCGAAGTGGTCCTCGATCGAGCGCTTGTTGCGGCCGGTCACCATGAGGACGTCGAGCAGCCCGGCGGAGACGGCCTCCTCCACCACGTACTGGATGGCCGGCTTGTCGACGATGGGCAGCATCTCCTTGGGGGTCGCCTTCGTCGCGGGAAGGAAGCGGGTGCCGAGACCCGCGGCGGGCACGACGGCTTTGGTCACGGGATCGAAGTCAGCCATGAGTAGACACTAACGGAGCAGTCTTTGGACAAGATGAACCTGCGTCGGCGTATCCTGCGCGGCCGGTCGGAACTCGATCCCAGGACGCTGCGCGAGTCGTCGGCGGCGATCAGGGAGTTACTCCTCGACCAGCCGTGGGTGCAGATGGCGGGGCTGGTGGCCTGCTACTGGTCGACCGGCGCCGAGCCGTCCACACAGGGGCTGATCCTGGCCCTGTGGAAGCACGGCGCCACGGTGATGCTGCCGGTGCAGCGCGCGGACGGCGACCTCGACTGGGCGGTGTACGACGGCCCCGACTCGCTGGCCCCCGGCCCGAACGGGATCATGGAACCGGTGGACGTCCGGCGCGGCGTCGACGCGATCCGCACCGCCGCCCTGGTCATCGCGCCGGCCCTGGCCGTGGACCGGGTCACCGGCGTACGGCTCGGCCGCGGCGGCGGCTTCTACGACCGGGCGCTCGCCCGCGTCGGGCCGAACGTGCCAACGGTGGCGCTCCTGCACGAGGGCGAGCTGCTCGAAGGGGTTCCCGCGGAGCCCCACGACCAGCGTGTACGCTTCGCCGCCCTCCCGAGCGGAATCACCCGATTGGTACAGATATGACAACATTGGCCTAAGAGACGGCGAAGGGAGCGGGTGGGTCTGAACGTCTGGCTGCTCCTGTCCGCCGTCGTCGTCATCGCGGCCATCGCGTCCGTACGGATCGCGCACCGCACCGGCCTTCCCACGCTGCTCATTTACCTCGGCCTCGGCCTGCTGCTCGGCGAGGGCGGCATCGTCGGCATCAACTTCGACAACGCCCAGACGGCCCAGCAGCTCGGCATGGTCGCCCTCGCCGTGATCCTCGCCGAGGGCGGTCTCACCACCAACTGGACCCACGTACGCGACGCCGTGCCGACCGCGCTCGTGCTCGCCACGGTCGGGATCGCGGTCAGCGTCGTCGTGCTCGCGGCGACCGTCGCCGCCCTCCTCGGCATGGAGTGGCGGATGGCGTTGCTGCTCGGCGCGTTCCTGGCGTCGACCGACGCGGCGGCCGTGTTCTCCGTGCTGAGACGGCTGCCGCTGCCGCCCCGGCTCGCCGGGATCCTCGAGGCCGAGTCGGGCTTCAACGACGCTCCGACCGTCATCCTCGTGATGATGCTGAGCGCGGGCTCGTCGCTGACCCTCTCGCACGTCCTGCTGGACACCGCCGTCGAACTGGTCATCGGCGCGGCCGTCGGCCTCGCCGTGGGCCCCGCGGGGGTGTACGCGCTGCGCCGGGTCGCGCTGCCCGCCTCCGGCCTCTACCCGATCGCGGTCCTGGCGCTGGCGCTCGTCACCTACAGCGGGGCCACGCTGCTGCACGGCAGCGGGTTCCTCGCGGTGTACCTGACGACGCTGATCCTGGGCAACGCCCGTCTCCCCCACCGCGCCGCCACGCGCGGCTTCGCCGAGGGCGCCGCCTGGCTCGCCCAGATCGGGCTGTTCGTGATGCTCGGCATGCTGGCCGATCCGCGCGAACTGCCCGTCGTTTTCGTCCCGGCCCTGGTGTCGGGCCTGCTGCTCGTCCTGCTCGCCCGCCCGGCGTCGGTGCTGGTGTCCGCGGTGGTGGTTCGGCTCCTACGGCTCGGCTCTCTGTCGTGGCGCGAGCAGGTGTTCCTGTCGTGGGCAGGGCTGCGCGGCGCGGTGCCCGTCGTGCTGGCCACGATCCCCTGGGCCGCCGGTCTGCCCGGGGCGAAGAGCCTGTTCAACGACGTGTTCATCATCGTCATCGTGTTCACGTTCGTGCAGGGGCCCACCCTGCCGTACCTCGCGCGACTGCTCGGCCTGGCGGCGGAGGGCGAGGCCCGCGACCTCGACGTCGAGGCCGCGCCGCTGGAGGAGCTGAACGCCGACCTGCTGCAGGTCCGCATCCCGCGCGGCTCGCTCATGCACGGCGTGGAGATCTTCGAGCTCCGGCTGCCCGCGAACGCCATGGTCACGCTCGTCGTGCGGAAGGGGCAGTCGTTCGTGCCCACGCAGACGACCCGGCTACTGGCGGGCGACCAGCTTCTCGTGGTCACCACGGCCGCCCAGCGGGAGACGGTCGAACGCCGCCTGCGCGCCGTCAGCCGCCGCGGCAAGCTCGCCGGCTGGTACGGCGAACGCGGCGGCTGACCGCCGTCGCCCGAGGTTGTCCGGCGGTTTCGCGGGCGGATCGCTGGGTGAGCGAATGGGACGACGCGGGGCAATAAACCGGGCTGGAGTGGCGTTTGGGCTTGTTGACTGCTTACCATTAGCAATCGACCCGGTCGAGTGCCAGTCTCAGGAGGAGCGAGTGCCTACCTACCAGTACGCCTGTACCGCTTGCGGTGAGCAGCTGGAGGCCGTCCAGAAGTTCTCTGACGACCCGCTCACGGAGTGCCCGGCCTGCCAGGGCAAGCTGCGCAAGGTCTTCTCCGCCGTTGGCATCGTGTTCAAGGGCTCGGGCTTCTACCGGACCGACAGCCGTTCGTCGAGCTCGTCGACGACCACGTCCACCACGACGACGTCGTCCTCGAAGTCGTCCGGCGACTCGGGCAAGAAGGAGCCCGCGACCTCCACGAGCTCGTCGAGCACCTCCTCGTCGAGCACGTCGTCGAGCACGTCGTCGTCCGGCTCCACCGCCGCCGCCTGAGGTTATCCACAGGGGCCGGCGGGACGCGGCGGGTGTGCGGCGCCGTTCGCTAGTGTCGGCCCATGGTCAATCGCGCAGACATCGGGGTCATCGGCGGTTCGGGGTTCTACTCCCTGCTGGAGGACGCCGAAGAGATCGACGTGACGACGCCGTACGGCCCGCCGAGTGACTCGATCACCGTGGGCCGCATCGGCGAGCGGACCGTCGCGTTCGTCCCACGGCACGGCCGCGGCCACACCTTTCCTCCCCACCGCATCCCCTATCGGGCGAACATGTGGGCCCTGCGGTCCCTCGGCGTCCGCCAGGTGCTCGCGCCCAGCGCGGTCGGGTCCCTGCGCCCGGAGATCGGGCCGGGCGCCCTCGTGATCCCCGACCAGCTCGTGGACCGCACACAGAGCCGTGAGCAGACCTACTACGACACGGGCGGGGCCGTTCACGTGTCGTTCTCCGACCCCTACTGCCCCTCCGGCCGGGCGGCCGCCGTGGCCACGGCGCGCGAGACGGGCTGGGACACGGTCGACGGTGGCACTCTGGTCGTGGTCGAGGGGCCCCGCTTCTCCACCCGGGCCGAGTCGAAGTGGTTCGCGGGGGCGGGCTGGTCGATCATCGGCATGACCGGGCACCCCGAGGCCGTGCTCGCCCGCGAGCTCGCCCTCTGCTACACGACGCTCGCCCTCGTGACCGACCACGACGCCGGCGTGGAGGCCGGTGAGGGGGTCACCCACGAAGAGGTCCTGGCCTTCTTCGCCGCCAACGTGGAGCGGATGCGCACTCTGGTCGCACAGGTCGTCGAGGCCCTTCCCGAGGAGCGCCCCTGCCCCTGCGGCAACGCCCTCGACGGGATCAAGCTGCCGATCGAGCTCCCCTGACACGAGATGGCCATGCGTGATCTGCGGCGGCTGACGGCACGCCGTCGCCGTCCGATCGCCGCCGTCCTCGCCGGTCTGGCGGTGGCCTGCGTGCTGCTGGCCGTCCGTACCCCTGACGGGGTGGAGGTCCTCGCCGCCGCCCGCGACCTCACCGGCGGGCGGCTGACCGCCTCCGACGTGGTGGTCGTACGGCTTCCGCCCGACACGGTGCCCGCCGGGGCGTACGCGCCCGGCGCCCCGGTCTCGGGTCGCGTGCTCGCCGGTCCGTTGCGCCGAGGCGAACTCCTCACCGACGCACGGCTGCTCGGCCCGGGCCTGTTCCGCCAGACCCTGACCGGGCAAGCGTCCGAGGGGGGACGCGCCGGCGGGCAGCCGTCCGGCTGGCACGAGCCGAGTGGGGCGGGCTCCGACGGGCAGGCGCCCGACGGTTCGGCCGGCGCCGGTCCGGCGGCAGGGACTTCGACCGCGCAAGCGGGGGCTTCGTCCGCGCAAGCGGGGGCTTCGTCCGCGGAGCCGGGGATGGTCGCGACGCCGGTCAGGATCGCCGACCCCGACGCCGCCCGCCTGCTGTCGCCGGGAGACGTGATCGACATCCTGGCGGCCTTCGAGGACGGCCCTTTCCAGGCCCGGACCATCGCCCAGGAGGTGCGGGTGATCGCCCGGCCCCCCGGCCGTACGGACGGCGGCGCGCTGCTCGTGCTGGCCACAACCCCCGGGCAGGCGGCCCAGCTCGCCCAGGCGCAGGCACAGGGCAGGCTCTCGGTGACCATTCACCCTCACTGATCGGCCTGGTCCGGCGGCGAGAGCGCCGATCAGGCGATGATCGCCCCGGCCTGCCGCCAGGCCCGCTGGTCACGCGTGACCTGCTGGAGCATCTCCTTGAACCCGGCGTAGCGCTCGGCGCCGAGGGTTCGTTCGTGCCGCTCCTCGATGGCGGCGAGGATGGCGCGCGCCTTGGCGATCTCGTCGATGCCGTGCTCGGTGGGGACGATGAGCTTGGCCCGGCGGTCGGCGGGATCGGGTTCACGGGTGACGTAGCCGAGCCTGACGAGCTCGTCGAGGATCGTGCCGATGATCTGCTTGTGCTGGCCCGACCGGGCCGCGAGGTCCGTCGCGCGCACACCCTTGGGATCGAGGAACGCCAGAACCGTTCCGTGCCGCGGACTCACATCGGGGTGCCCCTGCTCGGCGAGGGTCTCGAACAGCTCCTCCTGGAGAGCACGCATCAACTGACCGGCCAGCACACCGAGGTCGGGAACCGTCACGATCCACCGCCTTCCCGCAATTTAGTCACGATCATTGACTGTCAATAATCTTGATTATAGTGTGGCGCTCAGAACACGCACAGCCCGCCCCCAGGAGAACGGACAGCGAGGGGATCACGACCATGACCAGCAGCGAGATCGACATCTACGTCGAGACGAAGCTCGACCCGAAGTACCGCGAGATCGTGGCGGCTCTGCGCGCCCTTGTGGCCGAAGAGGCCCCCCAGGCCGTCGAATGTCTCACGTACGGCTCGCCCGCCTGGCGCGGCAAGAAGATCCTCGCCGTCATCAGCCAGAGCAAGACCCATCTCACCTTCGCCTTCGAGCGGGGCGCGGAGATGTCCGACCCCCACGGCCTCCTGGAGGGAGTCGGCAAGAAGACCCGCCACGTCAAGATCAAGGCACTGGACGGGATGAACGAGGCCGCGCTGCGCGACTACATCGGTCAGGCCGTCCACCTCGACGCCGACTGACGCGACCCGTTCCCCTCATTCGAGGGGCGCACCCGTCAGAGCTGCGCGCCGAGCTTGGGGTCGTACTCCCAGTGCCAGGGCTCGAAGGGGCTGTGATACGACCAGTCGGGGTGGATCCAGCCATACCGCTTGCTGTTGGCCTCCAGCCAGTTGAACTGCACAGACCGGAAGTTCTGCACTCCGCCGCACAGGTCGACGGCGAGCCCCAGACCGTGGTTGCTCTTGCCCGGAGTGGCCGCGAAACCGGGCCGCCGGTAGTAGATGGACTGCTGCTCACCCAGGTTGCGATAGCTGTCGGAGATGCACATCGAGGCGCCGAAGCGCTTCTTGTAGGCGATGTTGAGATCGGCGAAGGCGATCGCCGCGTCCGCCCGCAGTTCCTCTCCGGCCTGCGGCAAGGGGCACAGGATGTTCTTGGGCAACAGGCCGTTCGGGTACTCCTCCGCCTGGCCGATCCTGGTCGGGTCGCAGCCGCCCGCCCTTCCATTGCCGAGCTTCACGCCGAGCTTGATCAGCGCCTTGGTCAGCGACCGGACCAGCGTGGTGGAGCGTTTGCGCAGCGCGGCGACCTGCGCGCTCAGCTGCGCCTCCTGCAGGAGGTTGGCCGCTCGGAGCTCCTGCGCCTCCTGCGCGAGCTTCTGCTGCCGTTCCAGCAGCTTCATCGCGTCGCCGAGCACGTTGTTCCGCCCGGCGACAAGGTGATCGAGGTCGGCGATCCTCCGGAGCGTCTCCGTGCCGTTTCCCGCCCTGAAGAAGGGGCTGAGCCCGTCGATCGAGGGATCCTGGTAGATGGACGAGGCGAGGTCGGACAGCGGCTTGCGTAGTTTGTTGAGCTCCGCCGTGGCCTGCTGCAGGCTCTGCAGCTTGGTCGCCAGCTCCTTCTCGACAGCGCCGAACTTCTTCTGGCGCGCCACCAGCGCCCTGTTCGCGTCCTCGATGGACTTGTACGCCTTCTGGGCCTCTCGCCGCAGCTCGGTCAGCGTGGTGGGCTCCTTGTCGAGCACACCGGCCCGGGCGCTTTCCCCGGCGGCCTCCGTGCGAGCGTTCGCTGTCGTGGTGTCGGCCAGGGCCGCCGCGGCCATGCCGTACTGCGCGGAGACGGTCAGCGAAGTCATCGCCGTGACGACCGCGATCAGCCTGGCTGATCGAGGAGATGACACGATCGACTCCCCCGTTTGCGAACTCGTGACCTGGGTCAGGGACGCACGTTACTACAGCGCCCTGTGTGCCCGGGCCCCGGTTCGCGTAAGCGCTATCGACCGATCACGTCGCGTTTGCGCGTTTCCAGCTCATCGCCCGCCTTCGGGGTGGCCCTCACGTTCCCGGCAGAGCTCCCACAGCCACGTGTCCCGCCACTCCGGCGCGCACGTGAAGGTCGTCTCCTCGCGAGGTTCCGGCTTCTCCACCGGCCGGCTCGCCTTCGGCGCGACCTCGTGGACGACCTCATGGACGGGTTGAGCGATCGGCAGGATCCGTACGAGTCCCCCATAAAGGCGGGCGGGACCGGACGGCTCGGGCACCGGAGTCGGGTTCAGCAGGGGCTTGCGCACCGTCCCCGCCATCGGAACCACGTCGATCCTCCGGGCCTCCCGGCCATCCGCGAGATTCGCCAGCATGGTCGGCCGCGTACCGGGCGCCCCGGCGGGAGCCCGATCGCCCGCACTCTCGCCGGGTGCTCCGGCACCTTTCTCGTCCGCGGCCCCCGCCGGTGTCGCACTGCGTGAGAAGTCGCTCCGCACCCGCTCCCCGTAGCCGGCGAAGTGGGCCATGAGCATGCCCGAGGCAAGGATCGCCGGCACGAGCAGCGCCGCGACGAGCACCGCCGATCGCAGCCCGCGCGCGGATCCACGTCGCGTTACGGTCACGGCCAGCGACGGTAACCACTCTCCCCCGGTCGGCGTACGACCACTTGCCACGCCTTTACCGCAGGTCAGCCTGCTGATGACCAGCGACCTCGAAACGACACCCCCGGGGGAGGCGCGAGCGGGCCCAACCTTTCGCTAGGCTTACTGGTGCACATCGTGCGCCTCCGTAGCTCAGGGGATAGAGCACCGCTCTCCTAAAGCGGGTGCCGCAGGTTCGAATCCTGCCGGGGGCACTCTTTGATCAGCCAAAACGGCCCCCCACCTGGGGTTTCTCCTCATCCACTCGATGATCTGATGCAGCCGAGTGCCGCTGTAGGCAGGAGCAGGTCAGCGGTCGCGGAATATTCGCGGAATGATTCTGGGGCGTGGCGCTGCTGCTGTCGGACACTGGTATGCACTGCCGGCACGCCGACCAGGTCACCTCCTCGGCCCTGATGGCTGCTGGTTCTGGCTGGGCGCGATCTCCCACCTGCTGCCCCAGTGGCGGCGGCGCACCGTGGGTGGGGCATCTAGAACTGCGCGCGCCCCTGATTCCCCCGTCGACCTGGCGGCCCTCGGCTCTCCTCGACCACGCCAACCGCAAATGTGACTGACATCACAATGAGGGGTCGTTGCGGAGATATCGTCCGAGGTGAAGGCACCACTAAGTACGTGCACATTTCGGCCTTCCACCTGCGGTTATACGCTAGATGGATGCAGTAAGTGCTACGGCGGCTACTGGAGCGCTTTAGGCTTTGTTTGTGCACGCGGTTTCCTGCACACATCAGCTCCTCAGCCTGTTGATCGCCCCCGGGGGGATCCACAGGCCCCGGGCCTCAATCCCCCATCCCCAGGGATAGCCCAACAAAGAGAGGTGCAGATGAAGAAGGGGAAGAGGAAGCCGCGGAAGAGGCTCATCCCCAGTGGGTGGGCGGTGGTGGCCGCGCAGGTGTGCCTGACCGCTCTGAACTGGTGGCTGAACAGGAACTAGCTCGGGCCTGATCACCCGAGCCGTCCTGAACCTCTGTCGCATGAGAGGGCCCCGTTGTGAGCTGGCAGGCGAACGGCGGGGCTCTCGCCTTGTCTGCGCTGCACTGGTGAGCGCCCATGAGCGCTCATACCTCGCGACAGCTTGACTTGTTGCCAAGGCTACCTCAGAAAAACGGTATCGCTAAATAGATGTGCCTGCGCTTAAATTAATCGCCCCTTCGGGGTTACCGGAGCCCGGGACCGGACCTTCGCCCGGTAGGAGCGATCTGAGGGCCGTCTAGGGGCAAGCGCTTTGCCAAGCGGCGCGTTTCGGAATCGCCCCATCCGTCTGTTGGCGTACAGATGGGCCTGTAGGCGTGGATGGCCGATGGCAGTCCCGACTGTGGTGTAGGTAGGTTCCCTGCGACGGCTGGTTGTGCTTACGTGACCAGCGCAGTTAGCGCCGGGCGGCCGTCGGCAGCTCGCGCATGTCCTCGGCAACGCGGACCACGAGGCGCTGTTACGGCGGGCCGCTGTGGAACCGTGCCCGGCCGGGCCGCCCGAGCTGCCGAATGTCGCCGCCCAGGAGAGCAGCCTCAGGAATGACGAAGGCCCCGGGATGACCCGAGGCCCTTCGATGAGCAGCTCGGATCACTCATCCAGAGCAGCCATGATCTTCTTGTTGGCGGCTTGCGCCTGCCCATCGATCACCTTCGCATAGACGCGCTGGAGTACCTCAACGCTGTGCCCCGCTCGCTGAGCCACCTCCGTTGCCGGGACGCCGGAAGCCAGCCACAACGAGACCGCCGCGTGCCGAAGGCCGTATGGTGTGGCCGCCAGCGGCGATGCGACCTGTTCCGGCGTGAACGCCAGCTTGCGGACCTCCTTCCACACGCGGGAGATCGCCGAGTTGGTGTAGAGCCCGCCCTTGCTCGTGGCGAACAGCCGACCATCCTTGGTCACGCCGAACTTCTCGATGTGCTCCCGCAGGATCTTCACCAGCGCGGGAGGGATCGGCACTGGACGCGTGTCCTTCTCCGCCCGGTGCTTCAGCCCACGATCGTCGTGCGCCTCGCCGGAGTCGGTATAGCGCTTGTTGGCGAACGGACGCGCCTTCTCCAACGTGAGCATTCCCCACTCCTCCTCTGGCAGATGGCAGTTCGTCCGCTTCAGGCCGGCCGCCTCCTCCGGTCGTAGGGCGGCGTAGTACATGCAGGCGTACATCGCCCGCATACGCGCCCCACGCGTACGGCCAGCGCGAGACGCGGCAGCCAGCAGCGCCCGAGCCTGCCCAGGGTTGACCACGGTCCGGGGGTCGACCTCATCCGTCCTGTCCGGAGCTGTCCACTTGACCGAGTCGAGCGGGTTCTTGTCGAACGGCTTCGGGTCCTCCTCCATGGCCAGTTCCAGCAGATGGTGAAACACCTCGCGCTTGCGCAGGACGGTGTTCGCCGACGCCTTCTTCCCCTTGAACGTCACCGAGATGGCGTCCAGGCCCATCCGGACGACCCGCGCGTCTTTGAGGTCGGTCAACGGAAGCGAGGCGGTCTCAAGCCAGCGCAGCACCGGAGCCTGTTTGGGGGGCAAGTCACCGCGCCGTTCCTCTGGCAGCAGGACGTATTCGCGCAGCACCTTGCGCATCTCGTCGGCGTCGGGTCGGCCGGGCAGATCCTTCACGAGCGCGGGGACCAGGGCCAGCAGGGCATACACGTCCGTCTCCCTCGTCCGCGCCGCCGAAGTCTTCCACCGCTGTGTGATGAACTTCTGGGCGAAGGCGAGGACCGTCGGCCCGGCGTCCGCTTGGGGCTCAAGCATCGAGACGGGAAGCCCGGATGCGATGTCGAACGCCTCGCCGTTCTTGGCCGCCAACCGCAGGTCCCGCAGGTGACTGTTCGCGAGTTCCTTGGTTCGGAAGGTCTTCGACTTCTCCCGACCGCCAACCGTCCAACGCGCGACGAAGGACGGCTTCTTGCTCGACTGGTTGCGGCGGATCTCCCAGAACTTCACGTCATAGCTGGTGTTCACGCAGCCTCCCGCAGGGACTCCAGCCACGCCGTAAGGTCGCTCCTGTAGACGTAGAGATCTCCGTTGGGCAGCTTCACGCAGGCGGGGGCGCGGCCCAGCTCTCGCCAGCGGTAGAACGTGCGGCGGGAGATACCACCCAGTTCGTCGAGAACCTGCTGTAGCGGCATCAGCTCATCGCGTCCAGCCATCAGGCCCCTCCTCCGCTCGAACACGAAGGGAGCCCGGATGCGCTGGCGAATGCGGCGACGAGGGCGTCACCCGGGGAGTAGCCCTTTCCGGCGTACTCCCATTCGCTGATCACGAGGACGGTGTCCTCATCGAGGAGGGGCAGGCGGCCCGTCGTGATCTGCTCATCGCGGGCATGTTCCTGCCGTTCGGCCCGGATGTCGCCGAGGGTGGTGGAGTAGCGGCGGGATCGGGTGGAGAAGTGGCCGCGGAAGCCGAGCATGTGTGCCCACTGGGTCAGCCGGAGTTCCGTCAGTTCCTCGAAGGCACCCAGGCGGAGGCATTCGGCGATGAGCCGCCGGGCGTGGTCGCGGACGGGCAGGGCGGCCAGGTCCTCGCCGGGAACGATGCGCCGGTCGATGGTGCCGACGCATTCGGCGGCCTTGGTGGCGTACTTGGCGATGTAGCCCGCTACGGCCTGGTCGGTCAGCTCGCCGTCCATCGCGATCGAGCGGGCGTCGAGCTGCGTACCCCAGCGCAGGACACGCGCGGGTTCGCAGTCGAACGCCGGGATCTTGGCGATCACCACGGAGGCGGCGTGCTCTACGGCTTGCCTCAGCAGGTCGAGCGTCGCCCAGGCCGGGGGCGGCGAGATCGGTCCGGCCGGACCGTCGAGCCGGATGACGGCGTGGAGGTGGACGACGCCGCGCCGCTGATATTCGGCGACCTTGGCGAAGGAGACGACAAGCTGGTCACGCATGTCGCGGAGGGTCAGGCCGCCGAGCTTGGCCAGGTTCCGGCGCAAGGCGTCGGCGAAGCGCTTCCACAGCAACGGCGCGACCGCGTTGAACAGCACCGAGCCCGTGTAGTCGTAGCAGTCAGGGCACAGCGGCTCGCCGAGGCAGTCATCCTCGGCCCCGTGCCGGACGGTGCAGGACAGGACACGCCCGTGCGGGCAGGTCTCGGCGTAGCGGCGGGGGGGGCAGGGCAGGACGCTCCCGTTGTGCTGCCTGCGGGTATGGACCGGGCCGAACGACGGCGCGGTGAGCGTAACGAACAGGCAAGGGTGCGCGGTCACCGACGCGGGGACGCCTTTGCCGCCGACGAGGCCGGCGCGGATGAGGTGGTAGGTGTCGGCGCGGTAGGTCTCGGCGCAGGCTGGGCAGCGGGAGGCGCGGCGGGTTTTGCACGGGACGCGCAGGACGCCGTCGGGTTCGAGGCGGGTGCTGTAGCGGTGCAGCAGGGTCCCGGTGGCCCTGTCCCAGTGTTCGACCTTGCCACGCAGGTGGATCGGCTGCCGGCAGCCACCCGTACGGCGGATCTGGGAGGCGAAGCGGGAGCAGTCAGGGTCGTTGAGCCGGGCGATGGCACCGCGGATGGCGTGCGCGTTGGCGGATGTTACGGGCAAGATGAAGACCTCCTTTCGCTCGATGGGTGGAGGGATGGCCCCCGACCTGGCGGTTGTCTTGGCGGATGTACGGCCAGGCCGGGGGCGCTGACGGGGTTCAGCAGAAGCCGAGCCCGTCACAGTGGCGGCAGGTCTCGCCGTAGGAGTCGAGACCGCCTCCGCCGCAGTGGCAGCACTGCCACCGCTGAGGCGTGATCGGCGCGGGAGTCGCGGGCGGGGCCTGCTCGGTGTCGGGCATGGGTGTCACCTCCTTTCGTGGTCAGGCGGCCTGCGCCGCGTTCTGGTCAGGGATGGGGTCGGGCTGGATGCAGCCCTCGTAGCTGCGTTCGGCCTCGTACTGGGCGCGGCGGGCGGCCAGGATGGCCACGGCCCGGTACTCGACGGGGCCGAAGCGGATCGAGGCGGCGTAGTGGCCGGACTCGCGCTCGCGCGGATCAATCGACGTGCCGAGGAGTTCGGCGATGTGGTCGACCTCGGCGCACATCTCAGCGTCCGTGGCGCGGTGCGGGAAGTGCAGCACGTTGACCGAGTACGGGACGGGGACGGCAGGGTTGGCGTCCAGGAAGTCGGCCAGGGCGCGGAGCCCGGCGATGAGTGCGGAACGGTGGTCGTCGTTCATGGGCTGATCTCCTTTCGTCAGGCGGGTTCGGATGCGGTGCGGAGGCTGCGGAGCAGGTCGGAGGCGAGCTGGTTGGA
Organism: Microbispora sp. KK1-11; assembly: GCF_006874435.1. NCBI lineage: Bacteria > Bacillati > Actinomycetota > Actinomycetes > Streptosporangiales > Streptosporangiaceae > Microbispora > Microbispora sp. KK1-11. The sequence goes on along the minus strand of NZ_VIRJ01000045.1, from coordinate 21,560 downwards.
CACGCCGAGGCGGGCGCGCAGCAGGTCGCGGGTGATCGGCTTGCCGTGCTTGGCCTGGTGCTCATCGGCCACGCGGCGGGCGTAGGCGACCAAGGCCGGGGATGGTCCCGGCTCGCCGTCCTGCCCGTCCTCGGTGGCGGGGACGAGCGCAGGAGCCGGGGACGACGAGGACGGGACGGCATCGACGGTCAGGACGGGCGCCGACGGTGCGGAACGAGGGGCGGCGGCACGGCGTTCGAGCATCGAGACGGCGATGAGGAACGCCCCGGCGGGAGTGGCTGCCGTCAGCCAGCCCCACACGGTCGGCTCGGCCTGGTGCAGATTGGCGGCCAGGGAGAGCACGATCCCACCAGCCAGGACGAGCGTGGGCCAGGACATCCACCCGGTGCGTTGGCGTCCGGTCTTCTTGTCCCGCTGGCGTTCGCGGGCGGCCATGACGCAGGTGAGGTCGACGCAGACGGCCACGGCCCACGACATCCAGCCGGTCTGTCCGTGGTCGGTGGCGGTGTCGTGGATGTGGGTGAACGATCCGGCACCCGCGATGGCGGCCAGGACGAGAACCGGCCCGGTGTCGAGCAGCCATGAGGCAAGGCGTCGCATCGTTACCCCCTTTCGTGGTCAGGCGGACAGCAACTCGGAGAGCGCGGCCTCATCGAGGCCGGTGACGCGGCCGGGCTGGGCGATCTCGGCCCACGTGGGAGTGAGCCGGGACCAGTGCCGGGCGGTGTGTTCTGCGGTCTGCTCGGAGACGTGGAAGGAGCGGGCGCGGTACCACTGGCCGTCCTGATGGGCGATGATCGCGACGCCGGGTGTCTCGGCGGGTATGGCGCGGGCGGACACCAGGGCGGCGGGGTCGAGGTCGCCGAGCGTCATGGTCGCGGTTTCCGGGTCGTTGACCCGGTGGCAGATCCGCCCGGAGCACTGCGCCCGGAGGGCGGTGACGCCGGGGCCGAGGTCGGAGCCGATCCGCTGGCCGGACAGGAACAGGTAGATGCCGAACGCCCGCCCGAGTTGTGCGTTGCGTAGCAACGCGGTTGAGGTATGGGCGATCTCGTCTTTCTCGGACTTGTCGGCCATCAGGTACAGCTCGGCCAGCTCGTCGACCAGCACCACCACCGGAATCGGCCGCACGCCGGGCGGGAGTTGCCAGATGTTGCGGGCGCCGGCCGTACGGCACAGCCCCATCCGGTCGACCATCACGGCCATCAGGTCATCCAGCAGGCCCACGCTCTCGGCCCGCGTGGTCGCCAGGGCCGACAGCCGGGGCGCGTACGGGGTGAACTCGACGCCGCCTTTGAGGTCGATGCCGACCAGGGCGACCGGTTGCGGAGCGAGCCCGACCAGCAAGGCGTTCGCGAGATTGGACTTCCCTGACTGGGTGGCCCCCGCGTTGATCCAATGCGGCACCGTGCGGAAGTCGATCGTCCACAGCCCGCCGGTCTCCAGCCGCCCCACTTGGACGGTGAGCAGGTCACCCGAGGCCGGGATGTGGTCGAGCCGGACGAGCGGGTCCCGCACGGTGGCGGCCAGGACCACGCGGCCAGGCCGAGGGGACGAGACCCGTACAGCATGCGCGCCCCAGGAGTGCGCGAGCCGTTCGGCCGCCTGGGCGTAGTCGGCGGGGATCTGCCCTTCGAGGGTGTGGACGGTAACGCGCCAGCCGTGCCGGGTCGGGCGGGGTAGCCACATGAACGGTTTGGTGTCGACCGCGACCCGCTGGAAGCGCCGCCGTACTTTGACGAGCCCGGTCGAGGCGATCGCGCCGGGAACGGTGGTGAACCACCAGCGTTGCCGCTTCTTGGTCAGCCCGCACCCGAGGGCCACCTTCCGCCAGGTCGCCCGGACGGTGACCGCGACGAAGGGGAAGCCGACGATCAACCAGAAGGAGCGGAAGTGGTAGTGGTGCCAGGCCCACAGGCCGGCCACCGAAGCGGCCAGGCCCGCGAGCAGGATCAGCAGGGCGTCACGCATGGGCGGTCACCCCGGCCGGGAGGATCGAGCTGGCCCGGTAGCTGATGCCCCAGCGGGCCTCACCGCCCCGGGACATCTCCCAGACGTAGCCGACCAGGCCGACCGGCGTGACGTCCTGTCCGGCGGTGATCTGGGGTTCGCCGGAGGTGCCGACCTTGACGAGTTCGATCCGGCCGAACTCGTCCTCCACCGACAGGACGATCTCGTAGACGGTGTTGCCGTTCTTGTCGGTCTTGATCTCGCCAGTGTCCTGGTTCAGGACGCGCGGGCGGGGCGCGCGGACGCAGACGAACTGCAGCTTGGTCACGTCGACCGGGATCGGAATGGTGCGCATGTGTGGACCTCCTTAAGCTCGTGCCCAACATAGTTAACTATGTTGACCTGGTTGTCAATGACCTCTGGGTTGGCTTGGTCGTTCTCCTGTGCTGAGATGGCATGTGTGTCCTCAGGACAGGAGAGGGATGGTCAAGAAGACGGGGCGGCCCGGTTACCTCCAGATCGCCGATGATCTGCGGGAGCAGATCCGCGGCGGATCTCTGCCGCCCGGTTCCCCATTGCCGTCGACCACCCAGCTCGCCGCCCGGTACGACGCCTCACTTAGCGTTGTGAAGCTCGCGGTCGGGATCTTGCGGACCGAGGGCCTGGTGATCGGCCAGCAGGGCAAGGGCGTGTTCGTCCGGGAAGACGTCCCGGACACCGAGCCGGGGCCGGCGGGCGACTTGGCGAGCGAGGTCATCGCGCTACGCACCGCCGTACGGGACCTGTCGGAACGCTTGGCACGGGTCGAAGCGACCTTGTCTCAGCGATCCGAGAGTTAGGACCACCGTCCCGGACTCTTAAGCCGGTGACGTGTCGAGCGAGCCGCGCGGACGCACCCCCGGAGGCGACTCCGCCACGCATGGCCTTGTCCTCCCGCCGGATGCCGACCAGGACCGTCACATAGCCGACGGTCACAACCGCGGTCAGGGCCAGGGCGATGATCAGAGGTAGCGCGCTCACGACCAGATCACCCCCAGAGCCGCGGCGCCGAGCGGGCCGCGCGGGGGACGGCGGGTGATGGCGCGACGCCGGGCGGCCCGGCGGCGGGCGACCTGACGGCCTGCCCAGCGGTCGCGAGCGATGCACTTGGAGCAGCGGGTCTGTCCCTCCTCCAGCAGCGCCCCGCACTCGCAGCCGGGCATCTCCTCCGGAGGGGCGATCGTGGTGTCTGTCATGGTCTGTTCTCCTTCCGTCGCAGGTAGTGGTGCGTTGTGACACCGAGAGTGCGACGGAAGGGCAGGACGAGATCACTACACGACGGGACATGTTCAAGACGTCCCGTCTACGATTGCCACGTCCCTGGACGTCCTGACGCGGCAGGTGAGATGGCCAACGAGCGACTACGCGCGGCCCTTCTGGAACGCGGGGTGAGCATCGCCGAGCTGGCGACCGCGATCCAGGTGGACCCGAAGACCGTCGAACGCTGGATTACTAAAGGCCGCGCACCGTACCGAAAACACCGGTATGCCGTCGCCGCTCACCTGGGGATGGACGAGAGTTACCTGTGGCCCGAGGCCCTGACCCGGGAACAGGTGGCATCGGCGTCCGAGAGCGAGATCGTCACCGTCTACCCGCACCGCTGGGCCGTCCCCCCGGGACGCCTGGGGACGTCTGTTCGCGTCCGCGACACAGGAAATCGGTGTCCTCGTCTACAGCGGCCTGTTCCTCGCCGACGATGCCGGCATCGTGCGCATGCTCGGCGAGAAGGCCGCCGCCGGAGCACGGGTGCGCATCCTGCTCGGCGACCCCGACAGCCCCGAGGTCGCCCAACGCGGCGCGGATGAGGGCATTGACGACGGGATGGCCGCCAAGATCCGCAACGTCCTTGTCCTCTACCGGCCCATCCGCGGCCTGAAAGGGGTGGAGATTCGGCTTCATCGGACGGTGCTGTACAACTCCATTTACCGCGGCGACGATCAGCTTCTCGTCAACACTCACGTGTACGGCGTGCCCGCCGGCAACGCCCCTGTCCTGCACCTGCGCAAGGTGTTAGGCGGGGACATGGTCGCCACCTATGTCGACAGCTTCGAGCGGGTCTGGGAGCAGGCCACGCCGGTAGGGTCGTGACGTGGCCCGCCGCATCGACTACTACGACGCCCCTGACGCACCCAAGCCGAACAGCCTCGTCCCGTCCGTCAACGTCGTCGTCACCAACGACGCCGGGGACATCCTCATGATCCGCCGCAGCGACAACGGCAACTGGGCCGTCCCCGGTGGCGCCATCGACCTCGGCGAATCCCTCCCCCAGGCCGCCGTACGCGAGACCCTCGAAGAGACCGGCATCGTCTGTGAAATCACCGGCCTCGTCGGCACCTACACCGACCCCCGCCACGTGATCCTCTACACCTCGAACGGCGAGGCCCGGCAGGAGTTCTCCATCGTCCTCACAGCCCGCCCCGTCAGCGGCGAACCGACCCCGAGCAGCGAGTCGACCGAGGTCCGCTGGGTGCCACGCGCCGAGGTGGAGACGCTGCCGATGGACCGCTCAATGCGTCTGAGGATCGGCCACTGCCTCGCCGATACCGGCCTGCCCTATATCGGGTAGAAGCAACTTACTGCGGGTCAGCCAAATCATGCTTTGGGTATCCGAGGCAGCCGTTCGTTGATCACATGGAAGAGCACCTTCACGAAGTCCCGCTGCAGTGGACCATCGTGCAGAAGAAGGACAAACGCAGACGGCGTCCCGTCTGACCCCAGGTATCCGATTCGGATACCTCCCGCCTCTGCGTCCCACGTCACGAGCTGAAGCTCGGGGATTGGGCGACTAAGTATCCCCCATTGCATTTCTGTGGGGTTGTGCATCTCTACTATAAGGCGCTCGTCCGTCAAGTAGACGTAGCCATCCCAATCGGCGTCGCTGAAGCGGACATAAACAGGACTTGCAGCCCAACGAACTTCACTTTGCTCATAGTGGCCATGCACCCGCTGCCATAGCGCCGACTCGTCGATATATCGCTCGTGCGTCAAATCTCTGCGCCAGCGCACCTCGAAGGATTCAGCGGGGCCATCACCGATCTCGGGAACGGCTCTTTTCTTGGAGAATAAGCCCACAGAATTCTCTCTCTGGAGAGTACCAATGTATCTGGTTATGGTGCCACATCAGTGGCATGAGAGAAAAGACGTGTTCGCCACATTCCTCATCATGGGACTGCTCTCAGTCAGGTAGCCGAGAGCGCAGGCGTAACAAGTCAGCCGTCGCTTCTGTGAGCTGTCCGAACTCTCAAAGCGGCTTCGATCGTCCGCACGGCCAACAGGATGCAGGGCGTTGACATGGTGATGGAGCGCGAGACTAAATGCTCAGGACCGTAACGTGAGTGAATCTCCGCCAAGCGCTCGGTGACGTCGAGATGCCGGCCATCTGGGCCGGTGGTCATGTCGCAGTACGTCAGCGCCTCGGCCAGCTCCGGCCGCTCCTGGGCGAACTCAGCGTTGAGCACGTCGAGCAGGCCGCGTTCAGCGGCCTCGTTGACCGCGCAGGAGTGATGGGCGACCAGGCGGCACAGCCGCTCGTCGGCGCCCGCCACATCGCGCAGGTAGCGGGCGCCGTCGAGGGGGTGAAACCCAGTGTCGACCAGCTCAGGGGAGTAGCCGATGTCATGGAGATAGGCAGCGGCGGTCAGCGCGTCGGCCTCGTCGCCGAGGATCGGGGCCAGCGACACGGCGCGCGCCGCCACCCCTTTCGTGTGCGCCCAGCGGCGGGGCAGCGGCTTGGCAAGGAGTCGTTCGGCCAGGTCCCGCGCCCACGCAGCTTGTCCCACGAGACAGACGATAGGCGCACCCGCCCCCGCAAGACCTAGGGCACCAACCCAGACGTCCTAGGACGTCCTACTCATCGGAGCGGACGAACCGGCCCTTGCCCTGCCGGGACACGATCAGCCCTTCGCGCTCCAGCTCCGCGAATGCCTGCCTTACGGTGTTGCGCGACGCCTCGTACAGCCAGCGAAGTTCCGCTTCGCTGGGCAGCAGGTCTCCGGGGCCGAGGTCGCCCCGCTCGATCCGCCGCCGCAACTCGCGGGCGATGAGCTGATACCGGTAGGAGGCATCGACCGGAGCGTCAGCGCCTTGCACAAGCCGCCCCTTCGACGGGACAGTCACGATCAACCCCTCCGCCTCCAAGGCCCGCAACGCGCGTCGTACCGTATTGCGGGCAACACGGAACTCCGCCGTCAGAGCGGTCTCCGAGGGCAGCGCCCTCCCCACCGGATAGACACCCGTCGTGATCCGCTCGCGTAGGCGCTCAGCCAGCTTGCCGGAGACTCGCTGTCCGGTCAGCCATGCCTTGCGCCGTTCAGGAGCGGTGCGCATCGAGAATTTTCGTCAGGTCGATACCGAGTTCGCCCTGTTCGCCCTCGCGCCAGCCCTCGCGCGCCGCCTTCTCGATTCGGTCGGCCGCTGGCAGCAGGCGCAGGCACGAGACCCGCTCGTCGTGCTGGTCACCCCAATAGAACCACAAGAACGCCAGGTGGACGTAGACACGGCGGGGCCGAAGCCGGCTATCGGTCACGTCCAGGGCAGGCCGGTTCTTTTCATCCACGATCAGGACCGCCGTGATCCCGCGCTGTTCCAGCTCATCCCGCAGCTCCCTCAAGAGCTGTTCCTGATACTCGCGCTGCCGCTTCTGGACTGGCCGCAGTTGCTCCATGCCTGACCCGCTCCTTTCGGCTTGGGGTGGGCGCGTTCATCGCGCCCACGCCGAACGAGCTTCCGCCGAGGCGGGGGAACCTCTACACCGCGACTAAGGGACGTCTAGGGACGTCTCGTGTTAACGTCGCAGGCAGAGCCGCCGCCCCAGGAGGTACCCCCCGTGAGCGACACCCTGCGCCATGCCCTTGCCCGGGCCAGACTCGGAACCGTCGACGTCGCCGCCGCCCTCGAAGTGGACCCCAAGACGGTCGACCGCTGGCTCAAGGGCCGCATTCCCTATCCCCGCCACCGCTGGGCCCTGGCCGACATGCTGCAACTCGACGAGAGTGACCTGTGGCCTGACGTCGCCCAACCGCGGCGAACCATTTCCCACGAAGTGAAAGCCGTCTATCCCCACCGCTGGGCCGTACCGCAGAACATCTGGCGGCGGCTCTTCCAGGGCGCAAGTCGCGAGATCGACATCCTGACCTACAGCAGTCTGTTCCTCGCCGAGGACACCGGCATGATCCGACTGCTCGCCAGCAGAGCCGAGGTAGGCGTGAAGATCCGCATCCTTCTCGGCGACCCCGACAGCCCTGAGGTAACCGCCCGAGGAGCCGAAGAAGGCATCGGAGCCGACGTCATGGCCGCCCGAGTACGCAACGCCCTCATGCTGTACCGGCCGCTCCAGGACGTCGACGGCGTAGAGATTCGTCTTCACCGCACGACGCTCTACAACTCCATCTACCGGGCCGACACCGAGTTACTCGTGAACGTCCACGCCTACGGCACACCGGCAGCCCAAGCCCCCGTGCTGTACCTCACGGCCACCAGGGACGAAAACAGCACAGCCGTCTACCTCACCAGCCTCGAACGCGTCTGGGCCACAGCCGAACCGCTCTGCTGACAGCCCGTCTCGCGACCGAAAGCAAATTTTCTTCTCGCTATCAAGGGCGAGCCGCCTACGGCGGCCCGCCTCGCGCGCCGGTCGGCCAGCCGGCCGGGCTGCGGCTCTCTGGCCGGTCCCGGCCGGCGCCGCCCGCGCGCTCCCAGCCGCGCAAGGCGAACGCTAAACGATCGGAGATCACCGCGGCCAGGACGACGACCAAGGCGACATAGTCCAACTCCCCGAAGCAGGTCGGAGGGAAGAGCCGCAAGGGGCTCCGCCCCCTGCACCCCCGGCCCTCCTCGGAGATGAGCTGGGGCCGTACGGGTGGGAGGTGGTCCTCTCCTCGCCGGTCACCCAAGGGATGCCAGACGAGGAGATGAACGCCCACAACCCGAGCCAGCCCCGGTGGTGACAAGCTGTCAGACACAAAGGCCACAGCCCAGAGAATGAGCACGGACCATCGCACTATGTCCACACCGGAGAGATAACCACCAATAGCTCGCCTTAGCTCTCGGGAAGGCTGTCGATATTTCTAGAGATAGTAGAAGCACGCCAACCAAGCTGAGCCCGCCTCATCATCGCCTTTTCCAGCTCTTCTGTCGTGAATCCAAGCTCGGCCAAGAAGAGCGATTCCAGTAAATGGAGCAGTATCGCCTCCCCTACTTGTGCACCGCGATGATCTCTTGCTAGATCATGCACAGCCGGCAGTCCATGACTGATTTGATTCCGCAGTGCGGCTACTCGCTTCGCCCAATTGTCGGGCAGGTTCAAAGGAACCAGCCCGCAGGCTACCCGCACCGAAAGCCTTTTTAGGCGGTCTTCGAGAGAGGGCTCATACGAGTTCGCGATCAACTTTCTTATGCGTGCCCGGCGCTTCGAGTTCAACCCAGCAACAGATGCGAGGGCTGCATCCACATTGCTTGCGATTTGATCATACTCTTTAGCCCGGTCAGAAACGTTATCGAGATAAAGCATGCGATCCACGGCTTCTACTATGGTGACCGCAGTAAGGAATCGGGGTATGGGCCAACGGTAGTTACGGTTGATCAGCGTGATCCACTGATCAATGATGTAGCGCCAGTTGGGAAGTATGGAGAAAAGATTCCCCCCGACTTCCTCCCAGCGATAATCGCTCAGCAAAAATAGCAAGTCTTGAGAGGTGATATCACGAAAATCATCTTGAGACGGTGAACGACCAAACCAGACTTTGAGCAAATTAGAGCGACCACTCTCGGTCGCGGACGCTATCCAGCTTTTGTCAGTTACATGGAGACTCTCGATCCGCGCAATAGAGGTTGTCGCCAATGAAATCAAAGTCTCTAGAGGCAAAATATATTGCGGAAGGAAATCCCGCAGAGGTAGTGGCGAGTCTAGCGAAACCACAAACTTGCATTGAGATTTGATTTCCGCGTCGCCCTGTTGGGGTCGAGGCCAGAAAACAGAGTCATCTTCAATGGAGAGCGTTCCCCCAGGAATAGCCGTAACCCTTCCGGCGGGGGCATGGTAAGCGAGACGCTTAGGCTGGAGAGAAGACTCTTCGAACTCATAGGAAAAAGGTGACCAGCTAGCCCAAATGCGTTGGTGTCTAAGTCTAACCTGAGCTTCGGATACCACGAGCTCCTCATCACCAAGCAGGAGCCCTTCGAGGGCCAGCCAGGGACGGAGCTCTATATCGGCCTGAGGCGTGAACTTTGTGGTTGCGGGACCCATCCGACAATCAACCAAAGTCACCGGTGTACCGAAGATGCTCCCATGCAGAAGTGGGATATCCTCTAGTGGCGCAGCCAAGAGGGACGCTTGCCCCGCAGACCGAAGGGGGTTGCGATGTAATTTTGCTACGATTCCTCCCTCCTTCGTTATTTCGCAGGTGCCGGGAATGACATTATCCTCCGACTGGCCGGGAATCCACCAGTCTGCGGGAACTGTTTGTCCTATTCGAAGGCCCACTGATCACATCTCCTAAGTACCTGACACACTAAGCTGGCCGCGGAAGATTAAAGCCCCTCCTCTTCGATGACTGACGTAACACCGGGCAGAGATTTGGCTTTCGTGACGAAGTGGTATGTATCGCCAGTACGTGCAGTGACGGTTATATCTAATCCGATCATCTGGATGTCCATGTTCAATTTCGCGGGATCAACCAAGGAGGCTAGCTCACGGATAAGCCCCCACACGGCCTCGCGCCTGCTGTCGTCAGTGAGTGACGATAGAGGCATTCGGACCCTAGTCACCTCATAAGTTGGCTCCTCTACCGCTTGTGCCGGCACGGAGGTCGTACTCGCAGACTCGCCAATAGAATCGCCCGTGCTTGTGGGGTCGACGGCCAGAGTACTTTCCGAGCCAGGCGCAGCCTCTGGCGGGGGTTTTGGGATCGAAGTGGGTCGGCGACGCAGTAACTGCTGCATCGAGGCCGGCTGAATTTGTCCTGGCGTGGCAGGCCGGATCTCATTGCCATCGCTATCGGTAAGCATCCATTCGCTGCTGGTCGCGAGGCTGAATAGTGCCTGCCGCAGATCTTCCACGGTGGCTACCATAGGCCAGGTTGGGTTGTTATACGGCAGCGCGAAAAGTTCTCGCGGAGTCAAGTCGCGTCCGAAGCTACCACCCGTGATCAGTTGACCGACATACTCCGGAGCAAGGGCGCCGGAAGCGACGGCACGGCTGGCGGCCACAAGATCAGCCCATACATCCTGTCCGGCCAAAGCGGTTTTGCTATCGGGTACAGTTTTATACTGTACTGTCAACCCATCGGTGGTGCGTAACAGGTAAGCGTAGTGCTGATAGGCCCACTTAATATCACTGTCGAGCTTCATACGGGCTTCATCCCGGCGCGAACATGCTTCAGAATACTCGTCGTCGGTTGGATCGAGCTGGGCGACAACGAGCTCCCAGGCAAGCACATCCCTAGCTCGATCTCGGGCACGTGTACGTCGTTGAGTGTTAACCATCGTGACCACCATAGAGGCTGCATAGGTGGTAGTGAGCCCAGGTGCAACCCCGAACGCTACGGCGAGATCAGCGCGGGTGTCAGCGTCTTTCCCGTTAAGCAGACTCCATCGGCGCGGATCGAGGACAACAAGCCGATTTTCCTGTCCGTCCACGTCCGCAAAGCAAGCAGCCGCGGTGGTGACACCATTGATGGAGCGTGCGACGAAGTGCAGGTTGCTGAAGGCGCCCTTGCTGGCAAGTTGCTGTGCGCGCTTCCACACGCGGTCCAACGCGAGGTCGTTGCTGACCATCGTCGTCGCGTTGGAATGGTACATGCTCAGCGTCTGCTTAATCGATAGAAAAAACCATTCGGGCCCCTTGCTGTGTCTGGGCTGTGTGCGGTCCAGCGCGCCGAGGCCGCCTTCCGCGGGGCCTGCGATAAGCGCATTGAAGATCTCTTCGGCCGCAGCATAAGGCACATCTGAGCCAGCTAAGGCCGCAATCAGCTCGGCTTTAGTAGCTCCTCGCGCAGCCTGAGCACGGGGCACGAGGCTGTAGACAAAGCAGGCGGTAGCCATCCGCAGGGCGGGAGCTGGCTGACCCGCAGAGACACCATTCGCGGCGAGGTTGGCATCGAGAGCGAACGCCGTGCCACTGCCTCCGCCGGAGCGGATAATGTCGGTATTGGCTACCGCTCGGAAACCTTGAATAGCGCGGTCATTGCCAGCCAGCACGCCAGAGGACAACAGTGCCTCTAAAGCGCTGGTATGCAGCGGGATGTCCCCGGGACCGATCAAATCGGGTGTCCACCGACCAGCCTCATGCTCGGTTACCCAATACAGCACGGTCCGTGCGAAGATCGCGACAGTAGATCGGACCCGCTGGAAGGCCTGGACGACAGACCACTCCTTCGAGACCAGCTCAAACAGGTCGGGGTGGAAGGGATAGGTCTCAACGATTCGATCGGTGAGCCTAGCCAAGCTACGGCCTGGACCCAGCTTGCCATACACGTGTTTGGTCCATGTCTCGTCGGCGGCGGCGAGGTAGACATCCGCGACAGCCCGAGCGGCTTTGTCGACTTTGGCACGGGTGAAGAGACGGCGGCGAATGATTTGGGCGAAGTCGGCGGGTTCGGTGACCGTAACGGTTTCACCGTTACGCCGCAACCGCGCGGCGACGTATTCACGCATCTCTTCGGCAGCCGGATGGTAGCCAGCCTGATCCTCGTCACTGCGGATCATTACTACCACTAGCGCGACCTGTGGCTGATCATCGACTGCGTCGGCGAGGGCGTTGAGGAAGGCTTGCTCGCCCGGTAAGCCGCCGATGGCAGCCTGATCGGTGAGCGCCATCGCGTAGTCCATCAATTCGTCAATGACGATGAGCACTGGCCGACCAAGCTCAGCGAAGACCGCCTGCAGCGTCGCCTTATTCGCACCAAGGTCGTTGTAGTGCCGCCAGCGGCCCATCCGGTCGGGATGGCCGTGGAACGCCAGCCACAAGAACCGGCCGAACAAATCGGTGGCCGGTCCAAACCTCGGGTCTGTTTTGCCTGGGGACATCGACTCGCCGATCAGTATGACCGGAACGACCTGGCTCAGGTCGAAGGTATATCCGCCGGCAGTGGCTTCAGCAGCAACAGCATGACCCAGCTCTGAGCCAAAGAACGACGCAGAGTCGTTGATCATGTGCCACAAACCGACGAGCGCGTGGCTCTTGCCCCCGCCCATGCCCTGATCTAGGTGGAAGCATGCTTGAGCCTCCACTCCTCTAACGCCAAGTCGGCGAGCCACGCGCCCCAGGAAACCGACCAACAGCGGGGTCGGCTGAGTGATATCGGTGTAGTACTCACACTTGGCGTACGGCACAAGCACCGTCTGGTAGACCGCCTTAGCCAGACTCATTTGCAGCTCACCCACAGAGCCGTCAGTGAGCCGGACCTCGTCTCGGAGAGAGAGAATATCGGCCCAGTGTGAACTGGAGGGGGATGCAGTCACGAGGTCTCCTCAAACAGGCTGGGCTGTATGGCCGCAGTGCTTGTGCTTCCAGGGGCGACGGCGGCCTGGATCGACCCGCGGTTACGCTTCACTGCCGCTAAGGCAACGGCAGTTGGGTCGGAGCTGGGTAGTTTGGTGGCGAGCCAATCGACTAAAGCCCACACGTGGGCATCGGTCGCTGGCCGCTCTGCGGCGGAGAGGCAAGCGGCAGCCGCCTCCGTGCCGCTGGACCACGACGCTGCTATGCCACGCACGACTTCATAAGCGCTAGAAGCGGAGGTGAGCCGCTCGGGGGCATCATGCCGCAGTCGGAACCCAGCCTTAGTCTCGATGAGGATTGGGCCACGCAGGTCCTCCAACCGCAGGCCGTCGGACTGAGCGAAGAACCTAGCCTCGCCCTTCGGAACGTCCATGCGGCCATGGACTTCATGCCAGAAGATTGCCAATCGAGTATGCGGGTCGAAGGTCTCTAATGGCATCTCGTCCAGCCGAAGCGCGACCGCGTCGCGGACTGCGCGACGAGCGAGGGTCATGTAGTGCTCCAGAGGTACGGTGCTGCCGTCTGGAGTAATTACTTTGCTGTACCGACCAACAACCTGTAGTGCGGCACCATAAGAGGCCATGAGTTGGTCATCCAGGGCCAAACCATCGCTGTCCCACCCGCGGCAGCGATTCTTCACCTGACTGATCACTTCGGCATCCACTTGTGCTGCGATGCCGATCGGCCGATCCGCGGGAGCGACGCGAGCTCCGATGGAGACGGTCACGGAGATGGTCGCGACGCCGGTGACGGCGGTCTCAGTGCGGGAAGGCCAGGAGGAGGTGACCACGAAACCGGCATTAGTAAGGGCGGCCAACAGCCGCTTCCATGCTTCGGGATCGGAGTGGCCGAAGATGACTGTCATGTGGCCGTTGGCTTTGAGGACACGGCGTGCCTCCGCAAACGACCGGGCCAACATCACCTCGTAAAAATCTTGCGTACGGTGGTCACCTTGGCCCTTGGCGCCGCGCCCCTTGACGATAATCTCTTCTGCTTTGTCCTGCAGCCCATCTTTGCCATCGAGACTTCCATCAAACAAGTCTGGGGCCGCCGAGTGGAGGGCACGCTTAAACCAGACATAGGACAGATCGGAGGAATCCGCGTACGCAATCATGTCGTAGTAGGGGGGATCAGTCACTAGCACGTCGACAGTTGCGTCCCGAAACGGCAATGCCACCGACGAAGCTCGGCGGAATCGAGCAGGTGCCGCCTCAATTCGGTTTTCGTACAGCACCTTACGCAGAGCAGCTAAAAGGCTTGATGAGACCGAGCCCCACGTTCCCGGGCCCGCCCCGGGCCCCGGCTCGATGTAATCGAAAGCATGCGTGAGAGTACTTTGGTTAGTGAAAATATCCCCGGAATAGACCCGGTTCTGCTGAGAGCCGTCAGGCTTGCCGCGACTTTCCTTGCGTGAGCCGCGGGTCGCCCTACGTAGCTGCCGTGCAATATTGGACGCAGCGTAGGAACACAGCGCAGCCGCATACTCGACGCTGACCACACCAGACAATTCTCGGTATAGTTCGGCGATGACGCGAGCCGCGGTGGCGAAAAGCACCGCTTGTCGCGAGTTCATCAGTGACCCATAGGTTAAGAACCCATACTGGCGAGCATCGACACCGGCAGTTGCCGGAATTTCCTCATTTGGAATTGCCGAAAGCCCAGGAGCTATCGGCGCCTGCGATGAGAAATCAACGTGTGCGGCGGCAGCAATCTCATCGGCACGTGGGATTCGGAAAACTTTCCGATTCGTATCGGGATCTGTCTCGGCCACCGCTAGCATGGCGTCAACGTACTGCTCTGCATAGCCCTTCGCTTTGACAACATCCAGGTTATGCGGATGGCCGCAGCCGGGAAACGGGCAATGTGCTGATTTGCCGCGCTTGCCTGTTGGGGAGGTAAAAGTTGGCTGCTGTTGTGGCAGGCCATCGCAGACTTTCGTGCGCCACTCGTCACCCTCGAAGACAAGTTCGAGGGCCTGGCCTTCGTCCCGCGTGCGATGGTAGGGGTGCCGTAGCACCATGGAGCTGATCAGTGGGAATCGACGGCCGCACCCGTCACAGGGGATGGTGACGGCCCATAAGTAGGCCCAGGGTGTCTTGCCGCCGTGAGCAGGGTTCCCCGGATACAGCGTCGCCACTCGTTCGGCAACGCGACGCCCGACCTCTAACAGGACGGTGCGGACATCAACGAGAAGGCGCGGTTCGTCAGCCAACCCCTTAAGACCCAGCTGAGAGCTGGTTCTTTGGTTTCTCCGATTGCTCTGCGCTGGGGAAGCTTCAACCGCCTCCTTATCCTCATCAAGATCAACTCCGGGCGAATAAGGCAACGGCGGTTCAGCGGACCAATCCCGCAGAGGATAATCGGCCAGCAGACGACCAGCAAGGGTGGCGACAGGAGACAGGTCCGTGCCGATGGCAGAAGCGCCGGCGCGACTCGCCTCCAGAGAGATAATGCCGCGGCCGGAGAACATATCAAGAACAACCGGAGGCCTGGCACCGTACTGTTCAGAAATTCGTGTCCGCAACCTTGTTATCGCGGCCCTGTTTCCGGTGAGGATCGCCTCTTTGATATCGGCTCGATTCTCGGAGGTATCGGGCAGTAGCGAACACAAGACCGCGGCGCGCGCCTGGGCGATGGGTCGGGAGGCAAACCAAGTGAACATCGCCTTTTCGCTGAGCCCTGAACCGGCCGGAGTGCCGACCGCCACATCTACTTCCGGGCAGGGGAACCAGCTGTCGATCAGGCGTGTAGCCGGCTGTGCAGCTCTGCCAATGAGGCCGCCTGTACCGCTCACCCCGGCGGTGGTAGCGGTAAGCGAGGTGGTCATGCCTGAGCTCCGATCAATCTCTTCAGTTCGGACAAGGGGATTTGGAAGCGCTCGATCCGCCGTGGACCACCGAGCACGGAGGCGGGATCCTGCTGACGGAGGCGGATGACTGCACCAGTTGCGCAAGAGCCGACGACATATAGCCAGTACTCCCGCCCACGTTGCTGGGCTTGGGCCCACTCGTTCTGCTCAAGCCACACCGCGCGTAGAGCCCCTTGCACTCCCTTGACCTCGATCAAGCGCTGCTCACGGGTCGTACGATGCCGGGCGTACAGGTCGTAGCCGAGGCCAGCAGTCTGGCGGTCATCTACATCGAACCCGCGCCTTTCCAACTCTCTGACGACGGTCGCGATCGCAACCTTCTCGGCGTCCGGGTCGTAGCCCAACTGGTCGGCCCGAGCAGCACCGGTGACCAACACCCAGCCGACCAGTCGCACGGCGCTAGCGTTTACCTGCGCTATGTCGCTCAGTACGAACAAGCGCTGAGCTTTGGCTGATGTGAATTGGCCAAGAAGCTGTACGCGTTCTGCGAGAGGTCGATCGGCGATCGACTCCTCGAACCTGTACTGCGTGGCGTCCAATTGAACCCTGGCGGCCTTGATCCACGCCTGTCGTTCACTGATCAAGGCACTGACCTGCGCAGTTAACTCGGCCCTGGCAGCATCCGTGGCGTCGTGCGTGGTGGCAGGCGGTAGAGCGGTAGGTCCCGCTGGAGCGGGGTCGGTCGGGAGAGGCGTACGCAGTGTCATGAGGGACTCCCACGCCACGGGAAGGGCGTGTCCGCCCGAGCAGCGGATAAGCAGCGGGGCCTTACGGACAGTTCGCCCGGCGCCGTCATGGAGCTGAATATCGGCATCAAACAGCGCGAGTACGTAGGAGGTGAGGGAGGCGCTGTCCACAAGAGTGGTACCGCGGACAAGATCTTCCTCTCCCACAGTGAGGGCATGTGCAACGAGCTGCTGGAATGGCTCTTCTGTAGGCCCCAGAACGATGACATCGTCCATCCCGGTAGCACCATCGTTGATGGCCTGTCGAACTGAGGCCCCATCGGCAGCTACATAGGCCTGGCCACCGCCACCCAATGCCTCGGGGAGCGTCTCTCCATCGCCCGCGCGGAGGTGCCGTATGCCCTTCGCAGGACCAGGATCGATCGTCCAAGCGGAGCTGCGTGCGAGTTGCTCAACCATCGCATCGACGATGACGGGGTTAATCGCCTCAAGACGGTCTGCGGCGAATCGCTCCAAGGCATCGGTGACATTCGCCGGGGTACTGAGTGCGCGCTCATCTGCGACAAGAACTCGGGCAGTCTCGATGAGTGCAGAGGTCTCAGGGATGGTGACCTCACGGCCAGCCTGGGCGTCAACCATGGCTTTGCCCCAGTCGAATCCGGCGCCGGCGGCTGTGGCGTCGAGCAGATCGTAAACCTTTCCCTCTAACGCCTCGGCCGCGCTTTCCAGGTTTTGCAGCATAACTTCTTGAACACGGCCCTCGCGTGTATGCGGGGCGACTAGATGGTAGACATGAACCGGGTTACGCTGGCCCACCCTGTGCAGGCGGCCCATCCGCTGCTCAAGACGCACCATCGACCACGGCAGGTCCCAGTCGACCATCACATTCGCCGATTGCAGGTCAATGCCCTCACCGCCGGCGTCAGTAGACACCAGGACCTGAAACTCCCCTGCCAAAAATCGCTCCTGAAGAGCGTCTCGGGCGCGGTGATCAACGGCACCATCAAGAACCTCAGTACTGAATCCGGCGTCCTCAAATCGACTATGGAGCCAGCGTGCAGTATCAGCAAACTCGGTGAACACCAGTAGTTGGCCTTGACAAGGAGTGATCCCATGCTTATCCAGAAGTTTCAGTAGCGCCGTCCATTTGGCCGGAGGGGCGGCCTGCTCGGCATGGCGAAGAGTGCTCAGCACATCATTGACACGAGCGAGTTCCGCACCCTTATCCCGTGTGCGGGACGTCACGAGTGCGTTTTCTGCCCTGGCCCAGGTATCGTCGTCATCTGCGGCCGCACCAAGACCGCCACCAGCCAGTAGGTCTTCAGGTACTACCAGGGTCCCACGCTCATGCGCTGCCCCTTTTAAGGCCGCCCCACGCCGGCTGATCGTCTCGGCTGCAGCTCGCAAACTCGAGGCCACACGCTTGCCGTAGATCGAACGGGCCAGGGTAGCGTTTTCCGCGTAAAAGGTTTCAACGTAATGCATTACTGCGTCATACGCTGCAGCCTCGTGAGGGTTCAACCTGACGGAAATGGTCTCAGAGAACCTGGGCGGGAAAAGCTTTTTGCCGTCGTGATCGACAAGGTCCTCTTTCATTCTCCGGAGGAACGACATCTTGCTGGGCACCAGCGCGGTTTCGTAGCTGGTCTGGCGTGGTTCCCAGGGGTACAGTGTCGGATCCAGCAGGTTCATCAGTCCACGAAAATAGTGCTCCTTACCCCGGTGCGGAGTGGCGGTGAGCAGCAACAGGTGGTGAGTTCGTACGGCTGCCTCCCGAGCGGCAGCAAGATATTGGCTGGTAGGGGTCAACCGATGCGCCTCATCGAAGATCACCAACGACCAGGAGGTGCGACGGCCAGCGACCTTGCGACGCACATCAGGATTGTGGGTAAACAGATCGACTGAGACGACCCAGGTGTCGTAACGAGGGTCAAGATCAGCTGGGTCGGCAGCGATCTCGTTAGTGATACGCCGGGCCTCCACACCAAACAGGCGACGCAGATCCCGTTCCCACTTTGTGACCAAATGCGCTGGCACGATAATTACGGATCGCCCTTGAATCAGGCCCTGCCTGCGTCCCTCAGTGAGATACATCCCCGCCATGATCGTTTTCCCCGTTCCAGGCTCATCCCCCAAAAGGAATCGCAGACGGGGCTGGCTGAGCATGTGCCCATGGACAGCGTCATCTTGATGGGCATACGGACGCAGAGGGCGAGTAGCCAGGACCGCGGATCTGATCCGGGGCACAGCGTGCTGCATCCAGCGCCCCCACAGCCCCGCAAGGGCCCGAGCAGGGTCACCGCCTCGATCATTAGCAGGCACCAGTCCAGCAACGAGTTGCTGCTCAGAAAGGAGTACTCGGCGAGGGTTGCCCTCAGGGTCGATAACGAGCAGTTCGATTGCCCCATCCCCAGCCCAATCGGCATCCCTTACCGTCACCAGAGCACCATCGACACGTACTTGCCGGCCCTTGGCTGGCAACTCGATCGTCATCTCGTCCCCGTGCTAGTCAATAGCAGCGAAGCCCAGGGCCAGGTGACACACGGCACGGCTATCTGAGCAGGGGGCTGCAATCGTCGAATCTGGCGCACTCCTCTACCTACGGGACCTAGGTGACGGAATGGTGATCCGTCAAGCTGCCTATTGATAACGATCACCCCAAGGATGCCGAAGTACGTGTGACTCATTCGTGTCGTTCCCTGGATGAACTTGCGAACTCCCAGGCCATAGCCCTGTAGAGCCCATCTGCAGTGGGAGTTCAGCGACGGCAACGGCCAAGTAACAGGCGGCGGGGATGCAGGTGTGGGTGGTGGTCACTGCAACCTCAATCCGGCAGTCTGGCTCCGAGGGGAAACTTTCTCCGTTTCATGCTGATCTGGTGGCATTTTGACCGGTTTGGTGTTGACTGTTCCTTATTCGAGCGGTCCCGCTTAGCCTCCGCGAGGTCGGCAGGAATGGGTACACGATGGCCTGCCAGCACGCCGTGCCGACGGCCACAGTTGAGGCAACATGGCGACGCACCATCCCAGCGTCGTGCTCGTTCGGCACCGCATCAATCGGCACATACCTCCAGGCCGCCGCTCGGCACTTACCTCCATAGACCTCCCGTTTCCCGCGCCCGAGAAATAGCCGGGCCAGTATGAGACGGCGAAGTCGGGCCACTGGTTGACCGTGAACAGCGTCTGTACTGCGAGGGTGCTCCAGCCCTGCCCTACGGCACCTGACTCTCCGGAGTCCCGGTGTCTTCTGGTGGTTGACTAAGTCACCAGCCCGCCCAGAGCGGAGCATGTGCGGGATGATCAAGCACCTCGTGGTCGTCGTAGGAGCTTTTACGCTGGTCAGGCCTCCAGAGTGGTACTTGAACCACCGCTCTCCTAAAGCGGGTGCCGCAGGTTCGAATCCTGCCGGGGGCACTCTGCGCCTGCCGAGAATTACATCAATGCAGGTCAAGCCGCATGCGAGTACTCGTGGAGGACTCCGCCGAGCCGGTCTCCTCGGCGTATGTCCAAAGCGGCGATTCGCCCTGGATCTGTGATCGGATCCGGCACGATGCGCAGCGGGGCCGCTTGGCCTAGATTCTGATGAGCTCGGTGCTGGTTGTAGAACCGTTCGTACTCGCGCAGGGCGCGAAGCAGGTGGTGTTCATTCCATAGGAGGCACCGGTCGAGAAGTTCGCGGCGACATGACTGCACCCACCTCTCCATGATCGAGTTCACCCGCGGCACCCGGATACCGGTGAGCACGGTTCGATTACCTGCATCGGCGAAGATCTCGTCCATGAGCGCCGGGAACTTCCCATCCCGGTCACGAATCAGATAGCGCGCCCGGCAGCCCACCTTCAAGATCCATCACAAGACGCTCCAGATGGCAAGCGGCACGGCCGCGCCCAGGGCCAGGAACGCCGAGAGCCGCAGCGTCGACGCGTGGTCACGCGCGTACGCGAGCACCTCCGATGCGGCCGCATCCGGGCGGGGGACGCGCGAAGACGGCGAGAGCCACGCTCGCCAACTGCGCCCAGTTGGCCGCGGCGTCGGACTCGGACAGTCTGGCCAGCCCGTAGCCGATCCCGCCGACTGCGGCCAGCCCCGCGACGGGGAGGGCAACCCGTCGCAAGCCGACCGAGCCTCTCATGCACTTATGGTGACAGTGCGTGATCTATCTGGCGATAGTGCGACGGCTTGGATCTCCGCGAGGGTGGCCGCCTCTTCGCCGCGGCGCGAGCGCTGTCCGGTCCGAGGGCCTACCGCTGGCCTCGCCGTGCGGGTGGCGGGCGGTCAGGCTCGCGAGCGCTCCTTCAGCCACGCGTCGAATTCGGTGGCCACCAGCCGCTCGCCGGTCACCCCGTCGGACTCCGCGGCGCACAGCCAGCGGACGGGGGCCGCCATGACGGCCGGATCGAGCAAGGAGCCGGTGAGCTCGTCGGGCACGTCGTCGGGGATCATCCCGGTGGCCGTGGCGCCGCCCGGCAGCAGGATGTTTACGGTGACGCCGGACCCGGCGAGGTCGGCGGCCATGATGGCGGACAGGGATTCCGCGCCCGCCCGGGACGGACCGTACGGGACGAAGCCCCGGCGTCGCATGGTCTCGTAGTTCATCGAAATATTGATGATCTTGCCGTGCCCCCGCTCGACGAAGCGCGGCGCGATCTCGCGAGCGACGAGGAAGTAACCCGTGAGATTCGTGTCGACGACGTCCCGGAAGCCCGCGGGATTCACCTCCCAGAAAGGCCGCGGCTCAGTGAGGAATCGGGGGTTGACGTGCCGCATCCCCAGACCGGCGTTGTTCACCAGGACGTCCAGGCCGCCCAGCCGGCGGAACGACTCCTCGGCGCCGTGCCGTACGGACTCCTCGTCGCGGACGTCCATGACGATGCCGTCCACCCGACCGGGGGTTTCGGACAGCGCGGACACCGCCGCCCGCAGCCGCTCCTCACCGCGGCCCGTTATCAGCACATGGGCACCCCCGTCGGCCAGGGCCCGAGCCATCGCCAGACCCAGGCCGCTGCTCCCCCCGGTGATGAGTACACGAACGTCCGTTACATCAGGCACGGCAGCCTTTCCTTTCCCCCAGAGGGATCCACGTTAGCCTCCGTTCCGGCCGACGCCGTACGCACCCTCAGCAGGCATATCGAGCACTGATCCTGCGATGGAGAAACGGCCCAGCGCCGGAGATGTCCCGGAACCGGCACCCTGGTTTCCCGCCCCGGGGTCGCCTGTCCGGTGGGTTGTGCACCCCGGCCCGTGCATTCACTGCTCGCGCATGCCCCAGGGGGTACCGTACGCGGTGAGCAGGTCGAGAAAGGGCCGGGGCGGCAGGGCTTCGGGGCCCAGGACGCCGGCCCCGGACCACACGCCGGCGGCCATCAGTTCGAGGGCCACGACCGGGTTGACGGCGGTCTGCCACACCACCGCCTGGGAGCCGTACTCGCGCATGGACCACTGGTTGTCGACCACGTGGTAGAGGTAGACCTCACGCGGGCTGCCGTCCTTGGTGCCCTTGACCCAGGTGCCGGCGCACG
>NZ_VIRJ01000044.1:0-60184 GCF_006874435.1 Microbispora sp. KK1-11 | reverse complement strand
ACCGACTCACCGGTGAGCATCGAAGCGTCGACCGCCGAGCTGCCCTCCTCGATCACCCCATCGGTGGCGATCTTCTCCCCCGGCCGGACCACGAAACGGTCACCCACCGCCAGCTCCTCGACCGGGATGCGCACCTCCCGGCCGTCGCGCAGCACGGCGACGTCCTTGGCGCCCAGCTCCAGCAGGGCACGCAACGCCGCACCCGCCCGCCGCTTGGACCGAGCCTCGAAATACCGCCCGGCCAAGATGAACGCGGTCACCCCCGCCGCGGCCTCCAGGTAGATGTTGCCGGAGCCGTCGCTGCGGGAGATCGTCAGATCGAACCCGTGGGTCATGCCGGGCACGCCCGCATCTCCGAGGAACAGGGCCCACAGCGACCAGCCCAACGCCGCGATCGTGCCCAACGACACGAGGGTGTCCATCGTCGCGGCGCCATGCCGCAGGTTCGTCCACGCCGCCCGATGGAACGGCAGCCCGCCGTAGACCACGACCGGGGCCGCGAGCGTCAGCGACAACCACTGCCAGTAGGTGAACTGCAACGCCGGGATCATCGCCAGCGCGATCACCGGCACCGCGAGCACGACGGAGACCAGCAGCCGGGTCCGCAGGGGACCGAGCTCGTCTTGCGGCTCCCCGGCAGCCTGCTCGGGCTTCGGGGGCTCGGGCAGCTTGGCGGTGTATCCGGCCTTCTCCACCTCCGCCACAAGCAGGTCGGGGTCCAGGCCCTCGGGGAAGGTCACCTTGGCCTTCTCCGTGGCGTAGTTCACCGTCGCGGACACACCCTCCAGCTTGTTGAGCTTGCGCTCGATCCGGTTGGCGCACGACGCGCAGGTCATGCCGCCTATCGAAAGCTCGACGCTGCCGCCGTTGGCGGACGGCTTGTCGCCGGTGATGGAGGCCATCACCCCTCCTTTCTGCGTCATGCCCGGTGTCAGTGGCCGGAGTGGGAGTGTTCGGATCCGTGGTCCGCCGTGGCGGTCGGAACCGCCCCTGAGGCTTGCTCCGCCCGTACGGTGAAGGCGGCGGTGCGCACGGTTCCGTCGTGCTGGAAGTCGAGGAAGAGCCGGTAGTCGCCGCGGCTGGGGACCTCGGCGTAGAAGGTGATGCCCGGGCCGGCGGGAGTGACGCCGTCACCCGGAGCGCCGTCGGGGTGCACGTGCAGGTAGGCGAGGTCGCCCACGCGCAGCGCGACCAGGTGCCCGTAGGCCCCGAGGTAGGGCTGCAGGTCGGTGACGGGCTTGCCGTCCCTGCTGATCTCGGCGGTGAGCCTGCTCGCCGCGCCCGGTATGAGAGTGCCGTCGAGCCGGACGGTGTATCCGTCGACCGTCACCGTACGGCTGGGCGCCGGGAGCGGCCGGGGCGCGTAGTCTCCGGCGGCGTACAGGTCGGCGCCGAGGGTCAGCCCTTCGCCGCCCTGGGGGGCGAAGTCGGCGAAGATCCGGTAGGCGCCGGCGTCGGGCAGCGTCAGCGGCACCGACCAGATCCCGTCGCCGGACAGCTCGGGGTGCACGTGCCGGAAGACGGTCGTATCCCGGCTGACCACGATGAGGTGCAGCTGCTTGTCGTGCTGGGTCTGGTAGGCGGTCACCGGGCGGCCGTCGGGGCCGTTCACGGTGAACCGGAACTCGGTCTCCGTCCCGGGGGTGATGGTCGTGGTCTGCGGGGTGAGGGTGTAGCCACTCTGGGACACCTGGAGTCCTCCCGGCACGTGTTCCGTCTTCTGCGCGGCTTGTGAAGGGGGCGTGTGCTCCCCATGGCTGTTCTTCGCGGGCGCCGGTCCGGTCGCGCCGACGGCGCCGCCGACGCCGAACGCTCCCCCGAAGACCACGGCGAGACCGAGAACATAGGCGCCCAGCCGGGCTGGCGTGTTCATTGCTTGTCCACCACTTCGTATCCGGCCTCCTCGACGGCGGCCCTGATCTGGGCCGTGTCGAGGGGGCTGTCGCTTTCTACGGTCACGATTCCGGTGGCGAGATCGACCTCGACGCCGGTGACACCGGGAACCTCGCCGACTTCCTCCTTCACCGAGCTGACGCAGTGGCCGCAGGTCATGCCGGTGACGGTGTAGGTAGCGGTGGTCATGACGCTTCTCCTTCTTCTGATCGGTCAGGAACGGACGAGACGGGCGACGGCGTCGGAGGCTTCCTTGATCTTGTTGTCGGCCTCGGTGCCCCCCTTGGCGATGGCCTCGGCGACACAGTGCGCCATGTGCTCGTCCAGCAGTTCCAGGGCGAACGCCTGGAGCGCCCTGTTGGCGGCCGAGACCTGGGTGAGGATGTCGATGCAGTACTTGTCCTCGTCGACCATCCGCTGCAGTCCGCGGACCTGTCCCTCGATCCGGCGCAGCCGCCTGAGGTGGTCTTCCTTGGTCCCCGTGTATCCGGCCATCTCCCCGCCTTGCTCTGCTGAGGTCTGTTGTGTCTATTGAACACCCTACCCCCCTAGGGTATTTCGCGGGCCCACCGCGACCAAGGGCGGGCCCGCTCGGTGGGACCTACACTCGCGCTGCCTGGGCATCCGCCGCGGCGTGCGCCGCCGATGCGGGCTTCCGCATGAGCAGCAGGGTCAGTACGGCGCCGGCCGCCGCCACGACGGCCGCGCCGGCGAAGGCGGCCTGGAAGCCGTCGGTGAGCGCGGCCGGACCACTCGCGGCGGCCGCTCCCCCGCTGGTGGCGAGCGCGGTCATCACGGCCAGGCCGAGCGCCGAGCCGATCTGGTAGGTGGTGTTGACGATGCCCGAGGCCAGCCCGCTCTCCTCTGGCCGCGCGCCGGACATCGCCGACATCATCGCCGGGATGTAGGCCAGGGACATCCCCACCGCCGCGACCAGCGAGGCGGGCAGCACGTCGGCGACGAAGGTTCCGTCCGGACGCACCAGGGACAGCCCGGCCACCCCCGCCGCCAGCACCGCGAGCCCGATGACGATCAGCGGCTTCGCGCCGAACCTGCCGAGCAGCCGGGCGGTGATCCCGATCATGAAGATCATGATCGCGATCGTCATGGGAAGCAGGGCCGCTCCGCTGGGGAAGGCGCTGTAGCCGAGGACCTGCTGGAGGTAGAGGTTGAGGAAGTACCACATCGGGATCCAGGCCGCGCCGAGCAGCGCCATCGCGAGGTTGGCGACGGCCAGCCCGGGGGTCCGCCAGATCCCCAGTGGCATGAGGGGCTCCCGGATCACGCGCTGCACGAGCAGGAACAGCACGAGCAGCACGACCGCCCCCGCCAGCTCCAGCAACGTCGCGGCAGAACCCCAGCCCTGCTCGGGCGCCCGCACGACGGCGAACACGGCCAGGGCGATCGCGGCGGTGACGGCGACCCCGCCGAGCACGTCCACCGAGCCGCGCCTGCCGGCCACCGCGGGCAGCAGTGCGGGCACGGCCAGCAGGGTGGCGATGCCGATGGGGATGTAGACGATGAAGACCCACGGCCAGCTCAGATACTCGGTGACGACCCCGCCGAGGAACACCCCGGCGGTGCCGCCGGCCGGTGCGGCCGCGCCGTACAGGGCCATGGCCTTGCCGAGCTCCCGCGGATCGTGCCCGAAGAGCATCATGAGCAGGGTCATCGAGGCGGGGGCGATGAGCGCGCCGCCGACGCCCTGCACACCACGGCCCAGGATCTCCACCCAAGGGCTGCTCGCCGCGGCGGCCACGGCCGACCCGGCGATCAGGATGAGCCAGCCGGTGGTGAAGATCCTTCGGGCGCCGAACAGGTCGGACAGACGACCTCCGAGCAGCAGCAGGCCGCCGAAGGCGATGACATAGGCGTTGAAGACCCACTGCAGCGTGTCCGGGGAGAAACCCAGGTCGCGCTGCATGTCGGGTAACGCGACACCGATGATCGAGGTGTCCATGATGACCATGAACTGTGCCGCGGCGAGCACGACCAGTGCCCGCCACCTGCGCGGATTGACGGCGTTCATGCCGCACTCCTGTTCTTCGCGTCCGCCCCGCGATGGGAGGATGCGCTAGTGGGTTGGGTGTGATGCCGAATCGGACCGACCCCACAGGTGGGCGTGCATGCCAGTGCACGCCCACCGCCTTCTTCGGGGCTCGACCCGCTAGACCTGGCTCGCCAGCTGATAGCCGGCCTGTTCCACCGCGGCGCGGATCTGCTCGTCGGTGAATCCCACGCCGCTGACGGTGACCGCGCCAGTCGGCAGGTCGACGGCCACCCCGGTCACGCCGCCGACCTTGCCGATCTCCCCGGACACCGAGGAGACGCAGTGGCCGCAGGTCATCCCGCTCACCGAATAGACCTTGCCGTCCGCCGCACTCGCCTCAGCGGCCGCCGCGGTCTGAGCCGACTCCGTGCCGCACGCACATGCAGTGCACATGCCGTCCTCCTTATGTCGCTTACCCCCATGGGGTATCTGTCGCGAGAGACCATAGCATACCCTAGGGGGGTGTCAACGCCGCGGAGCACGTGACCGGGCTTCAGGCGCGCATCACCCGCCGGTGGTGCTCCACCCCGCCTCCGTACGCGACCCCTACGCGCCGCCCCCACGGTCATCGGCGCGCAAAGGGGTTGCATCCGGTACCCGGGTACAGGCTTACCGTCAGAGGCGTGACACAGGACATCGCCCTTGACCAGGGATGGGCTCCCTCAGCATGCACCCTGCCCACCGCGGCGCAGCCGCTGCGGGCGGCCGAGTTCGACGCCCTGTTCGCCGAGGCGGTCCGGGCGGTGCGGCGCCCTGGGCGTGAGCGGCTGCGGCTGGAGCTCGTATTCAGCCCGGAGCACGCGGCCAGGACGGCCGAGCTGACCGCGCGGGAGAACGGCTGCTGCTCCTTCTTCTCCTTCACCCTGACCGTCGCCGACGGCAGTCTGGCACTGGACGTGGCGGTGCCGTCGGCGCAGATCAAGGTGCTGGACGCGCTGCAGGCGCGCGCCGCTGCGGCGGCCGCATCGGGGTCTGCCGCATCGCGAGGATCGGCGTGAGGCAGCATCTCGACGGGCCCTACCTGCGCAGCGGGCAGGTGGCCAAGCGGGCCGGGGTCAACCTGCAGACGTTGCGCTACTACGAGCGTCGCGGGCTGATCGCCGAACCGGCGCGCAGTCCCGGCGGGCACCGCGCCTACCCGCCGGAGACCGTCACCCTGCTGACCGTCATCAAGGCCGCCCAGCGGCTCGGCTTCACCCTGGACGAGGTCGCCGAACTGATCGACACCGGCCGGCGTGGTCACCCCACTCCCGACCTGCGTGCCCGCGCCCAGGCCAAGATCGCCGAGGTGGACGCGCGCATCGCCGACCTGACCACCATCCGCACCGCGCTGACCCAGGTGGTCACCGCAGGCTGCGACAGCCTGACGAACTGCACCTGCCCCGACTGCCCGCTGCCGTACGCCGACCTGGCCACCGGCCACACCCCCGAGAGGGGCTGACCATCGTGAGCACCCGCCCCGGCCATCCGGCCCCCGTCCCCCTCACCACAACGGGCACCGAGGCCGTCAGCCGTCCGCCGGGCGGTGACGGCCCGCCGCTGCGCAGCAAGATCGCCGCCGCCCTGGCGGTGCCGGCGTGCCGCGGATGCGGCGGGAGCGGCTGCGGATGCTGAGCACCCGCACCGCGGCGAGGAGGGTGACCCGGCGGCGGATGGGTCGCTGCCATGCGCTGTACTACCGGCCATGACCGTCATCCGCTCCCTGCTGCTTTTCGTCCTGGCCGCCCTCGCCGAGATCGGCGGAGCGTGGCTGGTCTGGCAAGGCGTACGCGAGCAGCGCGGCCTGCTGTGGGTCGGCGGCGGCGTGGTCGCACTGGGCCTGTACGGGCTGGTCGCCACACTCCAGCCGGACGCGAACTTCGGCCGTATTCTGGCCGCCTACGGAGGCGTCTTCGTCGCCGGGTCCCTGGCCTGGGGCATGTTCGTCGACGGGTTCCGACCCGACCGCTGGGATGTCATCGGCGCGCTCGTCTGCCTGGCCGGCGTCCTGATCATCATGTACGTGCCACGTGGCTGACCGAGCAAGGCGGGTGGACCGATCAACTTGGCGCCGACACTCGCTGAGCAGCTCCGAGAACCTGCCCTCATCTTCATCAGAATGAGCTCAAGGGCGGCGCCTCCGGCCCCGCGCCCGCTCGGGCCGCCCCTGCGCCGCACATCCATGAGCCGGACGCCCCGCTCACGTTCAGGCAGCGACAGTCAGCGCCTTCGCTGCCACCATGGCCACTCAGGCGACGCATGCTCGTCCAGCGACGTCCTGGCGAGAAACCGTCTGTCCAGCGGAAGAACCAAGGAGTACAGGTAGGGCCTGGCCCAAGGCGGCAATGCCGTGAGCGCCCGTTCAAGCCTCCAGCGTGGGGCCGCTCCGCAGCATTCAGGGCACATGCATGTCGGTGCGATCCGGTCCGCGGTTCCGGGGATCACCGCCTGTGTCCACGCGAGCAACGCCTCCGCCACCTCGCCCGGCCGCATTCTGGTGTGTTCAAGCCTGATCACCGCGGCCATGGGACGACGGCCGAGGCCAGGGACCTGATGGGTCGAGGCTCTGTGAGTTCCGCACACCGACCCACGTGCACAAACCTGAGAGGGGCGCCTACGCGGCATAGCCCTTTCTGATCGACGTCATAGCCATGATGATCGCACCCCCATGTAACGACCTGCGTCATCACTCGTCGCCGTCCGAGTACAGAGGTCGCGAAGTCGAGGAACACGCTAATGCTCAGCGGGCAGGTCGCCGTGGGTTTCGAGATGGCTGTCCGGTTCGGCCGCTTGTGATCCGACGCCCGTCCGGGTGGGTGCTGTCCGGGCCATGGAGGCGAGGAGGCGTAGTTTCTCGTCGCTCTCGCTGCCCTGATCGGCGTAGTAGAGGACCAGGAGCAGATCGTCTACAGGGAGCTTGTCCCGGTGCAGGCGCAGCTCACCCACGACGGGATGGTTCACGGTAGTGGTGCCGCCCTCGAGGTTGCGGATGTCATGGCGCGCCCAGAGGGTTCGGAAGCGTTCGCTCGACAGGGCGAGCTCGCCCACCAGTTCCACGAACCGCGGGTTGTCGATGTCGTCCCCGACGGACTTCCTGAAGGCGGCGATGAATCCTTCCGTGGAGCGCATCCAGTGCTGCTGGAACGCCTGCTCCTCGGGATCGAGCAGCAGCGACCGCAGGCGGTTGTACCCGGGCTGGAGGCGCGGAGAGAGCGCGACCGCGAGCCGGTTGGACGCGAGCACGTCGAACGCGCGCCCCTCCACGAAGGCGGGAACCTGCACGCTCGCCAGGAGCTGGTGCAACCGTGCGGGGACACGTTCGGGCTTCCTACGCCGCTGAGGCCTGGGGCGCGCGGCGGCCAGGCCAAGGAGGTATTCCTGTTCGAGCTCGTCGAGGTGCAGGACCCGCGCGAGCGATTCGAGGACCTGCGATGAGGGATTCTTGTCGCGGCCGCGCTCCAGCCGCAGGTAGTAGTCGGCGCTGATGCCCGCGAGCATGGCGACCTCTTCACGGCGAAGCCCCGGAACGCGCCGGTTCGTACCCGGCGCAAGCCCGGCCTGCTCCGGGGTGACCAGGGCCCGCCGGGCACGGAGGTAGCCGCCGAGCAGGTTGGCGCGGTCGTCGTCGCTCATGTTCGCCATCGTATTTCGGGCTCTCTCGGCCAAGGGGGGCCCTGACAGGACCCCGGAAGACGGGGGCACTGCCTCCATCCGGAGAACGGGCCAACACTGAAGGTGTCGCCGCGCAGGAGAGGAGCCGAAGGCGGCGATGCCGAAACCGTGCTGGTCGCAGCTCGCGCCGCCCTGTCGCCGCGTTGGCTCGGATGCGTCTCCGCTGCCATACGGCTACGCACTGCGTACGGGCGTACGCGGCCCCTGCCGGGAAGCAGCCGTGTTCCCCCATCGCGACGTGCGCCCGGGCGGACGCAACGGCCACTTTCCCGTCCGTGTGACGCGACCGACGGGAACCGTAACCCATCACTTCATCGACCGCGCCCACCGGCTTGCCGCTGGTCGGCGAGCCCTGAGCAGGAGCAATCAATGGACATCACCAACCGCACCGTCTTCATCGCCGGCGCTACCTCGGGAATCGGTCTCGAGCTCGCTCGCCGCTTCGCCGCAGCCGGCAGCTCCGTCGTCATCGGCGGCCGGCGAGCCGACCTGCTCGACCGACTCGCAACTGAGGGGTTCGGCACCGTTCCCATCGACGTGACCGACCAGGACAGCGTCGACCGTGCCCGCGACACGATCCTCCGCAGTTACCCGGGCCTCGACACGATCGTGACCATGTCCGGGATCGGCATCCCTGAGGACCTGCGCGATCCCGCGCACTTCGGCGCCGCACAGCAAATGATCGACACCAACCTGCTTGGCACCATCCGCGTCATCGACGCGTTCACCCCGCACCTGGTCGGGCGCGGCGCCGGCACCATCATCACGGTCACCTCGGGTATCGGGTTCCTTCCGTTCCCGGTCATGCCGACCTACGCAGCCTCGAAGGCCGGCGTGCACGCCTACTCCGAGGCGTTGCGCGCGCAACTGGACGGCACCGGCATCGAGGTGTCCGAACTCGTCCCCCCGGCTGTCGCCACCACGCCGGAGCAGGCTCAGCTCAACCCCCGCGCGCTCGACCTGGCCGAGTTCGTCACCGAGGTGATGGACCTGCTCCAGACCAACCCCACTCCGCACGAGATCCTCGTCAAGGGCGTGATGATGCACCGGTGGGCCGAGCGCGACGGCACCTATGCCGATCTGGTCGCCCAGCGGTCGCAGGCGCTCGCGATGCTCCCGAGCCGTCAGTAGGCACGACAGCCGCTCGGGGCGTCGGCACGCGGCAGCAATGCGGCCCGGACGGGCCCCGCAAGCGGGTCTCGACCGACCGGCAGGCGATTGCCCGGCAGGATCTCGTCCTTACCGAGGCCGGATCGAGGACCCGGTGACGTCGGAGGCGGACGCGGGCACCTCCAGCCGACACCACCCGCTCCAGCGTCCGAAGTTCGGCGAGCTACTCACGTACGCGCGGCGAGCATTGGCGGCGCCCCTTCTATCTGGGAATCAATAGTGCCGAATGAGGGCTATCAATCAGGTCCTCGTCCAGACGTACGCCACTTTCCGCCTCGATCACTGCCAGGCCTGCCGCCGTGATGTCCACCTGTGCCTCCGCCTCCTCGCTGTCGTAGCCGCTCACGAGCAACTCGCACAGGGCCAGGGATGTGGAGACGGAACTATGGGCGCTCAGACGCGCCCCGCGCGACATGTCAGGACACTTCACTGCGGCTTCCACCGGGGTGCCGACCTCAATTCTGCAATGGCTACGCAGTCCCGCGGGCGGGGGAAGACGGCGATCACGTCGATGTCTCCGTCCATCGACGTGAACCACCATCATCCGCAGATCCCGCAGTGGTCAGTGTGAGTGGCGCGGCGGGGCGCTGCCGCTGCCACCGGCGAGGAAGTCCAGGTCCGCGCCTCTGTCGGCCTGCAGGACGTGCTCGCTGTACAGACGTACCCAGCCCCGGTCGGCCGCCGGTCGCGGAGGCTGCCAGGCGGCGCGACGGCGCTCGAGTTCCGCGCGGTCGACCAGCAGGTCCAGACGCCGTGTCGGGACGTCGAGCCGAATCACATCGCCGGTACGCACGAGTGCGAGAGGGCCGCCCACCGACGCCTCGGGGGCCACGTGCAGGACGCAGGTGCCGTAGCCGGTCCCGCTCATCCGGGCATCGGAGATTCGCACCATGTCGGTGATCCCCTCGGTGAGCAGCCGCCGCGGCATGGGCACGTTCCCCACCTCGGGAAACCCGGGATAACCGCGTGGTCCGGCGTTCCGCACCACGATGACCGTGTCGGGGGTGACGTCCAGCTCCGGGTCGTCGGCCACGGCGATATAGTCCTCGATCCGGTCGAACACGAGCGCCTGTCCGGTGTGCTGCAGCAGATGGGGCGAGGCGGCGGAGACCTTCAGCACGGCCCCGGACGGCGCGAGCGACCCGCGCAGCACGACGGTCCCCGACCCGGCGGGCTGGAACGGCTCCTCCATCGTGCCGATGACCTCTCGGTTCCAGCACTGGGCACCGCTGACGTTGTCGGCCACGCTCTTCCCGCTGACGGTGACGTGGTCCAGGTGCAGCAGGGAGGCGATCTCCTTCATCACCGCCGGGAGTCCGCCCGCGTACGCGAAGTCCTCCATCAGGTACGTGCCGGAGGGCATCAGGTTCACCAGCATGGGCACATCGGCGGTGAGCGTGTCGAAGTCCTCCAGCGACAGGGGGACGCCGAGGCGCCCGGCGATCGCGAGCAGGTGCACCACGGCGTTGGTGGAGCCGCCGATCGCGGCGTTCACCCGGATGGCGTTCTCGAAGGCCTCCCGGGTGAGCACCGTGGACAGCCGCTGGTCCTCTTCGACCATTCCCACGATGCGGCGCCCGGCGGCGTGCGCGAGCGCGTACCGGCGGGAGTCGACCGCGGGTACGGCGGCGGCCCCCGGCAACTGGACGCCGAGGGCCTCGGTCACGCAGGCCATCGTGGAGGCGGTCCCCATGGTCATGCAGTGCCCGCGGCTGCGGGACATGCAGACTTCCGCCTCGGCGCAATCCGCCGCGGTCATCCGGCCGGCGCGCAACTCCTCGGTGAAACGCCACACGTCGGTGCCCGAGCCGATGTCCCGGCCGCGGAACTTGCCGTTCAGCATCGGGCCGCCGGTGACCATCAACGTGGGCAGGTCGACACTGGCCGCGCCCATGAGCAGCCCGGGCGTGGTCTTGTCACAGCCGGACAGCAGCACCACCCCGTCGAGCGGGTTGGCCCGGATCAGTTCCTCCGCCTCCATGGCCAGCAGGTTGCGGTAGAGCATGGTCGTCGGCCGCATCAGCGGCTCCCCCAGGCTCATCGCCGGAAACTCCAGCGGCAGGCCGCCGCTCTCCCACACGCCGCGCTTCACCGACTCGGCCAGGTCGTGCAGGTGGGCGTTGCACGGCGTCAGCTCCGACCAGGTCGTGGCGATGCCGATCACCGGCCGGCCGTCGAAGACGTCGTCCGCGAACCCCTGGTTGCGCATCCACGATCGGTGAATGAACCCGTTGCGGCCCTCCGCTCCGAACCACTCCTGGCTGCGCAGCGGGCGATTCGTCATCGACATCGGAACACCTCTCTGTCGTTGTGATTGACTGCTGGACGACCGGCCGCGGCTACCTCAGGCCTCCGACGGACAGTCCGCCGCGCCAGTGCCGCTGGAGGGTGAAGAAGGCGACGATGAGCGGGATCACCGACACGAGCGCGCCCAGAATGATGAGGCTCCAAAGGGAGGTACTACCCGCGTTGTTCGCCGAGGCGATTCCCTGCCAGAGGCCGAGGCCGACGGTGACGGGGAACAGGCGGTTGTCGGAGAGCATGGCGAGAGGCAGGAAGTAGTTGTTCCAGGACGCCACGGCGGACAGGAGCAGCACCGTGACCACCGCGGGCCGCATCAGCGGGAACGCGACCTGGAGGAACGTCCGCAGTTCACCCGCGCCGTCGACCCGCGCCGCGTCCAGGATCTCGTCGGGAACCGCGTCGCGCGCGTACACGTGCATCAGGTAGACCCCGAACGGGTTGAGCAGTGACGGGAGGATCACCGCCCAAATCGTGTTCGTCAGGCCGAGCCCGGAGAACATCATGAAGGTGGGGATCACCAGGGCGGTCGCGGGCACCATCAACGCGCCGAGCAGGATCGAGAAGCTGAAGCGCCTGCCGGCGAACCGGTACTTCGCGAATCCGTAGCCGGCCAGGACGGCCAGGATCGTGGCGCCGATCCCGCCTGCGAACGCGTACAGCGTGGAGTTGAGGATCCACCTGCCGTAGATGCCGCCGTCGTAGGTGAACAGTCGCTGGAGGTTCCCGAAGTAGTCGACCCGATCGGCGAACCACAGGGTGTTGCTGCCGCTGAACAGGCCGGGGGCGTCCTTGGAACCGTTGACGATGACCCACCAGAACGGCACGAGGAAGTACACGACCAGGAAGCCGAGGAGAATCTGCACAGGGAGGTGGCGTTGGGGACGGCGGCGTGCGCCGGCGCCGGAGCTGCCGGTCATCAGAAGAAGCTCCTCCGCTTGCGGGTGAAGAACAGGAAGGCGTAGACGCAGACGAACACGATCCCGCCGAGGGCGAAGGAGATCGCCGATCCGTAGTTGAAGTTCGCGAGCCCGAACGCCTGCTGGTACGCGTACATGTTGGGGGTGAATCCCGGTGCGATCGTGCCGGCCGCGAGGTATCGCAGAATCTGTGGTTCGTTGAAGAACTGCAGGGTGCCGATGAGCGAGAAGACCAGGATCAGGAGCAGCGCGGGGGCGATCAGCGGGATTTTGATCCGAAGCGCGATCTGCCATTTTCCGGCGCCGTCCATACGGGCGGCCTCGTAAAGCGTCGGGTCGATGCCCTGGAGCGCCGCATACAAAATGATCATGTAATAGCCGGCCCACTGCCAGGTGACGACGTTGATCAGGCCGTAGAAAATCAGATTGCTGCTGAAGAAGTCGGGCGCGGTGGCGCCGAACAACCCGAAGATGTCGGAGAGCGGCCCGAAGCTCTTGCTGTACAGGAATCCCCACATGACGGCCCCGATGACCGTGGGAATGGCATAGGGGAGGAAAATCATGAGACGGGAGAAGCGGGTGAACAGCGAGGTCACGGCGTCCAGGATCAGGGCCATCGCGAGCGCGATGATGATCTGCAGCGGGATGGCGACGAGCGAGAAACGAATGACGAACCACGCCCCGGAGAGGAAAGTCGGGTCGGTGAACGCCTTCACGTAGTTGCCGAAGAGGACGAAGCTGATGCCGCCGATCAGCTTCTTCTGCCAGAGGCTGAGGTAGAACGCGTACGCGAGCGGCGCGATGAGAAGCGCGAGGAAGACGATCCCGAATGGCCCGACGAAGAGCCACCCCATCAGGTGCTCACGGAGGCGCACCTTGCCGCGGACCTTGTGCGCTTGCTCTTGAGTGCTCGCCGCACTCTTCTCGGTCAGGAGGGTCAACTTGGGCTCCGCAAAGTCGATGCTGGGGGTCACGGGTGGGCCGGCCGGGGACGGACCGGCCCACCCGTGTTGTCACTGAACGGTGAACCCTTGCTCCTTGGCGTAGCTCACCACGTCCTCCTGAATCCGGTCAGCGGCCTGCGCACCGGTGACGGAGCCCTCGATGAGGGCGCTGACCTGCTTCGTCATGGCGTCGAAGTAGTACTGGCCGAACGGGGCGTAGGTCATACCCTTGTAGGCGTTCGCCGCGGGGACGTAGACCTCCTTGTTCGCCTGCTGGCCGTCGAAGAACGCCACCTTGAGGTCCACGAAGTCGGGCTTGTTGAGCGCCTTGAGATTCAGCGGGAAAATGATCTGGTTGGTCCAGCCGTCGGTGAGCGACTCCTCGTCGGCGTAGAGGCCGTACGCCGCCTTCGCCGCGAGTTCGGGGTTCTTGGCCTGGCTCGTCACCGAGAAGGCCGACCCGCCCCAGTTCACCTGCACCGGGTTGCCGGGATCCCACTGCGGAAGCGGCGCCACCGCGAACTTGCCGGTGTCCTTGCCCTTGCCCACGCCGGCACCCGTGAGGTATCCGGGCGCCCATGCCGCCGAGATGTACGTCGCGTACTTACCGTTGACCACACCGGCGATGTACTCCGGCGTGAACTGGTCCTGCGTTCCGACCAGGCCCTTCTTTGCGAGGCGCCCCCAGTAGTCGAGCACATCCTTGGATGCCTGGTCGTTCAGCTTGATGCCGATCGATTCCGGCCGCGCGGGATCGTAGGCGAACGGAGCCGCGCCCTTCTGGATCTGCAGCGCCATCATGACGGCCGGCACGTTCGCGCCCAGGTCGCCGAACAGCGGGCCGCCCGCGTCCTTCACCTTCTGCGCCGCCTGCTCGTACTCGGCCCACGTCTTCGGCGGCTTGATGTCGTACTTGTCGAAGATGTCCTTGCGGTAGATCATCGCCATCGGTCCGCCGTCGACCGGCACGCCGTAGACCCCACCACCGATCGAGACGTCCTTCCACGCGCCCGGGCCGTAGTTGTCCTTGACGGCGTCATAGCCGTACTTCTTGATGTCGACGAGCGCCTTCTGGATCTGGAAGGTCGGGATCCGGTCCGCCTCGATCATGATCACATCGGGGGCGCCGCTGCCCGCCGAGATGGCCGTCTGGAACTTGTCGTACTCGTCACCGCCCTGGCCGACGTTGGTCCAGCAGACCTGCACCTCGTTGTTCTGCTTGTTGAAGTTGTCGACGACGAGCTGCGTGTTGGGGTACCAGCCCCAGAAGGTCACGACCGGCAGGTCCTTCTTGCTGATCGTGTTCGTGCAGTTGCTCGCGTTGTTTCCGCCGGCGTTGTCCGCGGCCGGGGCGCTTCCGCCCGCGGTGCTTCCGCCCCCGCCCACGTCGGGGGCGCAGGCGGCGAGCGCACTCGCTGCGGCGAGCACGGCTGCCGTGGCGATTATCCTTTTCGTCTTCATTGACATGATCTCCCCTTCGGGATCACAGCGCACAAGGGTCCATGCGCCGCCGCTGAGGCCGGACTGTCGGACGGGACGGGGCACGGATGGCACGATCCGCGCCCCTGTCCCTCCTGCCGATTCTGATGTGAGCGCTCACATATCGCCGTGTCCGAAGTTCATCACCGGGGCGGGAACCCCGGGGTCCCGGTGGAGTCACCTCGGAACGTGCCTGACTAGCGCTTGAACAGGCGCGGAGCCAGGTCGATGAGGTTCTTCTGCCACACGTCCCAGCCGTGCGGCCCGGGGGTGACCCCGTCGAACTCATAGTGGACGCCGAGGTTGTCCATCGTGGTCAGGCCCGCCATGAACGACGGGTTCACGAAGTCGGTCACGTCGCCGACGTACACGCGCAGCAGCTTGGTCCCGTTGTTGATCGCCGCCACGTCGACGCCGGCGCCGCTGCCGAACCCGGCCGAGAACGCCCCGATGTAGGCGAACCGGCCCGGGTGCGCCTTGAGCATCCCGAGCGTCTGCCCACCACCCATCGAGAGGCCGGCGAGGGCCTGCCGCGACGGGTCGCTGGAGACGTTGTAACGGGCGCGGACGGCCGGATCGATGTTGTCCAGCAACTCCTTGTTGAAGTCGGACACGTTGCCGTTGCCCATCACGACCACCATCGGCACCAGGTTTCCGTCAAGGAAGTGGTGGTCGAGGATCTGCTTGGCGCGTCCCATCTCGACCCAGTCCGTGTAGCTCTGGCCGCTACCGTGCTGGAGGTAGAAGACGGGGTACGGCTCCGCGCGGTCCGGGTCGTAGCCGGGCGGGGTCCACACCAACGCGGTCCTGTCCTGGTTCGCCACGGTGCTCCGGTAGGTCAGGCTCTCGACCTTTCCGCCCTGACCGGCGGGAACGTCCGAAAGCAGGCGCGACCTCTCTCCGGAGACGAGGAAGGTGCTCCACGTCGGCTCGGAGGTCACCTTCGTCGGGTTCGACGCGTCCTTGACCGAGACCCGGTCGACGATGAACTTGTAGTAGTAGAACCACGGGTCCAACGGGCCCACGGTCGCCCGCCACCGGTCGCCCTCACGGGACATCGGGATGCGCAGCCAGCTCCCGCCGGGAGCAGTGTTCGCCCATACCGTGACGTGCTGAGCGTCCGTGAAGCCCGTCGTGGTCTCGAAGGTGACGAAGCCGCCCTCGGACACGAACGGCGTCGGAGTGGTGCCTGCTGCGGGCGGGGTGAACTCGCCCTTCAGCGGCCCGTGACCGGCGCTCGGACCGTGATCCGACACCTTGCGGAACAGCCGCGGCACGAAATCGACCAGGTTCTCCTGCCAGGCGTTCCAGTTCGCCCCGGCGTCGGGGTTGACCCCGTCGAACTCGTACCTGATTCCGGCGCGGTTCAGCGCCTTCGTCAGGCGATTGGTCGCGTTGTAGGCCGGGTCGGTCACGTTCCCGGTGTACAGACGCACCAGCTTGACGTCGCGGTTGATCGCCTTCGCGTCCGCCCGGCCGGCGCTGTCCGCCAGCAGGCCCGAGAACGAGCCGACGTAGGCGAACTCGTTCGGCTTGGTCAAAGCGGCACGCAGCGCCCGCGTCCCGCCCTCGGACACACCGGCGATCGCCTGGTGCGCCGGGTCGCGGAGGACGTGGTACTTGTCCGCGGCCGCCTTGCGGAGGTCCTTCAGCTCCTTGTCGTCAGCCGGCCCGTCACCGCCGCTGATCACGACCACCATCGGCTCCATGGAGCCCTGGGCCGACAGGTTGTCGAGGATCTGCTTGGCCCGGCCGAGGTCGAGCCAGTCGGTGGCGTTCTGCCCCTCGCCGGACTGCAGGAACAGCGCCGGGTAACTCTTGGGTCCCTTGGGATCCCCGGCCTGGTAGCCGGGCGGCGTCCAAACCAGAGCCGACCGCTCCTGCTTCTTGACCTGGTAGGTCAGGGTCTCGACCTTGCCGCCCTGTCCCTGAGGTGCGTCCGCCAGCAGGCGCGCCGAGTCGCCCGCGACGAGGAAGGTGCTCCACAGGGGCTTGGACGCCACTCCGGCGCCGTTCGTCGGGTCCTTGAGGCCCTTGGTGTCGTCGCCCGTGACCTGGTAGGAGTACAGCCCCGGCTTGAGCGGGCCGAGGACCCCCGACCAGACGTCGCCCCGGCGGGTCAGACCGAACTCCGCCCAGGTGGAGGAGGGACCGAAGTTCCCCTCGACAACCACCTGCGACACCTGGCCCGCGTTGGCCTGGACGTAGGCCGCCGGGACGGTGAACGACGCGTAGCCGTCTTCCGAAACACTCAGCCAGGGTGTGTCCGCCGCCGCCGGCCGCGGTGCGAGTGACACTGCCGCAATCGCCATGGCCCCGGCGGCGATCGCCGCCGGGAGCCGTCGTGCGCCCGTAGGACGCATCCTGCCGTGATACGATAACGTCATACCGAAACTCCTTTGATGGTCGGCAGCGGGTGGGGCCTCTCAGCCGACCTAGCTTCTCGGGATGTGACGCGGTTTCTGTGTGTCTGCACCTCCGTTCGTCACCGGTTCGTCGTGTATTCCTGAATGCCAGGTGCACCTGGATGGTGCGCCTGTGGCCGGATGTCAGGGTCTCGTTGTGATTTTCGGTGGCGCCGTGGAGCCGCGAACCAGCAGTCGGGTCGGGAGCAGTATTCGGCGGGGGCCTTCCCACTCGCCGATCACCAGCGACTTCAGCATGCGCGCCGCCTCATAGCCGAGGCGGTACATCGACTGGTCCACCGTGGTCAACGCCGGCTCGGCCAGCGCCGACTCAGGGATGTTGTCGAATCCGACCACCGACAGGTCGCCGGGAACGCCGAGCCCCAGCTCCTTCGCGACCTCCAGAACCTTCAGGGCCATCCCGTCGCTCGCCGCGAAGATCGCC
The DNA here is from genome assembly GCF_006874435.1 of Microbispora sp. KK1-11. Classification (NCBI taxonomy): domain Bacteria; kingdom Bacillati; phylum Actinomycetota; class Actinomycetes; order Streptosporangiales; family Streptosporangiaceae; genus Microbispora; species Microbispora sp. KK1-11. The sequence continues at coordinate 42,926 of NZ_VIRJ01000044.1, read as the reverse complement.
GTTGGCCGGTCCGGCCTTTCCAGCAACGCGCGTGCCAACGGGATCGCGGACTCGGGATTGAAGTCCCCTCTGCCGATCAACGTCGGATCGACCGGAACTCCCGCTCCGGCCAGCGCCGTGCGGTACCCCTCCTCACGCGACCATGCCGCCGCGAGGCTGGCACGGCCCGCGATGAATCCGATGCGCCGGTGGCCCAGGCCGAGCAGATGCTCGACCACCTGGGTGGCACCCGCGAGGTTGTCCGCCGTCACCGACGGCGCCGTCGAGTCCCTCGCCGGATCGATGACCACGACCGGAGTGCTGCTCCGCACCTCGCCCCACGGCGTGACGACGATGCATCCGTCCGTGAGCGTGCCCGACAGGCGGGTCAGATGCCGCTGCTCCCAGCCCTCCGAATACGTCCCGTAGAGGTCGCTGTTGGCGTAGATGATCAGATCGAAGCCCGACTGGGTCAACGCCTCCATCACACCCTTGAGCACCTCGGCCGTGTAGGACTGGAAGCTGTGGGTCACCAGACCCAGGACACCGGTACGGCTACGCCGCAGACTCGTCGCCACCAGACTCGACTCGTAGCCCAGCCGCTCAATGGCCGAACGGACCTGCGCGGTGGTGCCGGCACTGACGCCGTAACGCCCGTTGACCACTCGCGACACGGTTGCGACGGAGACGCCGGCCAGCCGGGCGACATCACTCATCGTCACCGGAGCTCCGCCATCGGCCATGCGGCCCTCTCTGTTTGCAATCGTTATCGGTTACGTTTCCGGTTTTTAACGTAAGCGAGAACTATCCCAAACACAAGACCTTTACGGCCTCCCACTATCCCGACCGTAGGCCTTATAAAGGACATGACCAGAATGCAGAAGGCCGGCCAGGGCAGGGCGGCGCTGCCGGCATCGACGACCTGGCGATGTCCGGCATCCCGCTGGCGGCCGGTGTTGGGCGGCGGGTGTTGGGCGGATGGCGAACGGCGGGCCGCGGAGTGCTGCTCCTCCGCCACCCGCCCGGAGCCACGGCTACCCGTCTCGCCTCACACCGTCGTCATCATCGGAGCGGGTGACATCACGTTGCCGACGTCAGTTGGCTGACGCTGACTGTGCCCGTGTAGGCCTTTTGGACCTTCGGCCGGTCAGCGTCGCCGGTGATGGTGAACGTGCCCGCGAAGGTGTGGGTGTCGGAGGAGAAACCGACGTACACCTCGATATGCCCGGTTTCTACCGTGTAGTTCATATCTCGGGCGTAGAAGCCAAGCTGGCCTGTGGGCAGGTGGAAGCGTATGGCCGTTCGCCGCCCGGCACCGGCGGACACGCGGGCGAAGCTCTTCAGTTCGAGCACCGGCCTGGTGACCGTCGCCTGCGGGTCACGAATGTAGAGCTGAACGACTTCCTCGCCGGCTCGATCGCCGATGTTGGCCACGGTGACCTCCACCGCGAGGCTGTCCCCGGCGGTCACTTCGGTCCGGTCCAGCGTCGCCTGTTCGATCACGAACGGGGCGTACCCGAGACCGTGACCGAAGCAGTATCGCGGGCTGACGGGCGAGTCGACGTAGTCGCCGTGCCAGTGTGACCGGCCGCCGGACACCTTGTGCCCGTAGAAGACGGGTATCTGGCCCACGGAGCGCGGGTAGGAGATGGGCAGCTTCCCGCTCGGGTTCACCTCGCCGAGCAGAACCTCGGCGATCGCTTGTGCCCCGGTCTGCCCGGGCAGCCAGGCCATGAGCACCGCGGCGCATTTCTCGTGCAGGAAGTCGCCGCCGACCGGTCGACCGGCGACGAGCACCGCCACCACGGGGGTGCCGGTGGCGACGACGGCACGTACGAGGTCCTCCTGGACACCGGGAAGCTCCAGGCTGGACCGGTCCCGCGACTCTCCCGTGGTGGCACGGGTCGTCAACCCCGAACGATCCCCCAGCACCAGCACCGCGACGTCGGCCGCCGCGGCGGCCGCGACCGCCTCGTCGAAACCGTCCCTCGATGTATCGATCACGTCGCAGCCACGCGCGTAACGCACCCGATCCCCCAGGCGGGCCACGAGCGCGTCACGCACCGAAGGCAGCCCGTCCGTACTCTCCTCGATCTCAAGGTCGTCCGGGATCGTCATCGTCTGGCCGAGCAGGCCCTGCCGCTCGCGCGCCTGCAACAACGACTCCACATGCGCCGCGAAGGAGTAGTCACCGAGCAGGTGCCGCGCGTCGTCGGCGTTCGGCCCGATGAGAGCGACCGTTCCGGCACCCGGCCGCAGCGGCAGGATGCCGTCGTTCTTGAGCAGGACGAGGCTGCGCCGGGCCGTCTCGAGCGCCACCTCCTGGTGCCGCTCGGCGTTCACCGCGACCGCGACCGCGGCCTCGTCGACGTAAGGATTCTCGAACAGGCCGAGCTCGAACTTGTGCCGGAGAACCCGTGAAACCGCTTCGTCCAGTTCCCCTTCGCCGACCTCGTCGGCGTCCAAGGCGCGTGCCAGCGCGCCCGCGTACGCATCCGTTGCCGGAAGCTCGACATCGGTACCAGCGGTGAGCGCGAGAGCCGCCGCTCGCTGCTTGTCCTCGGCGAAGTGGTGATACGAGTGGAGATGGTCGACGGCGAAGTAGTCCGACACGACGGTTCCCGTGAAGCCCCACTCCCCACGGAGGACATCGCGGAGAAGCTCACGGTTGGCATGGCAAGGAATCCCGTCCAGCTCGTGATAGCCGGCCATCACCGACTCAAGTCCCGCCTCGCGGACCGCCGCCTCGAACGGATACAGATACACCTCGCGGAGCAGACGAGGTGGCAGGTGCGCCGGCGCCCAGTTCAACCCGCCCTCGGAGGCTCCGTAACCAACGAAGTGCTTGGCCGTCGCGATGACACCCTCCGTCAGAGAAGCGCCCTGGAGGCCCCGGATGAACGCCACGCCCATGCGGGCCACCAGGTACGGGTCCTCCCCGTAGGTCTCCTCCGTCCGGCCCCACCGCGGGTCGCGCACCACGTCCAGCACCGGTGAGAGCCCCTGGTGGCTTCCCATCGCGCGCATCTGCGTACGAACGGCATCCGCCAGCCGCCGGTTGAGTTCCGGTTCCCAGGTGCTCGCGACACCGATGGCCTGAGGAAAGATGGTCCCCTCCCGCGCCATCAATCCGGAGCACACTTCCTCGTGCACGATCGCCGGTATGCCCAGCCGAGTCTCTGTCATCAGGAACCGCTGGATCGCATTCGCCACCCGCGCCACCTGTAGCGCCTTCAGACTGGTGGCTCCCGCGACACGAGTCACGTGCCCCAAGCCATGCCGAAGGACTGTCCGCGCCCGCTCCGCCGAGAACCGGCCACCCTCGAGCACAGAGAACGCCCAAGCACTCCCCAACTGCGCGAGCTTCTCCTCCCGGGTCATCCGGGCCAGCAGATCCGCCACGCGCTCCCCCACGGGCGCGGCCGGATCGGCGTAAATCGCTCCAGACTCCCGCCTCACAATGGTCACCTGGTCACCCCAATCACCGCTAGGACCTCGTTCCCGGCGTAATCGACGACACCGCCAGCTGCGTCTCAACCTCCGCCGCGAGCCAGACGTCCCGAGCCCGGCCCTCGCCTCGCCACCACCGATTCCCCCGGACCCGCCGGATTGAAAACGTAATCGGTAACGTTTGCAATGCCACCGTCCCCGATCACGTCTGCTTTGTCCAGAGTTCTCACCGGAGACCTGCGCGACCGGTCGGCCCGAGCCTCCGCGTTCCCGAGCCCGAGCCGGCTTCTCGTGATGAATCGCTTCGAGGAGATCGCCGGCTACGTGGTCTGCAATGACATGAGCTCACGATCGGTGGAGGGTGAAAACCCGCTCCACCTACCGCAAGCCAAGCTGTACGCCGGCAAGGTCACTCGCGGGGCCGGCTCGCGCGCCGCCGCGCCGGCGATGGTGTTCAAGCTCGTCGAGTCCGCCCAGGCCCGGTGGCGCGGTGAACGCGCCCCACCTCGTCGCCCCGGTCCGTGCCGGAGCCCGCTTCGAACACGGACACCTCGTCGAACGACGCGAGGCTCACGCCGCTTGAACGAGCTCACCCAGACGGGCGCTCGGCCGCATCACGACGACGTGGCCGGCCCCCGGTCGGAGCCGACCTGAGTCAGCCGGCCCCTTCGACGTACGACGCCAGGTTGGCCAGCGAGGAGGCGATCCCTGCCTCGTGTACCGCTTGGTCGATGCCGGGTGGCACGTCCGTGGCGGTGACGGTCACCTCGGTCCCGTCACCGGCGGCAACAAGGTGCCAGGTCATCGTCATGGTGCCCGCGTACGACGGGTCATCGGCCTCGAACACCGCCCGCTGCACCACACGCTCCGGTGGCACCAGGTCGGCGAACCCGACTTCTACGACATCCGTCGCATCTGACGTCTTACCAGGGCTGCCGGTGGGGTCGAGGTAAGTGAGAACCATCCGGAACCCGCCACCAGGCCGGGGATCCCACCGCTCGATCTGCCCGCGCATGCCGTCCGGCGGCAACCAGGCCTCGAGGGACTCCCGGTCGAGGAGGGCGCCGTAGACAGTCGACGGTGGTGCCGCGATCATCCGGCTGGCGCGGTCGGTCCTGTCCATGGCCCGAGTCTAGGGCCGAGGAGGATCTCTGGCCCCATCCTCATCGAACGGCAGAGAAACCGGCGCCAGGAATCACGACGGAACCCCCGATTGGCGCCATCGTGCGGAGCAGGACTCCGCGAGCCCACCGGCGCGCCCTCCGCCCCGATCTGATGAGCACTGGGGGTCAGCCGCAGGCCACCTGGGTGACGTCGCGCACGATGTAGTTCCAGTAGTCGGCGTTGGGCCCGGAGATGTCGGCTATCCCGCCTTTGATCCAGATGCACATGTTCTTGCCGTACACCCTCACCGGTCCGGCGTAGTACTTGTACATGCCACTGTCGGAATCGAAGTTGTTCTTCGTGTGGTTGTCGTCGTAGGCGCTGTTGTTCATGGTGATGTACATGTTGGTCGCCATGCCGTAGAAGACGAAGCTCGATCGCTTCACGAGAACGGCGCAGTTCCACGCGCTGCCCGAGTCGTAGTAGAGAACGACGTCGCCGTACGTGCCGTACTGGTCGCTCACCGGCAGCTGCCGACCTGCGCGCCCGTACTGCCGTATCCGCTCGCGTCGGCCGCGGTCGCCGGCAGGACGGACAGTCCGGCGGCCGTCGCCAGGGCCAGCGCGACGTGTAGCAGTTTCTTTCCCTGGCCGACGACCGCGGTCGCCGCCGCGTGCTCGATCGGCGCGGGGAGCACGGCGGCGGTCGCGGCCTACATGGCAAGCGCTCCGCCGGAACCGGCGGTCTGCGCGGCGCGCCGACCCTCGGCCGCGGGCTGCTCGCAGGTCTTTCCGTTCGGCGACACGCGATCCGGCGGGACGCAGTACTCGCGTGGCCGGCCGGGAGCCGGTGTAGACGGAGGCGCCAGTGGCACTTGGGGTGTAGCCGCAGGCCCGTGTGGCGGTCTCGTTCTGCGGCTCTTCGTTTCTCTTTTCGATCAGAACTTTCCCGGCCCGGCGGCACTCCAATACCGCATGAACAACGGTGACAGAGGGATCCGCAAGCACAAGGTGGTTCGGCTGGGGCGTCCGGCCATTGCGGCGGCGCTCGCCGCGGGGATCGCATTGACCGGCGTCACGGCGGCGAGCGCGGCCGCCGACGCCACCACCGGTGCGGGCGGCACGTTCGGCCCGTACGGCTACGGAGGGGTGCGGCTCGGTATGACTCTCAAGCAGGCCGAGGCGACCCGCAAGATCGTGAAAAAGCTCGACGAGGGTCAATGCTCGGGGTGGGATCTCAAGGCGCACCCGACCGGCCGCGACGCTGTGGGCCTCTACATCTCCAAGAAGCTGGGAGTTGCCCTCATCGAAGCGCCCAAGGGCGTCAAGACGCCCGAAGGCATCAAGGTCGGCTCCACCATGAAGCAGGTCAAGAAGGCATACCCCCGACTCGACACCACGGGCAACTACCCCGTCGCTGCCGTTCCCGGTAACACGAAGGCCCTGTACTACTTCCTGTCGCAGCGAGGCAAGGTCTACGAGTTGGGTCTGGCCCTGAAGAACCAGGACTGCACCAACTAGACCGTACAGAACGATTCTGTCCGATCAGATTTCTGTGCGTCCTCCCCTGCCGAATCGCGCTCGTAGAGGATCGATGCGGCGGCGCGGCGCGCCGCCGCATCGTGGCCCATCGCCCGCCTGCCGCCCGGGCATGCGGCAGCCATCCAGGCCGCAGGTCAGTCCTGACCGGCTTCGAGATAGCCGGTGAGATAGTGCAACGATGCGGCGATGTCCTCGCCGGTGCCGTGCGGCCGGCGCAGCTCGTCAACGAAGATGGCGATGTCGGCGAGCCGCCACCAAAGCGGATAGAGGTCGAGGGTGGCCGGTGTGACGGTCCGGCCGGTGGCCCGGGTGTAACGGACGAGTACGTCATCGTCGCCAACCGGGTCCTTGCCGAGCATGCGGGCGAGGGCGGGGGTGAGCATCCACAGGTCACGCTCTGGCGGAGCGATCTGCACGGTGCCCCAGTCGATGAGCCGCAGCCCAGCCGGGGTACGCATGACGTTCCCCGGGTGCGGTTCGCCGTGCGTGACCACCCACACCGCCGCGGTGTTCCGTACCTGGTCGACGCGCCGATCGAAGTCGGCGAGCAATCGTCGGACCTGCCCGGCATGAACGGACAGCAGCTTGCGGGCCGGCTCGGCACAAGGCCCGTCGGTCCACCGTCGATCGAGGTCCCGCAGCGCCTCCTCCAGCTTGTCCCGTGCGGGCAGAACCAGGTCAGCTCTTGGTGCGGCGTCCGCCACGATCGGGGTTGCCTCGTGCAGCTCGGCCAACAGGTCGATCACCTCGACGCGGTCCTCGGGCCGGTGCACGCCGAAGTGCCCGGCGGCACCCGCCACCATCGGAAACACCGACAGGGCGTACCGCGAGGTCAGCCGCCGGACCGCAACGTCGGTCACGGTCGGGATCGGCGCGAGGACGAAGTCGAGCCCCGCGTCCCGGCGCAGTGCCAGGGCAGCACCGAGCGACCGGCCAAGCCGATCGAACGCGCCATCACGACCGACGTCCTCCACGCCGAGGTCATCCACCTTGACGAACCACGCCGTCCCACGCTGATCCACCACCGACCAGTGGTAGCTGCCTGCGCCCACCGGAAGGTACTCAACCGAGTGGGGCTCAATGCCCCAGCCCTCGGTCAGTGCCACCATCAGTTCGGCCTCGGCCAGACCCGCCGGTCTGTCCCTCATACGCCCGAATCCTGCCTCATTCGTCAGAGCCGCAGGTCACTTAGAGAAGGCTCCTGTCAGAATTCCCGCCCGACTCGGCCGAGCGGATCCCTCGACTACCGGCCCTGGGATCCGGCCGACACAGACCGCCGGCACGGCATCCGACGTCGGCCGGAAAGAGCACATGAACGGCAGTTCCGCCTCACCGGCCGCGACTCGGCCACGCATGCTGGCACCGGCCTCGGCGGACGCCGCAACGTCCGGCGCCGCGTTCGACGGAGCGATCACGCTGTGACTCCGCTTTCGTGAACACGGGAGTGGCGTTCGCATCGCCGGCAGATGCCGGCGTAACTGCCGGCTTCAACACTCAGTGGTCGAGTTCCTCGGACCAGGCTTCAGGCTCGGCGATCCAGCCCGCTGTCAGGATGAGGCGGGTTCGACGGTCCACCGTGAGAAACCCGAAGGGCCTGGAGAAATCCAGGTCTATGCGTCTGACGCGGTAGGGATGCCGAGGGACCACCCCGCCTGCGGCGACGCCGACGGCGGTTACCGCAGCAGACTCGAACCCGGTGGCTTCAAAGGTGGCGAAGGCGTTCTGTTGGGCCTGAGTGACGGCGAGAGGCTCGGTGCTGATGCCGGGAAAGTGCCCCCGGGTCACGTCGGTCACCGTCGTCAGGCCGAATACCTCGGGCAGACCCAGTAGATCATGTGTGGAACTGATGCTGAACCGCGGCACCGTGACATCGAGCAGGTCCTCGGGGGCGTGGGCGCGTACGAAGCGAACGGTCATCCCTGGGCCTGGGGCACCCGCAGAAAGAAGGTCCGCCTCGATGGCGGTTCGGCGCCCGGCTACCATGTCGATACCCGCGGTGAGAACCTGGCCGGGTTTCGCGGAATCCTCACCAAGCACCAGGTGAACATCGATTCCGCCCGTACCCATGACACGAAGCAGGGTCAGGAGGCCTGCGGGCGTCTCGGCGACCCTGGCCCGGTCGAGCACTCGAGTCGTACGACGTAACACGTGGATCTCACGCCCAGCCCACGGCCCACCCTCGAAGACGCCGACGCCGTCGGTGAACGGCCGGAGCCATGTGGTCCGAACGGTGAGCGCCATAGCCAGGACCAACAGCATCTCGTCTGTCACCTTGAGAGGCATGGCGGGAATGAGCCCACCGGTCTGCTCATCCGCCCACCTGTCGAGCCGAAGTTGGTCCGCAGCCGGGTCTGAGGTCAATTCGCCGTGCACACCAGCGGGAAGCATGGCGATCCAGTCCGGACGCAGTGGCAGATCCGCCCGGAACCACAGCCCCAGCGCCGCCCTGACAGCTGGAGAGCCGTCCATGATCGACAGTACGGTTCGGGCGGCCTGAGAAGCAATGGTGCCGTCCATTCCGACAGCATCCTGAAGCTCCTCGCGCTCTCGTCCATCGACTCCTGCTGCCAGGTACGCCAGCAGCGGCCATACAGCTGAACCGGCCATGACGACCGTTTCCCCCGAACAGGTCGCCGCCCACCGGGCGGTCAAGGCGTTCACCGCGGCCACCGCGTTCGATCGGGACTGCACATCCATGCGGGCGAACGTACAAGAGCAGTCTGTGGCAGGCGAGAACATTTCGGCACTGACAAGGACGCCCCGGCGCTGCACGAGAGCGCCGGGCCGGACCGCCCGGCGTGACCCGGGACCGGTCACCGTCCGCGTGCCGCGGACGGGAGCGGACGCGGACCGGTGCGGCGAGGGAGCGGGGCCCGAGGGCGCCCGCTCCCCGCTCGCGCGTCGCCGCGCCGTGACGCACGGTCGTGCCGGTCGTGCCGGTCGTGCCGGTCAGCCGGTCGTGCCGGTCAGCCGGTCGTGCCGGTCAGCCGGTGGTGCAGGCCGAGCCGTTGAGGCTGAAGGCCGAGGGGTTGGGGTTGCTGCCGGAGTAGGTGCCCTGGAAGCCGAACGAGGTGGAGGCGCCAGGGGCCAGTGAGCCGTTGTAGGACACGTTGCGCGCGGTCACCGACGAGCCGCTCTGGCTCACCATGGCGTTCCAGGAGTTGGTGACCTGCTGGCCGCCGGAGAAGGACCAGGCCAGCGTCCAGCCGTTGATCGCGCCGCTGCCGGTGTTGGTGACGGTCACGTCGGCGGTGAAGCCGTTGTTCCACTCGTTCTTCGAGTAGGACACGCGGCACGCGCCGGTGCCTCCCGGCGAGGAGGGCGAGACCGAGGGCGAGGGGCGGGGGGAGGGCGAGGCAGCCGAGGGCGAGGGCGAGGGCGAAGGATCGGTCGTGCCGCCGATGGTGATGTTGGAGCTGCCGCTGCTCTGGTAGCCCTCGGTGGCGAGGATCTGGTAGTCGTGGCTGCCGAGGGTCATACCGTTGCGGGCCCACGCGTCGAAGTGGTTGCCGACGCTGATGGTGCCGCCGGTCCTCTTCTGCTGCCGGACGCTCCAGTACTGGTTGAAGGTCTGGTTGCCGTCGATCGAGGGCGCGTTGTAGCGGGTGGTCTGGTAGATGTCGTAGGTCCCGCCGTCGGAGGTGACGGTGCCCTTGTACGTCCCGGTGGGCCGGTAGGTGCCCCAGTTGTCGACGATGTAGTACTCCACCAGCGGGTTCCGCGTCCACCCGTACAACGCCAAGTAGGCGTTACCCGAGGGGTTGAAGCTGCCGGAGTAGCTCACGTTCCTGCGCGCACCGGGTTTCCAGCCCTTGCCGGCGACGAAGTTGCCGGTGTTGCGCCATGAGGTGCTGTAGTTGCCGCCGGAGCCCAACTCCATCGAGACCGTGCCCTGGCTGTCGGTCCAGAACGAGAAGAAGTATCCGTTGTTGGTGCCGGTCTGGTTCGTGGTGATGGCAGCGTGGGCGACGCCGGGCAGCAGCGCCACGGCAGCGGCCAGCACCACGGCGCAGACACGGCCGATCAACAGCCGCACACCGCCGCGCCCGCGGCTTCTCATCGGAATGTGATTCATGTACCTACTTCCTCCTCAACGGGCCGGCGGCGGCCGGGCTATGTGATGCGGACTGCCGGGGTGACGGCCACCACGCGCCGGCGTCGCACACCGCGGCGGAGGTTGGCCGGTCGTCACGCGGTCGCCGACCTGAGGACCATGTCGCGGCTCGTGACCCGGATCGACAGTGGTCGAGGCCCTTCGTGCGGGCGAAATTATCGGACAGACGGCGAAAGTGTCAGCCCAAAGCTGCGGGACTGTCAACGACTCGCGTAAAGCCGGTTCCGTCCATGGTGTCGTCTCGACGCGGATCGGTCCTGGTCACGGGCGATCGGCGGCGGAGCGGGCGCCGACGGGGGCGATGAAAGTTACGTGGAGCCCGCCGGGCACGGCCCGAGGAAGCCGGGCCACGATGGTGCGCTCCTCAAGTTTCCGCGGCGCCATGAGCCGCGTCTTCGCAACCTTCAGCAGCGCGATCAGGGGGTTTCCTCGGCTGTCCGCCACCCGAAGCTCATTCCGCCGAGCGGCCAGGGGACATGCCCTGATGCGAATCCTTGCCCCTGGCAAGGTCTCCCCGCAGGTTCGAGGGGATCGTTGGCACTCCGAGCGAGAAGGGCCGATATTTTTCGTCCTTATACCGATAATTTTCGCTACGACTCGGGCACCACCAGCCCGGCAGCCACCCGGGGCGCGGACGGGGGCCGAGAAAACCCTGGTCCGCCCCGGCACTCGACTCTGTGCGTCGTCCTCGTCCCAGCTCGGGCGCACCGGGATCGCGCAGCGGGTGCGAACCGGCTCGACGTCGGCGAGCTCGACCTGCGTAACCGCCGCGCCCGGGTGCGGCGCAAGGGCGCACGAGGGCGGCGCGAGCCTTTCTCTCAGCTCGCGCCGGGTCGATAGGTGGCGATGACGACGCCGGTACGGGTCGTCGTGGAGTCGACGAGCTCGAAGGACTCCGGAGGGGTTTCCTCGAACAGACGGCGCCCCGAGCCCAGCACCACCGGGTGGACCAGGAGAACGAACTCGTCGACCAGGCGGCGCGGAAGCAGCGACCTGACCAGCACCCCGCTGCCGAACACCACGAGGTTGCCGTCCAGTTCCTCTTTCAGACCGGCCACCGCGTCCGCGGCGCCGCCCTTGAGAAGGGTGGAGTTCTGCCAGGTCAGCGGCTCCGCCAGCGTGGTGGAGGTGACGTACTTCTGTACGCGGTTGAGCGCGTCGGTGAACGGGTTCGGCGCCTGCGCGGGCCAGTAGTCCGCGAAGCGCTCGTAGGTGGTCCGGCCGGCCAACAGGGACCAGGCGTCCGTCATCCGTGCGCCCATCGCCTCCCGCATGGCGGGGTCCTGACGCCGGGCGGCCCATCCCCCATGCCGGAATCCGTCGCGGAGATCCTCGTCGGGGTGTCCCGGTGCCTGCATGACGCCGTCGAGTGTCAGATGCTCGATCGCGACGACCTTGCCCATGCCGTGTCTCCTTCGTGGTCGGGTTCGCCGGGAACGCCCCGGTCTCACCCTCTACACGAACGGGAGACGGCCGGATCGACAGCGGGGTCTCCCCCGTTTCCCGACCCGCCACTCGTCGTCCACGATCTCCCCGCCGGGGACCCGATGCGCACCGAGCGCCGCCACAGAACCGCTGGGCGCGTGTAACTCCCCAGGAATGGCCGCATTCGGCCAGCAGGTAATCGTGGTCTCCGCGTCACGCGTCTCCCAGCAGTCCCAGCGGAACCGGGAGATGTCATGTCTTATCCCCCTTTATACGAGGAGCAGCGAGCTCAGCGCCGGCGCGGCCGCAGCAGTGAGCGGATTGTCACCGTGATCGCCGTCGTGGTGGCCATCGTCGCGGTTGCGGTTGCCGCAGTGCTCGCTGTGCTCCTCGTGCGGAAGTCCGACGGCTCGACTACGGAATCGGCCGATTCGACCGCGGCCGCCCGCGTCGCGGCAAAGTCGTCGTCGCCCAGCCCGAGCCGGCGGCCCGCTCAGCCGAAGACCCGGGCAGGCGCCCGGGCCGCCGCGCAGAAGGTATTCGACCTGTACTCCTCCGGCCAGTACGGCCCGTCCTGGGACCGCTGGACCAGCGCCGCCCAGAAACTGGTGTCCCGGCGGGATTATGTGCGTCGCTTCACGCTCTGCCCGTCTGTAGCCGAAGGGCTGCGGTTCACGATCTCGGCGGTATCCGTGACGGGAAGCCGTGCGAAGGTGACGGCTGCGCGGTCGATCGCGACCTTCACCTACGACTTCGTGTACGAGCGCGGTGCCTGGCGATTCGTCCCCGATGCCGAGCAGCAGCAGGAGTACAGGACCAAGTCCGTCGACCAGATCGTCCGCGAGGAGCGCGCGGCCGGGGTATGCGGCTGAGCGACATCAGCCATCTCGCCCGAACCAGAGCCTGTACGGGTTCGGATCTTCAGGTCAGGAGACTTCGGATCAACAAGGTGGTACTCCGCAGGTAGAGCCCGGAGACGGCTTTCGGGGTCTTGCCGAAGCGGAAGGCCAGGCCGCGCTACTCCTTGATTCGATTGACGCAGCGCTCGGCTGCGTTGTGCTCCTTGTACAGCTGTGGAGCGCGGCTGCCCCAGCTGCAGCCGCAGGTCCGAGATCGGGCCCCGCTCGCCCAGGGGCGGGTGGGGCTCGATCCCGGACCACTCGTCATCAGTCGGTCACTCAGGCCTCACGACGAGGTGATCTACCGGCGTCGACGGCTCCGGCGCAGCTGGATGCGCAACAGCGTGACCTCGGCTCCGTGCAGGCGCTAGCGGGCCGTGAGAGTCCAGAGGTGGTCGGCGGTGCCGTTGTCCTCCCACTGGAGGACCTGGGCGCCGGAGGACTTGCTCATGCCGTTGACGCCGAGCAGCAGACCGCTGTTGTAGTTGCGGATCTTGTAGTGGCCGTTCCCGTCGGAGATGAACGACCACAGGTGGTCGGCGGTGCCGCTGTCGCCCCAGATCAGGGCGGTCCCGCCGTTGCTGGTGCTCATGTTGGTGACGCCGAGGACCAGCCCGCTGGCCCTGTTGGTGATCTTGTAGAGGCCGGAGCCGCTGTCGACGAGGGTCCAGGTCTGGGTGTTGCTGGACGAGGGAGTGGCCTGGTCGACCAAGGTTCCCTGGGCGGTGCCGGAGTTCTGCGTGTCCAGGGCGAGGCCGCTGTTCACGTTCTTGATCTGGTAGGAGCCGGCCAGCGAGCCACCGGGGTTGCCGCTGCCGCTGCCCGGAGTGACGACCAGGTGGTATCCGTAGGTCGCGTTCATCGCCGGGATGGGCACGCTGACGGAGCCGTTGGTCACGGTGTAGTTGGACTCATTCAGCGTGCTGGGCCCGGAGACGGCCACCGTGCGCCCGGGCGAGGGGGTGTACTCGACCTTCACGTGGACGGTCCCGCCGAAGGCGCCGAGCCCGTTGATCGTCACGGCGCTGTCGCCGGAGCCGCCTCCGACGATGACGCTGAGCTGGTTGCCCGCGCTGTTCATCGCCGCGGCGCCGTCGATGCCGGTCTGCGCGGGCGGAGTGGTCGTCACCATGTTGCCGCTCATGTCGGCGTACCACTTGTAGAGCCAGTAGGCGCCGTTGGGCGAGCCGCCCCGGCCGGTGAGCAGGTCGCCGAGCGTGCCGGACTGGTTCCAGAACGCCAGCTCGGCGTCGTGGATGCCCAGCCGCTCGAACTTGGCGATGTAACCGACGAGCGCGCCGGGGACGCCGACCTCGGACGGGGCGGCGTACTCCTCGATGGCGATCGGACGCGGGCTGATGCCGTACTTCTTCTCGAGATTGACGACCGTGGCGACGTCACCGGCGATCTTCGACGATCTGATCAGTTCGTGCCAGGCGATGATGTCGGGCACGGTGTTGGTCGCGACCGCGTTCCGCAGGAAGTTGTCCATGTCGCTGATGTTGTCCGAGAAGCTCGGCCCCTGAATCGGGGTCGTCGGGTCCTTGGCCCGCACCTCGCGGTAGGTCCTGGTCCAGAAGTCCTCATAGGTGCCGTTGGCCGAATTCCAGGTGTTGTCCGACTCGTTCCACAGCTCATAGGCGGCCAGGTTGACGCCTGACGCCTTGACCTGGGCGATCTGCTGGTCGACCAGGCTGAACCAGTTGCTCCAGCTGAACTGGTACGGCCAGCCCGCGTAGAGGTCGGACAACCGGTTCACGACCTTCGCGCCGGCCCTGGCCGCCTTCGGGGCGACGGTCAGGATGTCACCCGTCGGCTGCTGCTTGCCGCCCTGCGGCTTCTGGACGAAGGTGTTCGGCTTGATGGCCTGGACGAGGTTGTCCGCCGGATTCGTCGCGTCCGCCAAGCCGTACAGCGAGCCGGTGGCCACGTGCGTCACCGGACGGAAGGGCTGGTTCGCGTTGACCACCAGGGTGGTCGAGGCGCTCGCGGCGGCGTCGGCGGGAGCGGCGGTGAGGGTCGCGCCGGCTGCGGTGAGTGCGAGCGAGGTGAGCAGGGCAGCGGCCTGCCCGGCTCTGGGTCTGGTCGTCTTCACTGCGTCTCTCCTGAGGAGTGGTTGGGGGGGTGTCCGCGGAGCGGACCGCGGGGGTCGCCGGCCGGCTACGAGGGTGACTCGACGCCGGCCGCCGGGGCCGCGTCCACGGGTACCGGCGGCCGGGTAGCCATGGCCTCGGTCCTCGACCGCCCCGGTCGCGGAGGGGGCGGAAGACTCGCGGGACATGGATTCCCCAGATCGGTGCCTGTGCGGCGGTCACGACGACGCAGCGCACACAACCCGGGTTGGGCAACTGTGCGCAAAGGTTTTCCGAGCCGGAAACGTACGGTGAACTTGTCTGGCCGTCAAGACTTTCAGCCAGGTGAGTTTTTTTCCTGCACACGTTGGCCGATAAAGGAAACCGGTGGGACTATGGCCGCAGCAAGAGTGAAGAGCAAAGGATTGCGTCGGTCGGATCCGGACCGTACGATCACAAAGGCAAGGACCACGTTCGGCGACGTCGCCGCACCGGCCGACGCCAATGCGGGCACCGCGCCGAAGACCCTCAGCGAAACCGGGCATACGTCCCGAAATGCCCGGCGGGTCCTCGACGCCGTCCAGACCCTCGGATTTCCGCCCCAACCGGCAGGCACAGAGCCTGCAGACCGGCCGCAGCTGGAAGGTGGGCCTCCTCGTCGGCTACGACACCTGAGACACCATGACCCTCGCCGCCCTCCCCCGCTCACCACGAGTGACAGCGGCCTGGCGTAGGTGAGCACCGGATATTTCGCCATGTCCGCGCGTCCCGTCCTGTGGAGCCCGGACGGGCCGCCTACCTTTCCCGGCGCATGGAACGGCCGACGGATCGACATCATTCGCGCCCGGCCGATGAATTTCTCCGACGCGGCGCCTCTGTACCTGTAGACGGCCGGAGAACGGTGCGGCCGATTCCCTGTGTGACTCCAGGCGGATGAGGAGTGTCGTCCAGATGAGCGAGACAGTCGTGGTGCGTTACGAGACGCGCGCCGACGCGGCGGCGGAGAACCAGCGGCTGGTGGAGCGTGTGTTCCGCGAGCTGAACGAGACGGCCCCGGAGGGGCTGCGCTACGCGGCGTTCCGCCTGGCCGACGGCGTCGGCTTCGTGCACGTCGCCCTGATCGAGGGGCACGACAACCCGCTCCGGCGGTCGGCGGCGTTCGCCGAGTTCCAGCACGGCGCGGCCGGTCGCATGGCCGTCCCGCCTGTCAGTGCCGGCGCCACGCTGGTCGGCTCCTACCGCCTGTTCCGGTCATGACTCATGCGAAGCAGAAGGAGAAGACGATGACTCTCCCACGGACGGCGTCACGCGACGAGTGGCTGGCGGCGCGGCTGAACCTGCTGGAGCAGGAGAAGGACGCCATGCGGGCGCAGGACGCCGTCACCGCGCGGCGTCAGGAGCTGCCGATGGTCAGGATGGACAAGGACTACGTCTTCGAAGGCCCGGCCGGCGCGGCCCGCCTGGTCGACCTGTTCGAGGGCCGCCGTCAGCTTCTCGTGTACCACTTCATGTGGAACGAGGACTGGGAGGACGGCTGCCCGAGCTGCTCGTTCGCGGTCGACAACGTGGGCCGGCTGGAGCACCTGCACGCCAGTGACACGACATTCGCGCTCGTCTCCCGCGTACCCCTGGCCAAGATCGAAAGGTGGAAGGCGCGGATGGGGTGGACCGTCCCGTGGTACTCCTCGGCCGGGAGCGACTTCAACTACGACTTCCACGTCACCAACGACGAGGCCGCCGCGCCGGTGGAGTACAACTACAAGGACAAGGCGACCCTGGAGCGGGAGGGCCTGGGGTACGCGACGCACGGTGACGCCCAGGGCATCAGCGTCTTCGTCCGCGACGAGGACAGCGTCTTCCACACCTACTCGACGTACGGCCGGGGTGCGGAGGTCATGCTGAGCACCTATCACTACCTCGACCTGACCCCTCTCGGCCGGCAGCGCTACGTCAACGAGTTCCCCTACCACGACACGTACGACGGCGGGGCGGACCATTCCCACCACGCCCACCATCACTGAGCAGACGCCGACGGCATCGTGGGTGACGCCTCGTCAGGAGGCGTCACCCGTCCGTCTCGAACACGGGAGTCCTTGAATGATCGAGTCCCTGACACTCAGGTGGATGCTCATCCTCGTGCTCGCGGGCACGGCGGCGTGGTTCCTGATCCGCGGAGTGCGACCCGGCTCAGGTGGGGCGGCGCCGGGAGCCGCGGAAAGGATCTCCGATGTGGCGCACGCTCTCATGGCCACGGCGATGGCCGCGATGTTCTGGCCGATGGGATGAGTGAAGGGACGATGACGCGGATGGCACAGCCGCCGGCGCCCACGGGGGCCGCCGGCACGCCCGACGACGAGTTTGTCCGGCGGAGCGAGCCCTTCCGGCGCGAACTGCTGGCGTACTGCTACCGCATGCTCGGGTCGATCCACGACGCCGAGGACGTGCTCCAGGAGATCTACCTGCAGGCGTGGCGCGGCTACGCCCGCTTCGAAGAGCGCTCCTCGATGCGCACCTGGCTGTACCGGATCGCGACCAGGGCGTGCCTCAAGGCGCTGGAAGGCAACGGCCGGCGCCCGCTGCCGTCCGGCCTGGGCAGCCCGAGCGATCACCCGGACGAACCGCCGCGCCCCGGGCCGGCTGAGGTGCCGTGGCTGCAACCCGCCCCCGACGCGCTGTTCGGCTCGGCCCCGGCCGATCCGGCCGCCATCGTCGAGGCGAGGCAGACCATGCGGCTGGGGTTCATCGCGGCATTGCAGCACCTGTCCGGCCGGCAGCGGGCGGTGCTGATCCTGCGCGACGCGCTGGCCTGGCGGGCGAGTGAGGTCGCCGGCCTGCTCGGCACCACGACCGCCGCGGTCAACAGCGCGTTGCAGCGCGCCCGGGCCCAGCTCAGCCAGATCGCCCCCACCCAGGACGGGATAGCGGAACCGGCCGACCCGGCTCGGCGGGCGCTGCTCGACCGGTACGCCGCGGCGTTCGAGAGCGCCGACGTCAGCGTGTTGGCGGGGGTGCTGACCGAGGACGCGGTCTGGGAGATGCCGCCGATCCCCACATGGTTCGCGGGGAGGGAGACGGTCCTCCGGTTCCTCGCGGCCAGGGTCCTGGCCGCGGGCGAGCAGCGGATGGTCCCGACGAGCGTGAACGGGCAGCCCGCGTTCGGGTCCTACTCTCGCGACGGCGACGGCGTGTACCGCGCGCACGCCCTTCAGGTCCTCACCGTCACCGCCACCGGTGTCGCCCGGGTCGTCGCGTTCCTGGACGCCGGCCTGTTCGGGCCGTGCGGACTGCCGCCGGCCCTCGACGGCGCCGCCCCCCGAGAGGGGTTCGATCACCAGCGCCCGCACACCGCGATCGGGCATTGACCGCCGGCCGGACACGCGACCGACTACCACGCCCAGCGTCAGCCCCGACCCGGAGCACTTCGGTCGGCGAAGTGCTCGCGGGTGGTGGCGCGGAAGACCGATGCCGGCAACTGTTGCCGTCGCCTGAATCTGATTTTCACCCGCTCCCACAGCACGGCGTTGGCCCCCTGGCACGCTCATTCCGAGGCGGCAAGCACCGTCTCGCGGGTGGTGCAGGTGGCGCGCATCCTGACCGGCATGATCAGGGCAGAAACAGCTCACATGTTGCCGGAGCTCATTCCGGTTGGATCGATATCGATTTTTCGGCGCATTGGCCGCTGTAAGGTTTTTCAGCGGCATAGTAGTTTGCGTTCATGTTCAGCCCAATTGCTGCATGCCGGACAGCCGCTCTGCGACCCACAGTCGTCTGGGTGGCCGTCGCCGGGGTCATCGCCGCCGGGTCGCCGATCGTACTGGGCCCGTCCCCCGCGTACGCGGCGGATTCGGGCTCCTCCGCCAACGCCGTCATCGTCTGGGACCGTAACGCTCAGACCGCGATTTGGGACATTGCCGGCCAGCAGCCGCAGGTCCAGGCTCGCAGCTTCGCGATGGTGCACGGAGCGGTCTACGACGCGGTGAACGCGATCGCCGGTGCTCCCTACCAGCCGTACCTGGTCGCACCGGCCGCCAATGGCACCGAATCGACGGACGCGGCCGTCGCGACCGCGGGTTATCGGGTGCTGCAAGCGCTGTTTCCCGACCAGCAGGCGAGGTTGAAAAGCCAGTACGACGAGTCGCTGGGCGCAGTACCCGACGGCGCCGCGAAACAGCGTGGAATCACCGTGGGCACTCAGGCGGCCGATGCGATGATCGAAGCGCGGCGGGACGACGGGGCGTTCGGCGACCAGACCTGGCCCGTGGGCACCCACCCTGGTCAGTGGCGGCCGACGCCGCCCGCGTTCGCCTCGGACGGGGCGTGGGTCGGTCACCTCAAGCCGTTCCTCATCCCCAGCGCGTCCATCTTCCGTACGTCCGGTCCGCCGGCGCTCACCAGCCGCCAGTACGCCCGGGACTTCAATGAGGTCAAGACGGTCGGCTCGGCGACCAGCACGGTCAGGACAGCCGACCAGACGCAGGCCGCGATCTGGTGGCACGACCGGCATCTGGCCGAATGGGAGATCAAGCGTCAGCTCGCGACGCGGCAGCGGCTGAACACCCTTCAGACGGCGCGGATGTTCGCGATGGTCGACCTGGCCGAAGCAGACGCCACGATCGCCTGTTACAACGAGAAGGCGGCATGGAACTTCTGGCGGCCGGTCACCGCGATCCGGCTGGCCGACACGGACGGCAACCCGCAGACGTCCGCCGACCCGGAATGGACGCCGTTGCTTGTCACGCCACCGCACCCCGACTACACGTCCGGGCACACCTGTTTCACCGCGGCGAGCATGTCGGCGTTGAGGCACTTCTTCGGCCGGGACGACATCCCCTTCAGCGGCTACAGCGCCGACTCGGGCACCACCCGGTATTTCCGCGGTTTCTCCCAGGCGCTCGCCGAGGTCGTCGAAGCCCGCATCTGGGGCGGCATCCACACCCGCACCGCAGACGTGCAGGGCGCGAAGATCGGCGCGCAGGTCGCCGCCTACATGGTCTCGCACTACTTCAAGCCGAGGCCGAGGGGCCGGTAGAGCCTCGCAGCACCGCCACCGCCAACGCCCCTTGGAAGTCAGACAATGTCCTTGCCGCCTCCGACTGGTTCCAGCGCACGGCTGTGCAGATCCTGACGTCATCGGCTGCCCTTCGGCTGCTCGCCAGCGATGGACGGACACGACGTGTTCGCACCGCCGCCGACCGCCGGCTCGCCGAGCAAGGCGGGGCTTGTTCTGGCTAGGCTCGCGATAGGCCGTACGGGCTGCGCAAGGCCCGGCAGGCAGGCGACGTTGACGGGCCAGGGGGCGGATTCGGTCGACTCCGCCCCCCGCGCCGGGTCTAATCAGAGTCTGTGCCCCACCTACTGGAACGGGCCGCCGATCCATTCGGATCCGATCCCGACTTCCGCCTCCCCTTTTCGCCCCTGTGATGGCCGCCACAGCACGCCGCACGGGCAGAAGATCGGAATCTCATGAGCCGCGAACCAGACCCTGCCGTTCTCTACCCGGACGTGGCCGCACACGGTAGCCTCGCCGCGGCACTCCAAGCCGCAGCCACCGACCAAGGCATGTCCCTTCCCCTGACCGTCACCCCGTCCGATCCACTACGTCATGCCACGTTCGCCAGCGTCGTCCCGCATCGCCATGCGTCCTACGTCACAGCGTGGCATCACGAACGGTGCTGGACCATCTGGGGCTCGTCGAACAACCGGCTCATGATCTGCGGCGCTACCAAGGACCTGCGTGAGCTTCCCCAAGTGATCCGCAGCTGGACCGACGGGGCCAGCCTTGATGAGATCGGGCAGGCCGCCCCCTTTGACCTCCTGACCGGACGTTTCGAGGTCCCCGACAACAACTCCACCGGCGTCATCGCCTCAGAGTGGCAGTGGCTGCTCAAGGACGCCGACGACGCCGACTGGCCGCAGTACCAGGCGCTCATCGAGTCCGCCCACGCCGAACCGAAGCTCCGCAGGCTCTATCCCTTCACCAGCCACTGGGCACTGAGCTTCTCCGACACGCCCGACTACCCGTTCTCCCCGCCCTTCGTCTCGATCGACTCGCCACGAGGAACCGGCGACTACACCATCAGGGAATGGTGGAACGGCCCCGCCCTGAACCAGGTCAGCACACCCGCCGAAGCGATCGCCATCGCCGTGGACCGAATCCCCGCCGACCTGCTGCAGGCGTCTTCTGAGATCCCTGCACAGGACTCCTGACATCGGCACCGGGCGACCTGGGAAGGGACACGATCGGGCATGGCCGACCGCATCTACCTTCGGCATTCCACCGACAAGCAGACCGACGCCCGCCAACGGCACGCCCTGCCGCTCTGCTGGCCGCCGGCGCCCCCGCCGATGAAGACCTGTCGGGGATCGACCTGTCCAGCGACGGCCCCGGCACCAAGATGACGGTCTCGGTCCTTGCCGCAGTGCTGAAGTTCCAGCGCGACATGATCAGCGAGAGCACCTGGGAAGGCGTCGCCGCCGCCGCCGGGGCCTTCGGCAAGACCCTCGACCGCCCCGCCGTCCTCAACTCCGAGTCCCTTGATCCTTCTCGGTGGCAACGGCGGAGGCGGAGAGGAGCGTCGCAGCGGCGAGGCTGCCCCAGAGGGCGGCCGAGCCGCGGGAGGCGAGAGCGGTGATGACCATCGGGGAGACGGCGAGGCCGAAGCCCGTGGAGAGCTGGAAGCGGGCGAGGGCGCGTCCCAGGAGATGGGCCGGGGCGAGGGCGGTGACGAGCGCGGTGGCGCTGCCGGCATAGATGATCTCGCCGATCGTGCAGAACACGGACACCGTGGCAATCGCCGGGGCACTCCAGCCGTGTCCCAGTGAGGTGGCGGCGAGGAAGCCGAGGTAGGACGCGGCGAGTACCACGCCGGCGACCCCCAGCACGGTCCGCCGGGAGAAGCGGGACATCAGGACGGTGACTGGAACCTGCAGGGTGACCACCAGCACAGTGTTCGCCACGAAGATGGCTGCCGACCACACCGGGGATGCGTGCAACTGTGTCACCAGGACAAGGGGGAGCGCGATTTCGGGGACGTTGAGGCAGAAGACGTAGACCACGTTGGCGGCCAGCAGCGCGCGCATCCGAGATGCGGACCCGCCGGCCTTGTCCTTGGCCGGAGTAGCGGCTGGATGCGTGCGCAGGTGGACCGACCATGCCAGGGCCGCCGCGGCGAGATAGGCGAGCCCGGTGACGGCTGCCAGCGCCCGCAATGCGATGGTGCCGCCCGCCAGGCATGCGGTGGCGAGGAGGGCGCCCGTGCCCAGGCCGGCGTTGCGCAGGGCGCGGCCTCCCGCGAGAGCGGCGTCGCGTTCGCGGCCGTGAGCGACCGTGGCCACGAGGGCGGCATGGGCGGCCGGCCAAGCCTGGTTGCCGATGCCGAGGAAGAGTGCCGCCGTCGCGAACAGCCAGACGTGCCCCGTCGGGGCGGCCAGCAGCAGCGCCACGCCCAGCACCCGCACCAGCATCGACGCTGCCACGACCGTGCTGCGTGCGCCCCGGTCCAGCCATCGGCCGACCGCCGGCATGCACACCAGGCCCACGACGACGCCGACCGTCATGGCGATGCCGGTGACCGGCGCGGACAGCCTCAGCACCGTCACCCCGTAGAGCAGCAGAAAGGGTCGCAGCAGGCCGGTGCCGAGCGCATCCACGGCCAGGGCGACGGCATAGCGGGGGCCTCCGGAGGCACGGACGAGGGCGCGCGGCTCGATCCTGGTGGTGGTTGCCATGGCGTCAACGATGCGTTCGGCAGCCCGGCCGGCTGTGTCGGTTGACGGACACCGTCAATCGACGCGGTCGTCGGCCATCCGACCAGCGATGATGAGGGGATGACGTTGAGGATCGACATCGGAGGCCTGCCGTCCGGGCGACTGCGGTTCGCTGCCTCCCCACTGGCCGAGCTGACCGCGATGCTGCACGTGCTGGCCGAACCCGCGCATCACCCGCAGCTCGCCGGCTGGGCCGGGGACGTCTGGGCTCGGCTGCGGCCGGAGCTGGCCGAGCGGTTGCGGGAGGCGGAGTTCCTTTGGCGTTCCTCACGAGCCGACTTTCTGGTCCCCGCTCGTCCCCGGTCGACCCTCGCCGAGGAGTTGGACGATGTAGACCGGATCGACGACGAAACCTATGTGACCGCCGCGCTCATCACCACATGCGGCAGCAACCGGATCCACTTCGCCGCGCCGTCGCCGCTCGCCGACGCGACGGCGCGCGAGCGGGCCCTGGACCTGGCCCAGGCCCGCGGCGCGCTCCAAGAGGCCTTCGCGGAACGGCTGCTCGCGGACCCCGCAGCCGTGCGAGCGCGGGTGCGTCACACCCTCGAACAGTGCGCCGAGGCCTTCTTCGACGCCGCCTGGACGGGTGTCGCCGTGCAACTCGCCGCCGACCTGCGCCTGAAGAACGACCTGCTGAAGCGCCAGGGCCTCGGGGCGGCACTCGCGTCGGTCTCCAGCGCCCTCACCCTGGCGCCGGACGGCAACTGCATCATCGTGGACAAGCTGCAGGACAATGCGACCGCCGCCCACGATACCGGGGTCACCTTCCTCCCCAGCGTCTTCGGCCGTCCGCACCTGGTGGTGGTTCACGCGCCCGGGTGGCAGCCGGTGGTGCAGTACCCCGTGGCCGAGGCAAGTCCATCGGAGCCGGTATCGCTGGAAACGGTAACGCTACGGCTGGAGGCACTCGCGCATCCGGTACGACTGCGGCTGCTGCGCACCCTGGCCCGCGGCCCGCACACCACCGGTGAGCTGGCCCACGCCTGGGGACTCTCACCCCCGGAGGTGTCCCGCCACCTCGCTGTCCTGCGCCGCGCGGGCCTGCTCACGGCCCGGCGGCACGGTCGTTACGTCCGTCACACCCTCAATCTCCCCGGTCTGACAGCGCTGGGTGCCGACCTGCTGACGGCCGTACTGCGCTGAGTAGCTTCGGTCTGGGGTTGCCGTGGTCTTCGCCGAAGATCGGGCGGACATGCCCGATAGGCTCCGCGGACGCGGCGTTCATCGCTCTCGGGCATGGCCGAGGGTCGGTGGATCGGCTTGGGCCCGCGGTCGCGTTGTGCACGATGCCGTGGTTGGGGTTCGTGCCGGACGACGTGGTGTCGGCGCCGCGAGCAGCGGTGGCACGGCTGGCCGACCGGCTCGGCGCCGACCCGGATGTGATCCGCTCCTTGGTTTCGGTGAAGGGCCTCTCGGCGATGGTGTCATTGATGCTCTTCGCCGTCCCGCAGGCCGGGGAACCGGGAGCTGGCAGGACGCGGGCACGAACTCTGGGACGCACTCAGAACCCGGCTGGACGCCTCCGGACTCTTCGTCGGCCTCGACGCGGAGGAACAGGGCGCCCTGCTCGCGCTGCTCGCGAAAATGCGACCGCCGCAGAGCCCGTACTCAGGACGAACACGTGGCGTTCTCGTGCCGGGTGACGGATCGTTGCGGGCCCGCTATCCCTTGGTCATGAGGTACGCGGCAGCCGGCGGATACACCCCTGCCGAGCAGGAGCGGCGCGAGCGGCTGTGCTTGGAGGCTGCACACCCCAGAAACAAGCAGCGCGGCCCTTTAAACGAGATGTTTACAACGCTACGTTGACAATGAATAGTTGTGGCTACATCCTTGGCGGTATGAGACCGACCACCGAGCAGCCCCTCGATCCGTTCACGTCTCCGCGTCCGGAGGCGGCGCGCGCGCAGCGCGTCCACGCGTCGTTGTTCCGCATCGCCGAGCGGCACGCCGCCACCGACGAGCAACGCGGACGGCAGGTCCACTCCTTCGTGATGGGACCCCACGAAGCCGTCAGGCTCGTGTCGTTCCTGCTGAGCGGGGCCGCGCAGCTCGATGACGGCGAGCCGGAGGTGGACCAGGCCGACATCACGGCCGCCTTGACTCTCGTCCCCCAGGCCCGGGCCGAGATGGACGAGTTGGAGGCCGCGCTCCTCCAGATGGCGCGGGGGCGCGGCATGACGTGGCAGGAGATCGCCTTCGGCCTTGGGCTCGGCACCCCGCAGGCCGCCAGGCAGCGTTACGAACGGCTGATGGACCGCACCGCGATCGACCTCGACGAAGGCCGGTAGGCGGCTCCTGGGCGGACGCGGCGGCCAGGAGCGATTGGGCGGCCGAGGTGTAGGCCGGCCCCCGCCACACGTGGGGGCCGGCCTTCATCGTGGTCAGTGTGCCGTGCGCACCGCCGAGACCAGTCCGCCTGCGCCCTCGTCCTGCTGCGACGGGGTGAGCACCGGACGTCCGTAGGCCTCGGCGCGCTCACGCAGGGTGAAGGTCTCCGCCTCCCAGCCGAGGCCGTTCAGCCAGCCAACCGGGTCTTCCGGCATCTCCCATACCCACATCGACGCTGCCGATCCCGGAGTGGCGTCTCCGCGGAAGCGTTCGACCACACCGCGCGAGCCCAGTGTCAGGCCCATCCTGCTGCCTGCAGCGGACAGCGCGCCGACCCGTTCGAGCAGCAACTGCACCGCGTCCTCGGGCAGGTAGATCAGCAGTCCCTCGGCGATCCACACCGTCGGCTGCGCCGGGTCATGCCCGGCCGCGGCCAGGGCGGCGGGCCAGTCCTCGCGCAGGTCGACCGGGACGGTGATCCGCTCGCAGCGTGGAACGGCCCGCTCCTGACGCAGCACAGACGCCTTGAAATCCAGCGGTTCGGCCGTGTCGACCTCGAACAGCCGGGTCCCCGCAGGCCAGTCCATCCGGAAGGCCCTGCTGTCCATCCCGGCTCCGAGCAGCACGACCTGCCGGACGCCGGACGCGACCGCCCGGTCCAGCAGGTCGTCGAGGAACTTCGTCCGGATGACGATCGAGAAGGCCACACCGAGCCAGCGGCGCCGCGCCGCCTCGTCCGCGCGCGGGGGTGGCGGCGCCCCAGGGTCTCTCCCGCCGGCCGTGGCGAAGGCCTGCGCAAGCGGGTCCCGGAACAGCGGCTGCTCGCGTGCCGTCTCCATCGCCCTCACCCGGGCCACGCCCAGGGCTGTGGCCCACACCCCGGACGGCTCGACCCGTCCCGCCGCATCAGTCATGCGTTCAGCCTAGCCAGGCCGGGGCGTCACACCGGCGTGGCGGGAAACAGCGCTCCGGGCCACAGGTGCAACCTGGCGGCGACCCGTCCGCTCTCAGGAAGGAATCGCTCGAAAATGTCCCAGGTGCGCCGGCGGGTGAGTTCACCCCGGGCGGTAGCCCAGAGACGACCGGCCTCGTCGTTCAGCAGGTAGTGCCGAAGCACCCGCTCGTCGGCTGTCACGGCAGAAAGTCCCCTCTGCTTACCGGCTCGGCACCCGAGCTTGGCAGGGTGCCTGCTGCATGATCAACACCTTTCGATCGCGGACGCGAGGCCGAGGTCGCAGTGAGCAAGGTCATGACCGAGCGGGAGATCCCGAGGTCACGCACCCTCTCTACGCCTTCGCGGAGCGCGGTACCTCGGACTCCGAGGCCACGCACAGTCGGCCGACGCCCTGCGAGATAGCCGTGACAGCCGCCGGGGCGGGGCACTCACCTTTCTACCTTGGCCTGGGCCATATAGAGGAGTTGCAGTCCGCGGTCTTCGTGCAGTTGTTCCAGGTAGCGACGTGAAACGTCACGTCGTCGCGGCGAGATGGCATACCTCGATGTGCTGGCGTCCCTGCTTACCGTGACCCGTCCGACGCCGCTTCACTCGCCGCTCCAGCCGTCTGCGTCGGCCTGAGCAGGTGATGCGGCGAGCAGCAGGCAGCCAGCAACGAACATCGGGCGAGACCTTTATCCAGGTCCAGCGTAGCTTTCATCGGTGGGATCACAAAGTTTGCTTATGTTAACGCTATCTTCCGCCGCGGCTGGAGGTTAGGGTCTGCATTCAAGACCCGGACACCTGCGACATATGCCCCATCCCCCCAGTTCACGCCGTCCCCCCACATCTCACAGCGAGGTGAACCTTTGTCTGTGCTGCCCTCGTCTCGTCGGAGCGCTCAACGAGGCCTGATCACGCTGGGCCTCGCCGGCACGCTGACCACCCTTTCGGGCTTCGCCTCTCCCACGCGTGCGTTCGGCCCCGCCCCGAACGGGGCCGTGCCTCACGTGTCCACAGCGACCGGATCAAGGAGGATCGATTGAGAGTGCGACCGCAAAGGTCACGTCGCAGGCTGAGCCGCACGGGTAAAGGTGTCGCGGGCCTGGCACTGGGTGCGCTTCTCTCGGTCTCGCTCGCAGCGACGCCCTCGCACGCTGCCGAGGAGAAGCTCGACGAGGGTCTGGTGCACCACTTCGCCCTCGACGAGACCAATGGGACGACGCTGGTCAACTCGGGTAGCGCGGGCTCGGCGGCGAACGCCACGCTCGTGCATCCGGAGAAGGCGACCTTGACCGGCGATGGAGTCAGGTTCAACCCCGACTCCTACGAGAGCGCCCTCGACGGTGCGTACGTGGCGCTGCCGAAAAACATCACCGCCGGCATGTCGAACCTCACCGTCGACTATGACGTGTGGATCGATCCGGCGAACGTCGGCGACCACCAGATGTGGAGCTTCGGCGCGAAGTCCGGCTCGTGCGACGTCGACACCGGCGCCCAGGGCTCCATCTTCGCGTCGAACACCCAGCGGTTCCGTATCGCGGTGGGTTCGGCGAACCTCCAGCAGAACCGGGTCCGCATGACCGAGGGAGCGTGGACGCACGTCACCTACACCCAGTCACTGAACGCGAACGGTACGAGCTGGACCGGCAGGCTCTACCTCGACGGTGTGCTGCACGCGACGTCGGCGAACCTGACCACGGCGCCGTCGGTGAACGCTGCGGGGACCAACTGCAACTTCCTCGCTCGCTCGCAGACGTCGGGCAACTATTCGTTCCGCGGAACGATCCGGGACTTCCGGGTCTACGACCGGGCAGTGAGCACCGACGAGACACTCGCCCTGGCGAAGAGGACCGTCTCCGAGGGCGTTCGCGCCGACGCCGAGGCCATCGACCTCGGCCTGACCAGTGCGATCGTACGCGACATCGCCCTGCCCAAGGTGGGCTCCGTGGCGGGCTCGACCATCACGTGGACGAGTTCGGACCCGTCGGTCGTCCAGGTCTACACCCCGCCGGCCCTCCCCAGCGCACGCAAGGTCGCGGTGACCGGCAGGATCACCCGACCCGCGAAGGGGCAGCCCGACGCGACAGCCACGCTCACGGCGACGGTCCGCAAGGGCGCCCAAGAGGTCACCACACGGGAGATCCCCATCGTGGTGAAGGCCGAGTTCGACGACGCGCAGGCGGTCGACCGTGACACGTCCGACCTGACCCTGCACGCCACCGACCACGTGCGCGGAAACATCAACCTCCCCGTCACCGGCGAGTTCGGATCCACGATCACCTGGAAGTCGACCACCGACCTCGTCACCCCGAGGGGTGAGGTGACCCGCCCGGCCTTCGGCCGTGCGGATGTCGACGCCGTCCTGACGGCGACCATCACCAAGGGCTCGGCCTCGAAGACGAAGTCGTTCCCGGTGACCATCACCGCCATGCCCCGTTCCGAGGAGTACGAGCGGTACTTCATGGGGTACTTCAAGGGCGAGGGGATCGCCGACGGCGAGCAGATCATGTTCGCAACGTCCAACGGAAACACCGCTCTGGACTGGACCGGTCTGACCGGAGGCCGGCCGTCGCTCATCTCCCAGCTGGGCGACCAGGGCCTTCGTGACCCGCACATCGTCCGCTCACCCGACGGCGACACGTTCTACATGATTGCCACCGACCTGAACTGGTACGACCAGGGCGGATACGCCATCAACGACACCCAGTACATCGAGGTGTTCGAGTCGCACGACCTGGTGCATTGGACTCCTCAGCGGCACGTGAAGGTCGCGCCCGACAACGCGGGCAACGCCTTCGCACCCGAATCGCTGTGGGTCGAGGAGATCGGCGCCTACGCCGTGTTCTGGGCACAGTCGCTGTGGAACGACCCCGTGAACCGCACCGGTCAAGGGAACGCGCAGATGTGGTACACCACGACGCGCGACTTCCAGACGTTCTCCGGTCCCAAGGTCTGGCAGAACCCGGCCCCTCTGTCGCGGATCGACACGACCGCGATCCGGGTCGGTGACTACTACTACCGTGTGACCAAGAACGAGGCCGGCAACCAGGGCTCGGACATCTTCTCGGAGAAGCACACCGACTTCCTGGACAGCAACATCAACAACTGGACGTTGGTCGCTCCGGCTCTCGGGCGCACGACGTGGGTCGCCAACCAGGGGTACGAGGGGCCGATCATCTTCAAGGCCAACCCTGGTGACACCTCCTGCCCTGGCCAGTTCTACCTCTGGGGTGACCGATACACGAACGGTGGTGGATACCAGGCCGCGTGCCACGACAACATCGAGGCTCCCACCTGGAACGCCAAGGCGATCACGATGACCAACGCGGGCGTCGCCCGTCCGCGTCACGGCACCGTGATCCCGATCACCCTCCGCGAGTGGAACGACATCCGTGGGATCCCGAACAGCGACGTCACGACCACCACTGAGGTGGCTGTCGAGCCGTACGCGAGCGGGGCCCAGACGACCACGGCCACCGCCACAGTCGAGGCAGCTGACGGGTTCGAGACCGGCGGTCAGGTGCGGTTCAGCATCGGCTCGTGGTCGAAACTCGCCTACCTGAAGG
The DNA here is from genome assembly GCF_006874435.1 of Microbispora sp. KK1-11. Lineage (NCBI taxonomy): Bacteria > Bacillati > Actinomycetota > Actinomycetes > Streptosporangiales > Streptosporangiaceae > Microbispora > Microbispora sp. KK1-11. The sequence continues at coordinate 13,741 of NZ_VIRJ01000044.1, read as the reverse complement.
ACGGCACGGCCACTGTCACGCTGCCGACGGGTCTGCCTGCGGGTGCCCGCACGGTCAAGGCCGAGTACCTCGGCTTCGACTACTTGAAGGCGTCGGAACGTACGGCGTCGTTCGAGGTGCCCTCCGGCACGGATGCCGTCAAGGTCCATGCGAAAACCGCGCCGGCGTCGGTTGTCCGCGGGGACACGTTCAAGCTGAACGTGACTGTTGGGCCAGCGCGCGGGCAGAAGAAGAACGCTCCGACCCCGACCGGCGAGGTCACCATCACCTTCGGCGGCACCGTGCAGGTCGTGCCACTGGCGGACGGCGAGGCCGTGGTCACACTGCGGACTGCCGATCTGCAGCCCGGGGCGTACACGGTCCACGTCGCCTACTCCGGCAACCCGACCTACCAGCCCCACGCCGCCGACTACCAGAAGTTGACGGTGCGGTAGCGACAGGTGGCGGGCCGGCGAGCTCATCCTCGTCGGCCCGCCCAGTTATTTGTGGGGCAGATCCTGGAGACGAGCTCGGCCGTCGATCGTGGCCGGCCCCGCACGACGCTCAACCAGCGCTGAGATGTGATGCACGGCTCCGCTCCAACTGCGAGCGGCTTACAGCGCGTGACCATTCCAGGTTCCCCGATGCTCTTGGCCTGCACCTGAGCCCGCCCGTCCCTGGTCGACAAGATCATTGTACGCCTCGCCTGCGTCCGTCATATGGTGCGATGCCCCAGACTGATCTTGAGGTGCTCGTCGAGTACCGGATCACGGGATTGGTGAAGGAGATCTGTCGGACTTCGACGCCCCGATCCCCTGGGGGTATGAAGGGAACAGCCTCATGGGTGTCAGCCGGGGGCAGGCGCTCATCTAGTACGGGTGACGCGTCAGGTGTGCCCCTATTCCAATGCCACCCGCGGCAACATCGAGGTCACACTGACTGTGAACGGCACCCAGCTGTAACACGCGGCGTGCGGTGGGTGCCTACCGGGGCCTCGGGCGTGCCCTTCGTGCTGCCGCTGGTCTGCTTTCACGCGGCGACGGACAATGGGGTCCCTACACCGTGGAGGTCAGCGTGGCGATCAGACATGGCCTCTCGGCCCTGGCCGCACTCGTCATGGCCATAGGCTGCTCGGCGGGCGGTCAGGCGCCCGAGGCCGCACGGCCGTCCGTCTCCTGTGGGTCCGCTGTCAGCCGCGAGGCGCTTCCGACCTGGGCGAGAGCGGGCTTCAGCGACGACGGATCCGGCGTCCCCCACGTGTTCAGCGAGCACGGCGACATAATCGCCGTGCTGTTCGAGTACCCGCCGAAGGCGTCCGCCGATCCGGACGACGCCAACAAGATCCTGTGGGTCTCACGGCTGCCGCAGCAGCCGATGCAGCCGCTGACGATCGAAGCCCGCCTGGATGGTACGACGACCTCGGTCAGCCGCGAGATCAGCGGCGGCGCCGGGCCGTCGTCGGTCAACCTGCCCCGGGCGGGCTGCTGGCGCCTGACGTTGAACTGGTCCGGCCACAGCGACGCCATGACGCTCACGTTCACCTGACCGCCAGCCGTACGGCGTGCCGGTCTCGATGACGCTCGGCCGGGACCGCGAAGACGCGCGGGCACGGGGCGGGTGCGCCGGGGGGCGCTGCGCGTGCTCGCCCGGCGGATCGCCGTCAGCGGGCCGGCACTGGAGATGACCTTCTCGGGAGCGACGCGCTACTCTCCCGCTGCCGGTAGGAGTAGGCGTCCACCCCGAGGTCCTTCTTCGCCAGGCCGTCGATGACCGCGTCCGCGCCTTCGAGAAGCCCCGTGACGAAGGAGTACAGTTCCGGCAGGTCATCGGCCTGGACCCGCTTCATCCACTGCTCCAAGCCGTCGCCGGTGAGCCGCAGCATCATCTGGGCGAAGGCGCAGACGTGCTCGCCGAGCGCGGCCAGGGCCGGGAAGGCTGCGGTTAAGGCCTGCAGGTGCTGGTGTTCGTCGGCGTCGAGGCTGTCGGGGTGGCGGAGGAACCAGCCGGTGACCTGGCGAACGGTAGGCGGTGATGGCGGCGGCAGGGCGATGGTGGTCTGGGACCTCCAGGGCCGGACGTAATCGCGCACGGACCTGCGTGTGTCGCGGAAGCCCATGGCCGTGATCTCCTGGTAGAGCTGCTCGGCGTCGGTGCAGCCCTGCTCCCAGCGGTGCCGCAGGTAGCCGGCGTACTCTTCGAGCATCTTCGGGCGCTTGCCGCTGTCGTTGTGCACGAGCAACTTGAACCGCGCCGAGTTTCGTGGAGGTGTGATCCACCCACAACGTGCACCTTTCGTCTCGCACCGCCGCCCTGCGGGATGCCGGCCAGGGGTCATGGCCTGACCAGCGGAATGAGCACCTCATCGACGATGGAGGCGATCTCGCCGGAGTCCACGAGACCGCCCTCCCATGCCTGGAGGAGGATCAGGCGTGGCCCGACGGAGACAACGCGCGGGGTGAGGCTGCCGGCTGCGGCTTCGCCGCGTTCGACCGCCTGGCGCAGGACGGACAGCAGTACTTCCTGGTGCGGGCGGACCACCAGCCGGTGGACCTGCTCGAACAGCTCGGGATGGCGGTGGCGGTGGGCGATGAGCGGGAGCAGCGCGCGGCCGCGCGGCTCGTCGAGCGCCCGTACGAAGTGCTCGAGCAGGGCGATCAGGTCATCGCGTAGTGTGCCCGTGCCGGGCGGCGCCGGCGGGTCGCCGAAGCCGGTCGCGGGGTCGCTCAGCGCGGCGAGGACGAGTTCGGCCGGGGTGGACCAGCGCCGGTACAAGGCCGCTTTCCCGGTCCCGGCCGCGGAGGCGATCTTGTCGAACGTCAGCTCCTCGAAGCTGCTCCCGGCCAGTTCGGTCAGGACGGCCTGGAAGATCGCGGTGGTGAGGACGTCTCCGCGGCGGCGGGTGGGACTCATGAGGACCGATATATCACGCACCTCGCCGTGCTAGCCTCCGATAGTGAACAAACTTGTTCCTTAAACAAAGCGGGTGACCCATGTCCACTGACGGCAGGACAGCCTTGCGCAATGTGCGGGTCTTCGATGACAAACGGCTCGGCGAGCCCCGCACCGTCGTCATCGACGGTGCGCTGATCGGCGACGATCCCGCAGGGGCGGAGGAGATCGACGCGGCGGGAGCCGCGCTGCTGCCCGGACTGATCGACGCGCATGTCCACCTGCACGACCCCGGGAACCTGGCCGCCCTGGCCGCCTGGGGAGTGACGACCGGACTCGACATGGCCTGCTGGCCGGCCGAGCGGGTGGCCTCGCTGCGCGAGACCGAGGGAGCGGCCGACTTCCGTACTGCCGGACTGCCCGCGATCGGGCCGGGCGGCCACCACGCCCGCATGCCGGGAATGCCGCCGGAAGCCGTCATCCTGACGGCAGCCGATGCCCGGCGGCACGTCGAGGCGCGGGCGGCGGAGGGTGTCGACTACATCAAGGGCGTCGCCGAGGCCCCCGGCGAGGGCGGGCCGCCCGCGGACGCGCTGCGCGCGCTGGTGGAGGCGGCACACGAGTACGGGCTCACGACGATCGTGCACGCCGCCACTTCGGGCGCCTACACGATGGCCGTGGAGTCGGGAGCGGAGTTCGTCACGCACACGCCGATCGCCGGCGGGATCCGGGCACACGACGTGGCCGCGATGAGGAGCGCCGGCCAGAGGTCCATCCCGACGATCACCATGATGGAGGCGTTGCGCACCGCCTTCATGACCTCCGGCCCGCCGCCTGGCCGAACCGACCACCTGGAGGAGGTGCTGGGCGACGTCGGCCGTCTGCACCGGGCCGGTGTTGAGATCCTCGCCGGGACGGACGCGAACGCCGAGCCGTCCGCGCCGCTGCCCGTGCCCCACGGCGAGAGCCTGCATCACGAGTTCGAGCTGATGGCGCGGGCCGGGATGACGCCGGTGGAGATCCTGCGCTCGGCGACCGTGCTGCCCGCCCGCGCCTTCGGCCTGGCCGACCGGGGCGCCGTCCGGCCGGGCATGCGGGCCGATTTGTTGCTGGTCGACGGCGACCCGACCCGGGACATCACGGCCACCCGCGACATCCGCGCTGTCTGGTGCGCCGGTCGCCCCGTCACTCCGGCCACCGCTCGCAAGACCTGAGACGCGAGCGGAGGTTCCCGTACCCGCGGCGGCGTCGAGCAGATCGAGGTGGCTTGCCGCTCACGGCTTCACCATCGTGCGGACGAATGTGGCCGCGCGGGTCATCGCCGCGTCGGCCTCGTCCCACGAGGCGGCGAATGACTGGAAGACGTGTGTCGCCTGCGCGGTGACGTCTAGGGTCACCGACACGTCGGCCGCCACGAGCCTTGCCGCGAGCCGGGTGGAGTCGTCCAGCAGCACCTCGTCAGTGCCGACCTGGATCAATGTGGGCGGCAGACCGTGCAGGTCCGCGAACAGCGGGCTGTGCTGTTCTGCCGCGGATGCGTCGCCGAGGTAGTCATGCACGCGGCGTTCGAGGGCGGTGCGGTTCACGATGAAGTCCGCCTCGGCCCGGACCGTCATCGAATCGCCGCTGAGGGTGAGGTCAACCCATGGCGAGAACAGCAACGCCGCGGCGGGCATCGGCTCGTCGGCGGCGGAAAGAGCCGCCAGGAGGCCGAGCGCTACCCCGCCGCCGGCCGACTCGCCGGCGACCACCACCTGTTGCGGATCGACGCCGGAGGCGATCAGGGCGCGATAAGCGCGTACCGCGTCCTCGGTGGCGGCAGGGGCGGGATGCTCGGGTGCCAAGCGGTAGTCGATGGTGATCACCCGTGTCTGTGACCTGCGGGCGAGGTCTGCGACGATCCCCAGCGAGCTGCGCGCCGACCCGAGGACATACGCCCCGCCGTGGAAGTACAGGACGGTGCCGGCGCAGGGCTCTTCCGCGAGTTCGACCAGAAGGCCAGGGATCGTGTCGTAGTGGGCTTCGGTGACGATGACGTCCTCAGGGACAGGATGGTGGGACAACAGCTGCTCGAACAGGGCGCGCTGTTCGTGGACCGCACCGCCGAGATCGAGGGGGGACGACGCGCGCCACTGCCTGATGGCCTCTCGCTGCTCGCGGCTCATATCTGCTCCTTGCTGTGGGTTGGTCGGCTTTGTTCCGTACGGGTCTTGACGTTCAGCTCAGACGGCCCGAGCGTGCTCGATGAAAAGGTCGGCGAAGGCGTCCGGCTGGTCGATCGGGGTGATGTGACCGCAGTCCTCAAGCAGGTGCTGGGTGAGGCAGCCGGTGATCGGTTCGAGCTGGCGGGCGGTGGCCGCGCCGATCGCGCCACCGCCGATGGCGAGGGTCGGCGTCGTCAGTCGCTGGTCCTGCGCCCAGTTCCCGATCCATTCCGCGGTGGCCGGCACCGCGCGGTAGTGGTCGAAGGCATTGCCGAGACTCGTTCTGCCCCGATATGCCGCGACGATCACCCGTGTAAGGTCTGCCGGCACACCTCGGCGACTGCCGGCGGAGAGGAAGAAGCGGACGTAGCGCTCCGCCGAGTTCTCCAGGACGTCCTCGGCCAGACCACCGGGCGCCTGGTGGAAGCCGAACCACCACGGCGGCCCCTGCCGTAGGAAGGCCTCGGCGCCGGGCAGAAATCCGATCAACCCTTCGGACAGGGTCAGGCTGGTTACGCGCTCGGGCGACGATGCCGCCAGGGCGAATGCCGGAGTGACACCTAGATCGGTGCCGACGACGTGTGCCTCGCGGTCACCGAGGACGTCCAACATTCGGAGCAGGTCCGTGGCGATCGCGGATGCCTGGTAGCCGCGGACGGCGGGCGTGCTGTCGCCCAGCCCGTGCAGGTCCGGCGCGACGGCCCGGAAACCTGCCGCAGCCAGCCGGGGTGCGACATCGCGCCAGATAGCGCGGGTGTGCGGGAAGCCGTGCAGCAGCAGCACAGCCGGCCCCTGCCCGAGAGTCTCCACGGCGAGTTCGACCCCGTCGATCGGTATCCGGTGCACGGTCGCGCCGGGAAGGTGAGGAGAAAGAGTCATCTGGCGCACAGGTGCCCTCCCTGGTTACGCTTGGGAACGTGGTAACCGTAGGAGACCTTCAATGAACGGGGAAGACGGCACTTTCCCGACACCAGGTGACCTCGTGGTAACTGCCTCGCGGCAGGGGAACCTGTTCGATCCCCTGTGCCCGACAAGGCTCCTGCTCGACCGGGTCGGGTCGCGATGGACGACCATGGCGGTGCTGTCGCTTGCCGCCGCCGAGGGCGAGCTGCGGTTCACCGAGCTGAAGCGCGAGATGACCGGCGTGTCGCAGAAGATGCTGGCGCAGACCCTCAGGGCGCTGGAACGAGACGGACTTGTCGCTCGTCGTGTCGAGGCGAGCAAGCCGCCACGCGTTTACTACCGTCTGACCGACCTGGGCACCACGCTCGTTGCACCGCTGCGAAGTCTGCGAGCCTGGGCTGAGCAGTACATGCCTCTGATCCAGCACAACTGCGACATGTTCGACGCCGCCGACCGCCCGGACGGCCACGGCTGACAGCCGCGAGCCGAAGAAGGACTCCTCCAAACTGCGTGGTACTGGCATGGATCTCGAAAGGCAGGTGAAACTGCCGTTGTTTCGCGCGCTACCACGCTTCGAACAAGAGGATCGCTGCAAAGATGCCGGACCGCACTCCTGATCATCGGTCGGCTTACTCGTACGGCTCGCTCGGTTCTGGGATTTCTGTCACCCGGCTGGCGGTCATCTCCGGTGGCACGGTGCCGTTCGGGATCTTGCGGGACCTTGGCGGGACCCAGGTGCCGGTCACCTCGACCCAGGTGTCGTCGGGCGGTGGAGCGGCGCCGAGCACGGCCACCTTGAGGGCGATGGCGTCGGCCGCGTAGCAGCTCATCTGCATGCGGGTGACGTACCAGCGGTCCTTCTTCGAGCGCACGACGAAGCCGGTCAGCCGGACCTTTCTGCCGGTGAGCGTGCGCTTGCGGAAGTCCCAGGCCCGGCCGATGAACTCGCCCACGGCCATCGAGGTGATCTTCTCCGCGGAGAGCGGGACGTAGGAGCCGGTCGTCGTCGGGGGCCGGATGGGCGCGTCCTCACCACGAGCGGCGAAGGCGCCCAATGCGGGGGCGCGATCAGGACGATCGCGAAGACGGGCAGGGACCGCAGCCACCCCACCTTCGGCGCTCGTGAATGGTCGTGGCCTTCGGCATGCTTTCCCGGCCCTTCGTGGACGTGTTCATCGTGATCGTCCGCGTAGGGACGCCGCCGCTCCTGGACGAGGCCGATGACCCCGAGAGCGAGGACGACCACCCCTGCCGCAAGCAGGACGGGGCGGAAACCGGGTTTCACATAGTTGAGGTACGACGTCGTCAGGAGGGTTATCCAGAGCACGACGCCGCCGAGCAGGGTCAACACGAGACTTTGCGACATGCGGCTCACAGGAAGACTCCTCCGGACGCCGAGCTGACCACGACGGCGAGCAGAAACGTCAGCGGAACGAACCGCGTCGCGAAAGCCCGGCCGAAGGCCCCCGCCTGCAGGGCGATGAGCTTCAGGTCGACCATCGGCCCGACGACCAGGAAGGCCAGCTTCGCCGTGGGGGAGAACGCGGTGAGTGAGGCCGCGACGAACGCGTCGGCCTCCGAGCAGATCGATAGTACGATCGCGAGAAGCGCGAGCACGACCGCCGACAGCACGGGGACGTCCGCAACCGAGGTCAGCCACGCGCGGGGCACCACCACGTTCAGTGTGGCCGCCGTGATCCCGCCGACCACCAGGCATCCGCCCGCGTGGAGGAGGTCGTGTCGCATGGCGTCGCGGAACCCGGCCCACTTCAGAACGACGGCGGGACGAAGGCCGCGATGGCCGCCGACAGCAGCACGCCGAAGACGAGGAACGGCAGCGCCTGAACGCAGATCGCCACGAAAACGGTCGCCCAGGTCTGCGTCGTCAAGGCGTTCGGAACCCCGGGGGCCATCAGCCGCCGCTTCCAGCCAGGTGTCAGGCAGCCTCGCCCACTTCTTCCTGGACTAAGCGAGGGCGACGAGCGTGGCGAGCGTCATCGCGGAGATCCTCCTCTCCCCGCCCAGCGTGCTCGTCGTCATGGTGACCGCGGGAGGCGTGCTCACCGCGACCGGCGGGCTGCCGGTGGAGAGCCTCATCGCGTTCCTCGTGTTCGGGACGGTCACCACCGCGGGCCTGATGACGGTCATGATGTCGGTGCACCCGCTGGTCACGGCGCTGAACGTGGCCCACGGCATCCGCGAGGTGCTCTCCAGCCCGGAGTTGCCCGTCCCGGCCGACCCCACCCACTGTCCCTCTCCGGCGGCGAGCAGCAACGCCTCGTCATCGCCGCCGCCCGGCTCAGTGCCCGGCGCATCGTCGTGTTCGACGAACCCAGCTCCGGCGTCGACCGCCGCCACCTCCACTCCATCACTCAGATCACGCGCGATCTCGCCGCCGAAGGCGTCGTTATACTTCTCATCAGTCACGACGATGAACTCATCACCCTTGCCGCAGACCAAGAACTCAAGCTCAGACTCATCAATGAAGCATGACGGTTCCGATCACGGAAAGTGCGCCTGATCCAGTATTGGAGCGCCGCCGTCACCCGACGGTTAACGCGGGTGGTGTCTACGCGGAAACCGGCGGAGGTCTTCACTCCGTCGGCCGGCGAAGTGCGCGCGCGACCGCGGGTGCCGTTCCGCGATGACTGTGAAGTCGCCGCCTGACCGAGTTTCCGGCGTCCGATTGTTTTGACGTCGGTTGAGGGCTCACGGCGGGAGCGGAGCGTTCTGCAGCCTTCGCTCGATATCGCCCTGGTGTAGTGCCGAACTCCCTTTCGAAGGCGTGCGAGAGTGCGTACGGGCTGCTGTAGCCGACTCGGCCGGCGATGGTGGCCAGGGTTTCGTGGGTGTCGCGGAGCAGGGTGGCGGCAAGGATCACGCGCCACCAAGTGAGGTAAGCCATCGGAGGGCGGCCGACCAGGGTGGTGAACCGGCGTGCCAGAGTGGGACGGGAGACGCCCGCCTCTGCGGCCAGCCGGTCGATGCTCCACGGCACGGCCGGTTTCGAGTGCATCGCCCGCAGGGCGGCGGCCGTCACCGGGTCGCCCAGTGCGGTGGGCCAGGCTCCGCTGGTGGTCTCGGTCATCCAGGAACGAATCATGTAGACGAGGAGGAGATCGAGCAGGCTCGGGAGGGCCACGCAGGAGCCGGGCCGCACCTCGTCCAACTCACCGGCGAGCAGATCGATCGCGGCACGGAGTTCGAGGTGGCTGCCTACTCGGCTGGGGAGGTGGACGACCTCGGGCAACTCTGCCATGAGCGGGTGCATGCGGCTGCAGTCGAGCCAGTACTTGCCGCAGAGCAGCTCCGTCTCGTCACGCCCAGATCGGGCCCGCGGCCCTGTCCCCGTGAGCCATTGCTCGAACGGCACCGCCTTCTCCTCCGCGGCCGCCGCATCGATGGGGCAATCGGCGATCACATGCCCTGTGCCATGAGGCAGCAGCACCGCGTCACCCACGCCCAGAGTTACCAGGACGCCGCCGTCGGTCAGCAGCCAACTGCTTCCCTTCAAGACGACGTAGAAGCCCGCGCCTTCGTACGGGTCCAGCCGCGCGCACCAGCTCCCACTCGTCCGCACCCGGTGGAACCAGGGGTGCCCGAGGTGCGCGGCAGAGATCGCGTCGCTCACGACATCCATCCATCCAGGTTACCTTTCGCATCATGCGTGAGACAGATACGTATTTTTTCGAGCTTGATGCGTATCGAGAGGATCATCCGGTGCTCTTAGGGTCGAGCGCATGACGAAAGAGAACGAGAGTGTGCAGAGCATGGTGCTGGGGGACGTCGAGGTCATCCGACTCGTTGAATGGCATGAACCGTTCCTGCCCACCACAAGCATGTTCCCGGCAGTTGCTGCCGATGTATGGAGGGACAACGAGGACTGGCTGACACCGGACCACTGGGAGCCGGACAGCGACCGGGCGGTGCTTGCTCTGCAGACCTGGGTGCTGCGCAGCGGTGGGCGGACCGTCCTGGTCGACACCGGCGCGGGCAACGGGCGCGAGCGACCGGGCATGGGGCCCTTCCACCAGTCTCAGAGTCATCTCCCCAGCCTTCTGGCGGAGGCTGGTGTTCGCCCGCAGGATGTGGACGTCGTCGTCAACACCCATCTCCACGTCGATCACGTCGGCTGGAACACCGTCGACGCAGACGGGCAGTGGGTACCGACATTTCCCAACGCCCAATACCTCATTCCTGCCGCAGACGACTTCCATTACGGTCCGGACAACGCGTACGGCAACGGCGCGCAAAAGGTCGACCGCCTGATCTACGAAGACAGCATCGCGCCCATCCACGAGGCCGGACAGGCCGTGCTTTGGGACGGCCTCCATCGCATCGACGAACACCTCACCCTGGAGTCCGCGCCCGGCCACACCCCCGGCTCATCCGTGCTGCGACTCGCATCCGGGAGCGACCGGGCGGTTTTCGTCGGAGACATGCTGCACAGCCCGGTGCAGATCCTCCAGCCCTGCTGCAACAGCAACGCCTGCCTCGCCCCGGAACAAGCGGTGGACAGTCGCCGCCGGATTCTCGGGCGGGCGGCCGATGAACAGGAACTGCTCGTCCCCGCCCACTTCGGTGGTGCGGGCGCGGTGGAAGTCCGACGGGAGGGCGATGGATTCGCCCTCTCCGGATGGGCAACGGCCAACCCGAAGAAGACATCGTCAATCTCCGAGTGAGCCTTGGCCCGGCGTTTCGCGTTCGGTCCCGGATGAGGCTCCCCGCCAGTTCGGGGTGGTCCCATCACGAGTTTGCGAGCCATGGGCCGATCACCGCGAGGTGGATCACCGCTTCTGAGCGGTGCGGGTGTGTCTCGTTCAGATCGTGCGAGCCTCCCTTAGGCCCGCAACGCCTCGCGAACGGCGCGATCGTCGCCACCGAGCCTCAGCCTGGAGAAATCCACGAGCCGTCCCGCGCGGAACCACCCGACCTCCCCAGCCTGGAGGCCTTCTTCATGACGCACTCGTCGACCGACCAACGAGCGAGCGGGGCCCTCGTCCCGGTGCTCGCCTTCACGGGCATCGTGGTCTCGGTGATGCAGACCCTGTCGGTCCCGGTGATCAAAGACCTGCCGCAACTGCTGGGCACCGAACCGAGCAACGCGACTTGGGTCATCACCTCGACCCTGCTGTCCGGCGCCGTCGCCACACCGATCATGGGCCGTCTCGGCGACCTCCACGGCAAGCGCAGCATGCTGATCCTCAGCCTCGCGGTGATGGTCATCGGCGCACTCGTCAGCGCCCTCACCAGCGACCTGCTCACAATGATCGCAGGCCGGGCCCTCCAGGGCTTCGCGATGAGCGCGATACCCCTGGGTATCGGCCTGATGCGCGACATGCTCCCCCGCGAGAGGCTCGGCTCGGCGACGGCCCTCATGAGCTCCTCCATGGGCGTCGGCGGCAGCCTCGCCCTGCCCGCCGCGGCCCTGGTCGCCCAGCACACCGATTGGCACGCCCTCTTCTACGGCGCCGCCGGCCTCGGCATCCTATGCATCGCCCTCACCCTCCTCGTCGTCCCCGAATCCCCGACCCGCGCGCAGGGCACCTTCGACGTCCTGGGCGCGATCGGGCTGTCCGCTGGTCTGGTCCTCTTCCTGCTGCCGATCACCAAGGGCAGCGACTGGGGCTGGACCTCCGGGACCACCCTCGGGCTGTTCGCCGCGGCGGCGGTCGTACTCGTCCTGTGGGCCGTGATGGAGCTACGTCTCAAGGCGCCGCTGGTGGACCTGCGCACCACGGCCCGCCCCTCGGTACTCTGCACCAACCTCGCCTCGATCACGGTCGGCATCTCCTTTCTGGCCGCCTCGCTGGTCCTTCCCCAGCTGCTCCAGCTGCCGAAGGCCACCGGCTACGGCCTCGGCCAGTCGATGGTGGTCGCTGGCCTGCTCGTGGCACCGCTTGGCCTGACCATGATGTTCGCGGCCCCTCTCTACGCCCGGCTGTCCGCGAAGTACAGCCCCAAGGTCACCCTGATCCTCGGCATGGTGATCATTGCGATCGGCTACGGGGCCGGCCTCGACCTGATGAGTGCCCCCTGGCAGAGCCTCGTCATCACGGTGATCCTGGGTCCGGGCATCGGCCTCGCCTACTCCTCTCTCCCCGCCCTGATCATCGGCGCTGTCCGCGCCTCGGAGACGGGCGCGGCCAACGGCCTCAACACCCTGATGCGCTCGATCGGCTCGTCGGCCTCCAGCGCCGTCATCGGCATGGTCATCGCCAACACCGCGAACGACGTGAACGGGGTCGCGGTCCCGACCATGCACGGCTTCCGCGTCTCCTTCCTGGTCGCGGCAGGTACGATGGGCATCGGCCTGCTCATAGCCCTCCTCCTGCCCCGAACCCGCCCGCCTGATCTCATCCAGCAGCAACTGCCTTCCAAGCGGCCGCGTCTGGGAGGGCATCGAGGTGACGGTGTCCGTGTCCGGCGCGATCTGCAGGTGTCACCGGAATACGGCAGAAACGGGCGCGCTAGTGATCGTCGGTCGTAGACTGCGGCGTTCGGAGGACGAGTTGTGGCCGATGAGCCTGCTGCCGAGCATCAGCCAGTCGGCGAAGCCGTGGAAGGCTTCGTTGCGGCCGGTGAACCACTCCGACTTTCGTGGAGGCCCTGAAACCAGCATCATCTGCTGGCTGAAGGGAGAACGACGACACGATGCCAGCCCCGAGGAAGTACCCCCAAGAGCTTCGTGAGCGCGGTCCTGGCCGGGGCGGTGGTCCTGGTGACCCTCGCCCTGGCCGCATGCCAGCCCTACCGGGACGAGATCTTCCTGATCGTCAATGAGACCGGCGAGAACGTCGTGGTCACCTGGAGCGGCGGCGTGTACACCAGCCTTCCCCCCGGCCGATCCACCGAAAAGATTCCGCCGCCAAACCGCTGCCGCGTCACTCCCCTGCCCGACGACCGGTTCACCGCGACGACGGAGACCGGAAAGCGCTACACCTACGCGCGGCCCATGTGCCCCGGAGAGACGTGGCACATCCGCAAGCCTTTTCCATCCTGAAAGCGCAGCTCATAGCCGGTGAGCCCATCGATCGTCAAGGCTTGGCCGCGCCGACCGCAAGCAGTTCAGCACCTTTTGTGATGCTGGAGTCATGAGCGATCTCGAGCCTGTGGATCTGAAGTTGCTCGCTGGGCTCGCCGCGAAGATTGATCCGCTCATGCAAGACGTCCTCGTTAGCGGGGATGTGGAGCAGATACGCGGCTTCGTCCTCGAAGCAGCGTGGAACTGTATGGAGCGGCCGTACTTCGAGCACCTGTGGGGGGTGGGCGGGCTCTACCGCGCCTGGATGGAAATCGACGACATCCTCGACGGCTGGCCCGTCGACTACGGGGCCGACACCGATGCCCTGGTCATGCGCGAGTTCAGACTCGTGGCCCGGGAGTGGCTGGACATGCCGCGGACGGAGACCGGGTTCCGGGACTACGTGCATCGGTGGGAGAGGCGGGTGGCGGAAGACACCTGGCCCGCACCCGGAGGAGCCCATTGGCGGCAGCGGCTGGCCTCGTCCGGCGATCGCGACGACTCCCGCCAACCTTGATTTCCACAACCTGACGACGCTGGTCACCACAGAAGAAGGCCGGGTTGACGCTCCCACGCCCGCATCCGGGCAAGGGAGCGTCTGGTAGGCGGCGAACTACCTGCTGATCCCGGGGGTTCCGGCGCTCCTCACGGTGGTCGCGCTGTTCACCTGGCTGGCGGTCGGCCGAGTGCTACGGCCGGTCTCCGCGATCAGGGCGAAGGTCGCCGACATCACCGCGTACGG
>NZ_VIRJ01000043.1:0-60313 GCF_006874435.1 Microbispora sp. KK1-11 | reverse complement strand
GCCCGCATCGCCCAACGGATCCTGGCCTTGACCGCCGCCATCTGGCACAACCGCGCCACCAGCCAACCCATCACCCGGTCACTGATCGCCTACGACCACTGACCGGAATTAGGACTTACTCGTCTAGTCCTCCTCAGCTCAGCGCCTGCCGCAGCAGCGCCCCGATCCTCGCCTCGACGTCGGCGGTGATCTCGGTCAGGGCGTACGAGGCCGGCCACATGGTGCCTTCGTCGAGGGCCGCCTCGTCGCTGAAGCCGAGTGTCGCGTAGCGGGCCTTGAACTTCGCCGCAGGCTGGAAGAAGCAGATCATCTTGCCGTCGCGGGCGTACGCGGGCATCCCGTACCACAGCTTCGCCGTGAGGTCGGGCGCGCTGGCCTTGATCAGGGCGTGCAACCGCTCGGCGATCCCCCGGTCGGGCTCCGCCATTTCGGCGATCTTCGCGAGCACCTCGCTCTCCGTATCGGCCTTGGCGCCCCGCCGAGCGGTCGTCTTCAGCTCCTTGGCGCGCTGCTTCATCGCGTCGCGCTCTTCTTCGGTGAAACCGTCGTACTTCTGGCCCTTGGCGGTGGTGGTCTTCGCGGTGTTCGACATGACGACTTCCTCTTTCTGCGACGTGTGGTTCGGGGCGGTGCCGGTCGGGGGTGGTGTCACCACGCGCCCGCCTGCCGGCGGGTCGGCACGTTGAGCCGGTTGAAGGCGTTGGCGATCGCGATGTTGAGCAGCAGTGCGGCCAGCTCCTTCTGGTCGAAGTGCTTGGCGGCCAGGTCCCACACCTGGTCCGGCACCGGGTCCGCCTGGTCGGCGAGCCGGGTCACGGCCTCGGTCAGGGCCAGCGCGGCGCGCTCCTCGCCGCTGAACCACGGCGTCTCCCGCCACGCGGCGACGGCATGCACCTGGTCTGCGGTCACGCCGTGCCGCTGGGCCTGGTGGACGCCCCCGGTCACACACGGAGCGCAGCCGTTGATCTGGCTGGCCCGCAGGTGGCTCAGCGCCAGCAGCTTGCCGTCCACTCCGGCACCCGCGATGGCCTTGTTGAGCGCCATCAGGGCCTCCATCGCCTCGGGGATCAAAGCCGCCGGGTTCGGCATGCGCTCGGTCGACATCGTTTCTCCTTCGTCGTGGGTGTTTCCGACAGGTGCTATCCGACCATCGGCGTGCCGGGGCCCGCCTGGTCCGTGGGACACCGTGGGACAGGCGGAACCCGGTTGAGCTGCGCGAACGCATCGCCGATCCGTCAGCGTGGGCCGGGACGGGTACGGTGTTGCACGTGTCCAGCCCCCAGGAGCGACTGGTGGCTCAGCTCGCCCGGATCAAGGAGCTGAGCGGGCTCAGCCTGCGCGCCCTCGCCCGCCAGACGAATCTGAGCAGCTCGTCGTTGTCGCGATACCTGACCGGCCGGCTCGTGCCGCCATGGGAGGCCGTCGTGGCGCTGTGCCGGGCCGTGGGACGCGATCCCCGGCCACTGCGCGCGCTGTGGGCCGAGGCGACCGAAGCAGGCGCGGCGCCCGCCCGGCGCCGCAACGACCTGCCGGCCGACCTGTTCGACTTCACCGGCAGGGAAGCGGAGTCCGCGCTGGTCGAAGAGCTGCTGCGCACCACTGGCGCGGCCGCGATCGACGGCATGGCGGGCGTGGGCAAGACCAGCCTGGCCGTGCACGTGGCCCATCGGCTCGTCTCCGCGTATCCGGACGGCGGGCTCTATCTCGACCTGCAGGGCTTCACCCCGGGTCAGGAACCACTGGAGCCGCACGCCGCGCTGGGCCGGCTGCTGGGCGCGTTGGACGTCACGCACCCCCCGGCCGGCACCGCCGATCGCGCGGCGCTCTGGCGGTCGGAGCTGTCCCGCAGGCGGATTCTCGTCGTGATCGACAACGCGGTCGACGCGGAGCAGGTGCGTCCGCTGCTCCCCGGCGCGGGGAAGTCCGCGGTCCTGGTCACCAGCCGCCACCGGCTGGTCAGCCTGGACGGAGTGCCGCCGGTGTCCCTGGAGCCGCTGACCGACGACGACGCGGTGCACCTGTTCGGCCGGGCGGCCGGGCTCTCGCTCAGCGAAGAGGAAGCGGTCGGCCAGGTGCTGCGGCAGTGCGGCGGGCTCCCGCTGGCGCTACGGATGGCGGGCGCGCGGCTTCGCCACCGCCCGGGCTGGACGGTGGCGGTGCTGGCCGAGCGGCTGCGCGCCACCCCCAGCCGCTTCGACTCGGCCTTCGGCATGTCGCTGCAGCAGCTCGACGCGGTCCAGCGTCGTGTGTTCCGGCTGCTGGGCGTGCTGCCGGGCGCCGACTTCGACGCGGCGGTGGCGGGCGCGCTCACCGACATGCCGCCCGACCGGGCCGGCGCGGCGCTGGAGGAGCTGGTCGACGCCCACCTGGTCCAGGAGCCCTCGCCCGGGCGCTACCGGATGCACGATCTGATCCGGCAGTACGCGGCGGACCTCGCCGCCGACGAGGAGCCACGGGCCGAAGCCGCCCTGCGCCGGGTCCTGACGCACTATCTGGCGCAGGCCGTCGCCCACGATCGGACCCTGCCCTCGCCGCACCGCACGGAACCCGCGCCGGGAGATCCGGCGAAGGCCATGGCCTGGTTCGACCTCGAGTACGTGAACCTGGTGGCCTGCTTCGACGCCGCCGTGCGGCTCGGCGAGGACGAGGTGGTGGCCGAGCTGCCGCAGGCCATGCGGGTCTGGTTCTTCCGGCACCGTGGAACCGACGACCAGGCACGCCTGCTCGAAGCCGCCGCGGCCGCCGCGGCGCGTCTCGGCCGCGACCAGCAGCGGGTTTCGCTGCTCGCGGACCTCGGCTACGTCCGTGCCACCGCCGGACGCCTCACCGATGCGCTCTCCGCCTACGAACTGGCCGAGCAGTCAGGGCCGGACGACGACATCGCGGCCGCCCTGGCGCTGCGTATCGGCATGGTGCGCCGGGATCTCGGTGACCTCGAAGCGGCACAGGCGCACTTCCGGCGGGCACGCGAGCTGTTCGAGAGGCTCGGGCGCCACGCGGGGCAGTCCCAGGCGCTGGCCTTCGACGGTTGGGTGACACTTCACCTCGGGTGGCGCGGCGAAGCCGTCGAACTCGCCCGGGCATCCGTCGCCCTGGCGGACGGGCCCGCACAGATCACCGGGCTGGTCACCCTCGGTCTCGCCCTGGCGCCGGACGACCCCGCGGAGTCGCTGCGAACGCTGAATGACGCGTTGCAGCTGTCCGAGCAGCACAATCTCCAGCACAACCAGGCGTGGTGCCACAACTATCTCGGTGTCGCGCTGCGGATCACGGGTTCACCCGAGAAGGCGCTCGAACACCACCGGAGGGCCTTCGAGCTGCTGGAACCGCTGGCCGAGGTGCAGCTGGAGATCGATGTCCTGCACACCTACGCCGAGACGTGCCGCGCGGCGGGCCGCTGTGACGAGGCGCTGGCGCTGCTCGACCGGGCCATCGAGCTCGCGCGTGAGCTGGGCCGGCCGTACGACGAGAAGCTCGCCCGCGCCGCGCGGGAGGCCGTGCTCGCCGCCCGCTGAGCCATCCCCGCCGTCCGTACGCGTCGGCGGAACATTTCGGATGCCTTCTCATGATCCGGCCGGTTAGGTTGAGGGGTCGCGGGAGGGATGATCATGTCAGGTGAGTTGACGACCTTGTGGCGGCCGACCGGGCCGGAGGAGTTGGAACTGGTCCGGCGGTCCGGGTGGCGGGCGTGGCCGCCGCGGCTGCCCGAGCAGCCGATCTTCTATCCCGTGCTCAACGAGGACTACGCGATCAGGATCGCCCGTGACTGGAATGCTCCTCACTACGGGGTCGGCTATGTGACCCGTTTTCACGTGCCCGCAGACTTCCTGGCCCGCTATCCGATCCAGCAGGTCGGCGGGGAGACGATCCTCGAACTGTGGGTGCCCGCCGAGGAGCTGGACGAGTTCAACGCGCACATCTCCGGCGTCATCGAAGTGGTGCACGAGTTCCGGCCGGACCTGGACCGAATGTGAGGCGTTCAAGCCTGCGGAAAAGCCTCGCCGTTCCGGCCTGGACTGCCGCGACAGCCCTGGCCGCGGTTCCGACGTGGGAGCTGTGGCGGGAGCGGTGGGAGCTGGAGTACGGCGAGGGCTTCTTCGAGATTCAGGGGTGCGTAGGCATGCTGGGCGGCGACGAATGGCCGCTCTCCACGTTGCGCGATGACCTGTCGAGGGTGGTGGACACCGCCGAGGGCTGGGCGGTCCCCGCTCTGGCCGTGCTCCTGGGGCTCCTGGCGTACGTACGCGACAGGGACCGCGAGGTCGTCGGCCGGCGGGTGGCGGGGCTCCTCGTCGTGATCGCCGTGGTCGAGCCCCTCATCCCGATGTACAGCGAGCCGGGAGGCTGCCTCGGGACGATCCCGCTGCTCAGCGTCGACTGGTTCCGTGCGGTGCTCGGCGGCTGGGGGCCGAACCAGCTTTGCCTCCTGCTCGCGGCGGCGCTGGTGTACGCCGCGTCGCGTACGGCGGCCTGGGAGGAGCCGGTCGCCGCCGCGACCGGGACGGCGTGGCGTCGTCCGGTGGCGGCTCTCATCGACTATCTGGTCGTTGTGACGGCTCTGCGCGTCGTCGTGGAACCCGCCTGGTCGCTGATCTCCTCGGACGGCATCTGGTTCACCTGGTTCGGCCAGGGGCTGCTGGGACGGCTCGACGATGTGCTCGACGCCAGGGCGCGGCCCGAGGAACTGCTCGCCCTGTTCACGCTGCTCCTCTACTTCTGGGCGCAGCACACCTTGTGGGGGCGGACGCTCGGCAAGCGGCTGCTGCGCGTGCGCCTCGTCGACGCGCGGACGGGTGAGCGGCTGGGAGCGGGCAGGGCGGCCCTCCGCACGCTGGCCTTCCCCTGCCTCGCCGTCGTTCCCGACATCGGGCCGGTGCTCCTGCTCGCCGGCGGGCTGGCGGCGTTCCTGGACGCCAGGGGGCAGTTCCTGCACGACCGGCTGCTGGGCGCGGCGGTCGTACGCACCCGTCACACCACAGGCGATCCTCATGCCCCTGATCTCCCGTAGCGACTGCGAGGTCGACGTCCACGATGGGACCTTCTTCATCGTCGACGTGTCGTTCTCCTGGGACCCCTTCGAGCCGTCCGACGACGGCGGCCTCAGCCTCTCGGCCGAGGACGACCTCGTGGGCCTCACGCTCGAAGTGTGGGACGACGAGCCGGGGGATCAGCGCGAGGCGTGGGCGGATGTCGTCACCCGCGTCCTCCGCTCGGAGACGGGAGAAGTCTGCGCGGCGGAGCTGTACACGGGCGTGCAGGACGGGTTTCTGCTCCTCGGCGAGCCGGAGCGGCTGTGGAACGTACGGGTGTACACGCGGGCCGATGACGAAGCGGATCCGCGGGAGCAGTTCTTGGTCCAGTTCTGGCCGCATCGCGGGCCATCCAGCGCCTCGACCTAGATCTAGATCTTCCCTGCACGGGGTCGGGAGAGAACAAGATCCGGCCAACTGTTGGCACGGCCACACGTGTCGTGCCGCACCTCTCGTCGCCGTCCGACGAATCTTCCGTGCGGTGCCAGCGCCGGTCGCACGGCCTGGTGAATCGCCACGACGAGAGGACGTTCATGATGAGGCACATCCGTCGGATGTGTTACCCCGTCGCCGCCCTGCTGGCGGCGGCTGTTCCCCTGACGCTGTCCGGAGCGGTCCCGGCCGACGCCGCGTCCGCCCGTACCGAGCCCGTGGCCACGGTGGCGCAGCGGGCCGCGGCGCCGAACCCCGTGTCGTGTCCCGAGCAGGTGGCGCTGGTCAACGGTGGTTTCGAGAAGCCCGTCGTCGCCGGGACGTGGGCTCCGTTCCCCGACGCCTCGCAGAACAACCCCAACGCGGTGCCGGGCTGGCGGACGACCGCCACCGACCACATGATCGAGGTCTGGAGCCCCCGGATGAACGTTCCGGCGGTCGAGGGCGCGCAGTTCGCGGAGCTGAACGCCAACCAGGTCTCGACCCTCTACCAGGACCGTCCGACCACTCCGGGCCAGAAGCTGTACTGGCGGCTGTCCCACCGCGGGCGTCTCGGCACCGACCAGATGGCGCTGGACATCGGCGCTCCCTCGGGCCCCGCCCAGCAGGGGATCATGTCCGACGGCAACGGGAAGTGGGGCGCCTACCACGGCACCTACACCGTGCCCGCCGGGCAGACGACCACCAGGTTCGCCTTCCGTTCCATCTCCGCGGCCGGAGGCAACGCGTCGGTCGGCAACTTCCTCGACGACGTCTTCTTCGGCACCCCGCCGTGCGTCGTCGTCACCAAGTCCGCCAGTCCCCAGGGGCCGGTGAACGTCGGCGCCGAGATCACCTACCGGCTGACCGCCGTCAACAAGGGCGGCGACGTCGCGCAGAACGTCCGGCTCACCGACAAGGTCCCGGCCGGGACCACCTACGTGCCCGGCTCGCTCCGCGTCGTCGCCGGCCCGGGCAGCGGCGCGATGACCGACCAGGCCGGCGACGACCAGGCCGAGTTCGACGCCGCCACCGGTGCTGTCTCCTTCAGGCTGGGCGACGGCGCCACGGGCACGGCGGGGGGCCGGCTGGCCAACGACACCACCCTGCCGGACGGCACCACCGTGGAGTTCCGGGTCAAGGTCGGCAGGTCGGTCGCGGGCAAGCAGGTCGTCAACAGCGGCGCGGTCGCCTACGAGAACCGGCTCGGTCCCGAGCCCGAGCCGCTGACCTCCACCAGCGGGGACGCCGTCACCGAGGTCAATCCGGCCGTCGACCTGAGCGTGGTCAAGTCCGCGGACAAGACCGAGGTCACCGTGGGGGAGACCGTCACCTACCGCGTCACGATCGCCAACGCCGGGCCCAACGACGCCACCGGCGTCGCCGTCAAGGACGCCCTGCCGGCCAACCTCGCCTTCCTGTCGTCCACGCCCTCGGCCGGCACGTACGCCAAGGGAACGTGGACCGTGGGAACGCTGGCCAGTGGCGCGACGGCCACGCTGGTCGTCCACGCGAAGGCCACCGCGATCGGGGAGACGGTCAACACCGCCACCGTCGGCGGCAAGGAGCTCGACCTCGACCCGGCCAACGACAGCGACGCGGTCAAGGTCTGCGTCCAGCGCGAGCCGTTCTGCCCGTACTGCACGCCCGGGGGCAAGCAGGACGCCGGGAAGTAACCTGCTGAAATCGGGAGCCGCCGGGACTACCGTTGTGTCGCCGAAGACGGGCCACGACGGAGAGGACCGATATGGCAGGCAATCTTCTGGACGAGCTGTACGAGGCCGAGCGGCGGCTGCAGAAGGCGCAGCTCACCGGTGACGTGGAGGAGCTCGACCGGCTGCTCGACGAGCGGCTCGTCTTCACGGGACCGCCGGACGGCCGGCTGCACACGGAGGCCAAGCAACTCGATCTCCACAACCACCGCTCGCGTACGCAGGTGATGACGAAGGTTGCCGAGGAGGACCTCACCGTCGTCGTCTCGGGGACGACCGGGGTCACGTGCTTCCTCGGCACCCTCGAAGGCGCCTTCGACGGCGAGCCGTTCGCCGGCCGGCTGCGCTACACGCGCACGTGGGTGCACACCGGCGAGTACGGCTGGCGCGTCCTGGCGGCCCACGCCAGTGAGGCGTGACGCGAGGTTCGGCGTCGCGAGGCCCCTCCGGACCATCCGGAGGGGCCTTCGCACGTACCGGGCCGGAAACACGCGAGCGGCGAATCGCCGCGAAGACGCGAGCAGCGGATCGGCGGGGGTGCGCGTTCACACTGCATGGATCGTGAATCCCTACGGCTGACGGCGCTCGCGCCGCCCGCGCCGCCTCCCAAGACCGATCTGGCGGGGCTGTACCGCGAGCACCGGGTCGGCCTGGTGCGGCTCGCGGTGCTGCTCGTCGGCGACCTGGAGACGGCGGAGGACGTGGTGCAGGACGTCTTCGCCCGGCTGCAGGGCCGGCGGCGGCCCCCGGACCTGACGCTCGCCTATCTGCGGACCTGTGTGCTCAACGGGTCGCGGTCGGTGCTGCGCCGCCGTGCGGTCATGCTGCGCCGCACGCAGCGGGTCACCGACCTCGCCGACTCGGCGGAGACCGCCGTCCTCATCGGCGAGTCCCGCAGGCAGATGCTGCAGGCACTGGCCCGGCTGCCGCGGCGCCAGCGGGAGGCGCTGGTGCTGCGTTACTACCTCGACCTGGCGGACTCCGAGATCGCCCTGGTCATGGGGGTGGGGCAGAGCACCGTCAGATCCACGACCGCACGAGCCCTGGCCAAACTCCTCCGCGAACTGGGAGAGGACGCATGAGCACCATCGAGGATCGGCTCCGTGACGCCATGGCGGCCCGCGCGCGTACGGTGCCGGACGACGGCCTCGCCCACGCGCTGCCCGCGCCACGCCGCACCCGGCCGCGCGGCCTCGCGATCGCCGCGGCGGCCCTCGCGATGGCTGCGACGACCGTGGGCGTCGCACGGTTCGCGCAGCCGTCACCGGACCCCCGGGAGGTCAGCCTCGCCGTGATGTCGCTGAGCGGCGCGGCGGCCTCGTACGACGGGGTCGACGTCTCGGTCTACCTCTGTGTGGACGACTCAGCCTTCGAGGAGTGCAAGGGCGGCGGGGCCACCGACAGGGAGAAGGCGAACATCGAGCGGGTTCTTCAGGCCCGCCCCGATGTGCAGACCATCGTGTTCGAGGACCAGCGGACGGCGTTCGAGAAGTTCCGTAGATTCGAGACGAATCCCTTGCTGCTGAAGGTGACCACACTCGAGGACATGCCGGAGTCCTTCCGCCTGAAAGTCGCCCCCGCCGCCGACCCCCTGGCCGTGGCCGGGGCGGCGAGCGAACTGCCAGGGGTGTCCGTCGTCGTCGCCGAAGGGTGTCTGATCGACAACCTGAGCCGGCAGGGGGAAAGCTCCAGGCAATGCAGCTTCCCCGGCAGGGGGCGCTGACGCGTACGGACAGCGGAAGGGGCACGGGCGGGAACGCCCGTGCCCCTCATGGCCCTACTGGATGTCAGGACCTCGCTTCCCGGCTCACGGGTCGCAGTCCTCGCTGGAGGAGCGCATCATGGGCCGGCTGTAGCTGGTGACCTGCCGTGACTCGGTGACGTACCGGGTCTCGCTGACCGGACGCTGGTAGGTCATCATGCGCGTGTAGCTGACCGGACGGCTCTCGCTGACGAAGCGCGTGGACTTGACCTCGTGAGTCTCCGGCACCATCCGGGTGTAGCTGACCGGACGGCTTTCCGTGACGAAGCGTGTCTCCGAGACCGGGCGCTGGAAGGTGACCTGGTGGGTCACCGGACGGCTCTCGGTGACGTACCGCGTCTCGGTGATGGGCCGCTGGTAGGTCACCTGGTGGGTGACCGGACGGCTCTCGGTGACGTAGCTCACCACGGGACGCTGGTAGGTGACGTACCGCGTCACCGGACGCGACTCGGTGACGTACCGCGTCTGGGTGATCGGGCGCTGGTAGGTCACCTGGCGGGTGACCGGCCGGCTTTCTGTGACCATGCGCGTGTAGGTCACGGGGCGCTGGTAGGACACCTGGCGCGTTTCGGTGACCGGACGCATCCGGGTGACCATTCGCGTCTCGGTGACCGGGCGCTGGAAGGTGACCTGCCGGGTGAACGTGACCGGACGGCTCTCGGTCACCATGCGCGTCTGCGTGACCGGGCGCTGGTAGGTGATCGTCCGCGTGTAGCTGATCGGACGGCTGTACGACGACTCCTCACGGAGCGCCGGACTGCTGCTCCGCAGCAACGACGAGCGCAGCGACGACGCGCGCAGTGACGACGAGCGCAGCGACGACTCGCCCAGCGAGGCCCGCGAGTGGTGGTAGGCGAGGTTTCCCTGGGACTGGCTGCCGCTCGACTCCTCGCTCGATGAACCTTCCTGGGCGCTCTCCCGCCCGTACCCGCTCTCCTCCTCGTACGCGCTTCCGCTCTGCTGAGCCGCCTCCTCCGACTGTTCGCCGAGGCTGGTGCCCGGCTCCTCGGCCCGCGGCGCGCTGAGCGCGGCGGCGAGGCCGGAGGGGTGGGCGGCGGTGGAGGCCGATGCGATGGCCGGCCAGAGCGTGACCGCGGACAGGACTGCCGGACCCAGCAGTAATGAGAATCGAGTGCCGTGCATAGAGATACTCCTCTCCGATCAGCGATCGGTCGTATCTCAATCGTTGGCACACGCCGCCGGAGCCCGTCCAGGCGAGTTGACCCCTCCCGGGCCGTTCGCTGTGGCATTTCATGTGTGCCCATGGGCGTGGCTGTCGACGACGACGTCGATGACCGGCCTCCGCTTTGCCCCCACATTTCGCCGGCAATGCGCTTCGACTAATTGCCGAGACGTTTACGGATTCGGCATTGCGTGTTTTCCGGAGAAAGCGCAGGCTCAGCGGTGGGCGATGACGGCGTACCGTTCGTCGTGGATGGGCTTGCCCCACAGCACGGGGTCGGTCAGCGGCTCCACTCGCACGCTCGCGGCGTACGGCCGCAGCACCTCGACGAGGGGCTCGGCGCTCACCCCGCCGAGCCAGGGCAGGGAGCCGGCGCCCGGCACGTACGGCGGGCCGTCCCCGGAGGCCTGCCAGTTGCCCTCGATGAGGATCAGCCGGCCGTGCGGGCGCAGCAGACTCATCCAGGTGTGCAACGCGCGCTCCGGCGCGGGCAGGGTCCACAGCAGGTGCCGGGCCAGGACGACGTCGAAGGAGCTTCCTGCGGCGGCCGGCGGGTCGCTCGCGTCGCCGGTGAGGACGGGCGCGGTGAAGCCCGCCGCGGCGAGCTTGCCCCGGGCCGCCTCGGCCATCCGGGGGGACAGGTCCACGCCCACCGGCCGGTGTCCCTGCTCGGCCAGCAGCAGCGTCAGCGACCCGGTGCCGCAGCCCAGGTCGAGGACGTCGGTGGGAGGCCGCGGCATCCAGGACCGCAGCCGTCCCGCCCAGGCCGCGCGGACCCGGAGGTCGCGGAGCCCGTGGTCGGCTTCGTCGTCGAAGGTGTCTGCCTCCGCGTCCCAGTAGGAGGCGATCGACTGGGGATCCAGATCAGGCACGGACGCATCTTGTCACCCGCAGCCGACAAAAGTGGATGCAAAGGGCAAGACGGGTGATATTCGCAGGGGTCAGACGGCCTGTGGAGGTGAACGGTTCACCTCGCAAGAGGCTCCGGAGACGCCAGGACCCCGGCAGGAGGATCTCCTGCCGGGGTCCCGCACGTGTGGTGCCGGTGCCGGGTCGCCTCTCGGCGAAAGGCACAACGCGGCTCCAGCCGAACGGTAGTCCGCGAAGGCAAATTAGGTGAGGCCCGGGGACACCTGCACACCGGCCACGCTTCATCCAACCACGTGTCCGCACTCGTTGTTCCCGGGCCACGCCATCTTTTTCCGAGCCGATCTCCGCGCCCGCCGCTCACCCACCGCTCAATCCTTGAGGAAGACGGTCTTTCCGGACGTGCCGGGGAAGACGAGGACCAGGTGCTCTTCGACCGGGCCGTCGGACTCGTACGTCATCGCCTCCTCCTGTTTCCGCATGTAGACGCGGACGCGATAGCGGCCGGGCCCGGCGGAGGCGAGGTTCGGCAGAGGGGGGCTGTCCTCTCCGAGGAGTTCGAGCGTGCCGTCCGGGCTGTCGACGCCGGTCTCGACGACCGTGTCCCAGCCCGTCAGCCGTACGCGGGGAGCCTGGCGCAGCGCCTTGACCGTCAGGCAGATCGGGTAGTTGTCCACGGCGGTGCCGACCGAGACTGCGGTCGTCGTCAGCCAGTCGATGGCGTCGTCGAACGCGCGGTCCAGTCTGCGCGGCCGCTCCTCGCCGGACCGGCCCGTGCCGCCGTCGACCAGATAGCCGCCGCCCTCGCCCACGAAAAGGGCCGTGGTCGCCTGCCGCACCGGCCGCAGGCGGCGGGCAGGGTCCGCGCAACGGGCGGTCATCCGCGCCCGGTACTCGTCTATCTTCCGCTGGGCCTCGGCCTCCGACATCACGAGTTCGGGCCACTTCCGGGCGACCGCGTCCGGGCACAGGAAGACCAGCGCCTCCGCGAGTTGGTAGCTCCAGTCGTACGCCCCGGCCTGGTCGAGCAGGGTGCGGACGCGCGGCTCGGTGGAGGGCCGTCCGGCGACGCCGCACAATGCCCGTCCGAACGACAGCAGCTCCCGATCGGGCAGCCCCATGAGCCGCGGAGCGTACCCCGCGACGTCCCGCGCCATGCAGAGGAAGGCGAGTTGGCGGTCGCGGGGCGCGGTGTCGCCGTACGACCGGTGGATCACGGTCCACGGGTCGCAATCGGGCTCCGCGGCGAACCCGCCCTCGCCTCCGACCTCGCCTTCGCCTGCGTCGACGTCATCGCCGATGCTCAGGGTCGTGCTCTCGCTCTCCGCGGACTTCTCAGCGGCCTTCTCCGCGGCCTTCTCGGCCGCGCCGGCGAGCAGTCGCTCCGTCTCGGGATCCCTGCCGGCCCCGGCGACCGGGGAGTCGGTGTCCGGATAATCGGGGAACAGGCGCATGACCACGTCGAGGCCGGTGTAGCGGTCGTCGGCTCCCCGGTCCGCCACGGGCACGGCCAGCAGGAGGCAGCACACCGCGAGCCCCCCGGCCGTACGGCGCAGCCGGTCACGGGGGCGGGACCAGGCGGGCCGGACGGCCGACAGGATCAGGGCGGCGGCGACCACGTCGCAGGCGCTCACGCCCAGGTTCCACACGGCCATCGGCTCCCACTGCCCCCAGCACCCGGAGCCGACCGTGACCAGGTCGTACGCGACGAGCGCCGGGTTCACGAGCGCCAGGAGCAGCCCGTGGCAGGCGACGACGCGACCCGTCACCCGGCTCGGGAGCCCGCCGCGCGTCACCAGCCAGAGCGCGAAGGCGAGAGGGACGGCGACGACATGCGCCCAGAGCAGGTACGCCATGAGCGGAGCGGAGAACAACGTCGTCTGGAATTCGAAGGCCGGACAGGACGGGATATCGCCGAACACCGTGAATCCGGAGTAGACCTCCCCGCCCGGAAACACCCACGGCACCAGAGGCAGCAGCGTCATCACGGTCGCGACCGTCCACAGCCAGAAACCTCGTGATCGCCACATGACGCCACTCCCGGTCCGCCCGACAAAACCAGAGGCACCTTATCCACAGGAAGATCGAAATGTACGGATGATGGGGAAAGGGCCGCGGCCGCCGTTTCCTCCGGTTGATCCGGCGTGCGCGGGGCGAAAAAGGTGTTGCCCGCCCTCGTCGTACTCGGGGAGCCTCCCTCCTGTGGAACGAGTGATTCTGGCCGGGGCGGACGGCGCCCCTGCCTTCAGTTATGTCGAGGACGAGCGATACGGGCTGCCGTGCGCCGACCTGGTCGAGGTCATGGGCCCGGGCGCGGTCGACGCGATCATGGCGAAGCTGCCGGGCTGGGCGGTGGCGGGGCCGGTGGACCTGGGCGAGGCGCTGGTCGCGCGTGGCGCCCGTGTGATGCGGCACGCCCACGAGATGACCGGTGAGCTGCGTACGGCGCCGCCTGCCGAGGCCGGGGCGCCCGAGGGCTTCCGGTTCGTGCCCTGCGACCGGTCTCCCGAGGAGGTGTTCGCGGCGTGGCGGGCGGCCTATCCGGCGGGCCACCCCGACCATCGGAACGTGGACGACGCCGCCGCGCTGCGCGACCTCCTCACCCCGTTGCTGGCGGGGAAGGTGACCGGCGAGATCCTGCCCTGCAGCGTGCTCGCCGTGGACCGGGACGACGTGGTGGCCGGCGGCGTGGTGGTCACCCTCTTCCACGGCCGGCCCTGGGTGGTCGAGGTCTTCCGTCACCCCGCCCGCACGCCCCCCGGCCTCGGCGCGCGCATGCTGGCCGCCGTACGGGACAGGGCGGCGGCAGACGGATGGGAGCGGCTGGGCCTGGTCGTGTCCGAGAGCAACCCGGCCAGACGCGTGTACGAGCGACTCGGCTTCACCCTGGTCGGCAGCTCGATGACCGTCGTCATCCCGAGCTGATCGACGTGGCGAACTCCTTCACCTCCCGCTCGTAACGGCCGGGGTCCGCGTTCCAGGAGCCCGTGTGCCCGCCTCCGCTCGTCCGCACGAGCCTGACGATGTCGGGGCGGGCCTCGGCGAACCGCAGCGCCGGGCCGATCGGCACGGTCGCGTCGTCGTCGTCCACGAAGACCAGGGTGGGGATCCTGAACTCGCGGGCGTGCCGCAGGTGGTCGATGTCGTCGAAGGACACGCCGGTGCGCCGCTCGATGACCCATTCGCCCACCGACACGAGGAAGCCGGGCACGCCCATCTGCTCGGCCCCGAGGGCGATCGGCGCCCGCCAGTCGATGACCGGGCTGTCGAGGATCATGGCCTTGATCGGCTCGCCGGGCAGGTTGCGTACGGCCATCGGCACGATGCCCCCGCCCATCGACCAGCCGTAGAGGACGATCCCGGTCGCGCCCCGGCTCTTGGCGTACGTGATGGCCGCCGCCACGTCCCGCCACTCCGTGGCGCCGAGGTGGAACTTGCCGTCAGGGCTCGCCGGGGCGTCCTCGTCGTTGCGGTAGGTGATGCCGAGCACCGGCATCCCCAGGCTGTGGAAAACCGGCAGCACGCGCAGGGCCTCCGCCGGGCCGCCGTTGCGGCCGTGTACGGCGATCACCCAGGTCGTCGAGGTGCCCTCGGTCCGCCAGCCGGGGAAGTCGCCGAGCGGCGAGGGGATCTTCACGTCCGTGTACGGCACGCCGGCGGCGGCCGGGGTCGCGTGGCCCCACAGCCAGCGGTCGAGGTAGGCGTGCACTCCTGGCCGCAGCTCGCCGTGGACGACCTCGGTGACCTTCCTGGTCACCGTGCCGGCCCCGGTCGCGATCACCTGGCCCACCAGTGCGTTGCCGTCCGCCCAGGTCAGGCCGTACGTGCCGGGGGCGTCCGTGTCGGCGCCGCCCTTGATCGTGACCCGGTCGCCGCTGACGGCCGTCACCTCCAGGGGATAGCCGGAGGTGTGGACGGGGTCGATGACCAGACCGGAGTAGTACCAGCCCGCGCCGCCGACGGCGGCCACCGCGAGCACCACGACGACGACGAGCGTCCACAGCAGGCGGCGCCGCCATCGTGTCGTCCTGCGCATGGCCCAGAATCTACTGGGCCTTTTGCAGTTGGTTAAGTGCGGATGAGGCCTTTCGTACGCATGAGGAACTCACCGAGGTAGGCGTCGTGCGGAACCCACGGCGGCATCAGATAGGTGGGGGTGTCCCCCAGGTAGACGTTCCTGATCGACGGGTCCTCCACCAGGTGGTCGACCAGCCCGGCGTCCTCGGTGATCGCGGTCAGCACGAGCGTGTTCCGCAGCGGCTCGATGCCGTCCGCCCCGCTCCAGGGCGCGAACCACACGCAGGGGAACGACAGCTCGATGCCCGTCTGGGGCGCGTCCGGCCGGTCCACCACGAAGACGGCCGGCCGCAGGACCCCGCTGCCGTCGCCCAGCTCGTCCACCACGCCGTCGCCGCCGAGCACCGGCGTCGCGCCGTTCACGTGGTCGAGCAGGTACTTCTCGATCGCGTGCGCGTCCGCGACCGGCTGGACGGGCAGCACCGCGCCGTCGTCCTCCGGCGGCAGGCTCGGGATCGCCGAGAGCCGTTCCGCGACGGCCTCGGCCACCGGTGCGGGATCGCCCTCCACGAAGACGGCGGTGGTGTTCACGCAGGCCGTCCCGCCGAAGGCGCTGACCGACTCCACGATCGTGTCCAGGTGGGACTCCCAGTCGGGCCCGGTGAGCAGGATCTTGGACCGTCCCGGGCCCTGCGGCAGCACCCTGACGTCGTTGCCGTACTTGTTCACGACCTCCTCGCCGCCGTACACCATGGCGAGGTCGGCGTCGCGGATGATGTCGTCGGCCACCGTGTAGTCGGTCGGCAGGAGCACCACCTGGTCGTCGCCGAACCCCGACTCCCGCAGCGCCGTGATCAGGCGGTGCGGGGTGAACGGCTCGCGCCGCGAGGGACGCACCGCGACCCGGTAGCCGAGCGCCAGGGCCTCCAGCCACAGCGTGTGCACGCCCGGGTGGTTGCCCGCGGCGTGGACGGCGAAGACGTCGCCGCGCCGCGTCCAGACCGCCTGGCCGTTGCGGGTGAGAGGGTCGCGCCAGTCGTCCACCGCGCCCTCGGGCCGGGCGTACCGGGTGGTGCGGTACGCCTCCGCGGCGCGCCGCCCGATGCCCGAGGTCGCCGAGCGGACCACGGTGATCGGCATCCCCGAGACGCGGCTGACGATGTGCTGGTACTCCTCCGCAGGAATGCCGTCCACCACGCCGGTCGCGAAGAGCCGCCCCGCGCGGGCGAGGGCCGCCGCCCGCTCGTCGGCCGGCAGGGTCCGCGCCTCGCGTAAGGCCGCCATCGTCCGCTGGACGAACAGCCGCGGCACCAGGCTCAGCTCGGCGACCGGCGTGCCGGTCAGCTCCGTGATCGTCGACCGGCTGCGGCTGTGGTAGGGACCGCCCGCGCCCAGCGCGTCGAGCCGGATCAGCTCGTCCATCAGTACACCCCCTCGATGACCGTCTCGTTCTCGAAGGTGGGGAGCGGGCCGACGTCGGCGACGGAGTCGCCCATCTGCCCCGGCGGCGGCGCCACACGGGTCGCCAGGTCGCGTTCGAGATTGTTGGGCAGCAGGAAGCTCTTGCTGACGTGGTGCATCACCACCTGGCCGCGGTCGCCGTACCGGACGGCCTCCCCGGTCTCCTGGTCCACCACCGAGAACGTGATGTAGGGCGAGAACGAGTCGAAGACGACGAGGTCCTCCTCCGGCGGCGCGACGCGCTCGGCCAGCCCGCCGAGGATCATCGTGCTGCCGTACGTGCCGTACAGCCTGACGTTCGGGAAGACCTCGGTGCGGAGCAGATAGCGGGTGTCGGGGTCCATGTGCGCGCCGCCCCAGCTGATCGCGGCGACCTTCTCGTTGATCAGGCCGACGAGCGCGCTCCTGCGGGCGAGCCGGGTCAGCAGCGGCGGCGTGGTCACCAGGACCCGCACGTCCTGGGTCTCCAGGATGTAGGTGCTCTGGTCGATCAGGTGCTCGGCGTACCGCTCGGCCTCGTCGGCGCGGCCCTCGGCGATGCACCTCTTGACCCACCGGGGGTCCATGTCGACCGTGAACCGGATGCCGCCCCGCCGCGCGGCCTGCCAGCGGACCAGCTCGCCGAAGACGTGCGGCCCGGTCGGCCCGAGCGACAGCCAGTGGCCGCTCTCGGGATAGCCCCTCGCCCGCAGGTCCTGCTCGGTCCGGTGCATCAGCCGTTCCACCCAGTCCCGCAGCAGCACGACGCGCTTGGGCGGCCCGGTGGTGCCGCCGCTCTCGTACACGCCGATCACGTCCGCGTCCGCGCCGTACCCCCGGGGGATCAGGTCCTCCACCCGGACGTCGCGCAGCTCGTTGGCCACGTTGGGGAACCGGCGCAGGTCCTCGAAGGTGCGCACGTCCTCACGCGGGTCGAAGCCGAGCGTCTTCGCCCGGTCCAGCCAGAACGGCGAGCCGGTCTCGGGGCTGAAGTGCCACCGCATGGCGGCCTCGATGAACTCCGGGCCCTCCGGGACCTGGTCGAGCGGGCAGTCGAGGATCGGATCTGTTGACATATCCGGCCCCTTTGACTCGGAAATCCCCTGAAAAGCCAGGCTATTTCCGGGTGATTCGCCGCCAGGTCAAGAAATTCCGGGACTGTGGAAAAGATCGGACACCAGATCCCAGGGCCCGTTCTCAGGGCCCGTTCTCAGGGGCGGGGGGAGGTGCGCTGCCAGAGCCGGCCCTGGCCTTTCCCCGTCGCGGCCCGGCAGCGGGGACACACCCTCCGCACCTCGTCGGCCGCCCCGCCCGACTCGGGGAACGCGTCCGGCCAGGGGACGTGGTGGAACCGGTACAGCCGCGACCGGCTGAGCGCGAGCCCGCACACGGTCTGATTGGTGCCGGGCCACCAGGCGTGTGCCTCGCCCGCGGGCTTGCGTACGCCGTCCTCGTCCCGCCACTCGCCCGACGCGGCCACCGAAGGCTCCCCACGCGGCATCGCCCGCCTCCTCACGTCTCCGCCGCATGGTTCCCGTACGAGGCGGGGCGAACCGTCAGCAGGGCACTTTGACGTGGGAGGGGTGGGGTGCGAGGGAGGGCAGGTCCTGCGCCACGTCCACCCCGACCACGGCGCTGGAGTCGATCACCGCCCCCTTCGGCGTACGCGTCGTCACCTTCCTCGGCTTCCTGTCCCGTTCGAGATCCCGGCGCAGCGTCTCGGCGTCCATGCCTGTGGACACCCCGTCCCGGACGATGCGGTCGATGTCCGCGTCGGTCAGCGGCGGAGGTGTGAACGTTCTCGACCTGTCGCGGGTCGCCACCGTGCGCTCGCCGAGGTATCGGTAGGTGCTCTTGTCGAAGATGAGCTCGGTCTGGGTGAAGTCCTCCTCCATGGTGACCCCTATGCCGTGCCGGCCCGCCGCGTCCACGGCGTCCGGCACCATGGTGACTCCGTCGATTCCGGCGGCGATCCGGAACAGCGCCGCCGTGAGAGCCGGACGGAAGGCGCTTTCGCGGACGAACGTGCCGACGGCCCCCCAGAACCGCAGGTGCTCCGGCACGGCCGTGGCCTTGGCCGCCTCGGTCTCGATCCGCCGCCGCAGCCAAGCCTCGTCGAGGGGCCAGGTGGCCATCAGGGAGGCGGTGACGGCGTCGGCCGACGGGCAGGCAGGGGTCTCGGTCAATGTGTCCTCGGGCTCCTTCTGGAGCTGTGGCCGCGGGCTGGGCAGTGCGATGCCCGGAGCCGGAGCCGCGCTGATCTGCCGTTCGCGCCTGAGCCAGGGGCCGGTGCCGCCGGCCGGGATCCACCGCTCCTCGATCCCGGTGACCTGCATCCCGGCATCGTCAACGTTCATATAGCCCATCGTGCGCATCGTGAGGTGGACGTACTGACCGGACCGAGGCCGTAGCTCCGGCTCGGCCGCGGCGGTCCGTGCGGCGCGCTCCAGGAGCTCACGCGCGTTCGCCGGAGGCGCGGCCGGCAGCCCGGCGACGCCGCGGGAATCGGATCCGTCCGGCCGGATCTCGGCCACGAGCACTCCCGCGGTGAGCGCGGCGGCCACGCCGCCCGCGAGCGCGATCCTCAGCCCTGTCCGGGGGACTCGCAGCGTCCAGGCCCGTGATCGCGGCGTGCGAGCCGCGGCCAGCAGCGCGTCGCGCGCGTCGCGCAGGTCCTCGTCCGACCCGTCGGGCACCTCGGCCCACAGTCGTCTGACAGTGGTGATCTCATCCATCGTGGTCCTTCTTGATCGTCAATTCCTCGCGGATCTTCCTGCGTGCTCTGTTGAGTCGTGAGCGGACGGTGCCGAGGGGGATGCCGAGCGCCCGCGACACCTCCTCGTAGGTCAGGTCGGCCCAGGCGACGAGCAGCAGCACGTGGCGGTCGCCCGGTTTGAGTGCGGCGAGCGCGGCCGCGAGCGGCCGGTTCACCGCCAGCGTCGTCACTTCGTCCTCCACCAGGCCGCCGGACACGTCGGCGGGATGGACGCCGCTGCGGACGTACGCCCGGTAGACGGTGATCTCGCTGCGCCGGCGCTTGCCGATGACGTTGGAGGCGATGCCGTACAGCCAGGGACGGGCGTCGGCGTGCCGGACGTCGTAGCGATGCCGGCTCTGGAACGCGGCGAGGAACGTCTCGGACACCACGTCCTCGGCGTGGTCCGGCCCCAGGCGCCGGGTGGCGTACCGGTGCAGGGAGGGCGCGTGCCGGTCGAAGAGCACGGCGAAGACCTCGGGCTCCCCCAACGACCGCTGGATCAGCGTCGTGTCTGCGGCGTCAACGGCCGTGGCGGATTCCGGCATGAATGGTGGGCCCCTTCATCAGTCGCCTCTCGCGACGGCGGGTACGGTCGCCCGTTATTACCGGCCGCCTCCGGAATGGTTCACGACGCCGGTGTGCCGGACCCGCAAACCGCCCTGACGACGGAAAAATGGCGTGCCCGGTGTGGTGAGCGGCAGGTAGCCTCTCCGGGAAATCTGGGAGGGGCGTCGAAGTGGGTCATGTCGAGATCGGGCATCTGACGCATGTGCTGCCGGACGGCAGGATGCTCCTGAACGACGTCTCGTTCCGGGTGGGGGAGGGCGTCAAGGCGGCCCTGGTCGGCCCGAACGGCGCGGGCAAGACCACCCTGCTCCGGATGATCGCCGGCGATCTCCAGCCGGTCGAGGGCACGGTGGCCCATTCGGGCGGTCTCGGCGTGATGCGGCAGTTCGTCGGCAACATCCGGGATGGCCGTACGGTCCAGGACCTGCTGCTCAGCGTCGCGCCGCAACGGGTCAGGACGGCGGCGGAACGGTTGGACGCCGCCGAGCTGGCGATGATGGAGCGCGACGACGAGAAGACCCAGATGCGGTACGCCCAGGCGATCACCGACTACACCGACGCCGGGGGCTACGACATCGAGGTGCTCTGGGACGCCTGCTCGATGGCGGCCCTCGGCACGCCGTACGACAGGGTGAAGTATCGCGAGGTCGCCACGCTGTCCGGCGGCGAGCAGAAGAGGCTGGTGCTTGAGGCCCTGCTGCGCGGGCCCGACCAGGTGCTGCTGCTCGACGAGCCCGACAACTACCTCGACGTGCCGGGCAAGGTGTGGCTGGAGACGGCGCTGCGCGAGACGCCCAAGACCGTGCTGCTGGTCTCCCACGACCGGCAGCTGCTCGCCAACGCCGCCGACCGGATCGTCACGGTCGAGTCCGGCAACGTCTGGATCCACGGCGGCGGCTTCGCGACGTACGCCGAGGCGCGGCGGGAGCGCAACGAGCGGCTCGACGAGCTGCGCAGGCGCTGGGACGAGGAGCACGCCAAGCTCAAGCGCCTGGTGGTCATGCTCAAACAGAAGGCCACCTACAACGACGGCATGGCCCCGGCCTACCACGCGGCCCAGACCCGGCTGCGCCGGTTCGAGGAGGCAGGGCCGCCGGAGCTCGCGCCGAAGGATCAGGTCATCAGCATGCGGCTGCGCGGCGGACGCACCGGCAAGCGTGCGGTGATGTGTGAGGGCCTGGAGCTGACCGGCCTCATGAAGCCCTTCGACCTGGAGGTCTGGTACGGCGAGCGGGTCGCCGTGCTCGGCTCGAACGGCTCGGGCAAGTCGCACTTCCTTCGACTCCTGGCGGGAGAGGACGTGCGTCATTCGGGCACGATGCGGCTCGGCGCGCGGGTCGTCCCCGGGCACTTCGCCCAGACCCACGCCCGGCCAGAACTGCTCGGCCGTACGCCCTGCGAGATCGTCATGACCGAGCACGCCCGGCTGAAGAACGAGGCGATGAAGGCCCTGGCCCGCTACGAACTCGCGGGCCGGGTCGCCGAGCAGCGGTTCGAGACGCTGTCGGGCGGCCAGCAGGCCCGCCTGCAGATCCTGCTGCTCGAACTGTCGGGCGCCACGCTGCTGCTGCTCGACGAGCCGACCGACAACCTCGACCTGGCCAGCGCCGAGGCCCTGCAGCAGGGGCTGGACGCCTTCGACGGCACGGTGCTGGCGGTGACGCACGACCGATGGTTCGCGGCCGACTTCGACCGCTACCTGGTCTTCGGCTCCGACGGGCGGGTGTACGAGTCGCCCGATCCGGTCTGGGACGAGACACGCGTGGTCCGCCCCCGATAGACCGCCGGTAAAGATACCGGCGGGAGCGCGCGTGTCCCGGAGGCGGCGTCCCATTCAGCGGTTATGACGGCTAAGTGACGCGACGTTGCCACATGACCGTCGCACTCGCCCTCGCCGCACTGGCGATGGCGTCGTGCGCGAGGGAAGACAAGCAGGAGGGCCCGCAACCGCTGGCCCTCAAGGAGCAGGTGTCCTCGATCGTGCGCTCGGGGGCCGGATACGCGGTGACCTGGGCGGGGGTGCTGAGCAACCCCAACCGCTGGCACTTCGGGGAGAACGCCGTCGCCGTGATCACGGCCGTGGACGCCGCAGGCAAGGAGGTCGTCCACCAGGAGCAGCCGCTGGACGCCGTGCCGCCCGGCCGCCCGCTGGCCTTCAGCGGGCAGGTCGCGAGCCGCGCCCAGCCGGTGCGCGTGAAGATCGACTATCGCCCCGCCTCGTGGCGGTCCATCCCGCGGGTCCCGTCGGCGTTCCTCAAGTTCCCGATCTCGGACGTCCGCACAGACAAGCTGACGAACGGGTCCTACCTCGTCACCGGCTACGTGCTCGACCCGTTCCGCAAGCCCGCCGGCGGGCTCGCCGTCACGGCTCTGCTGCGTGACGCCGCGGGCAGGCTCGTCGGCGGGGCGACGTCGTACGTGGACGATGTACGGCCGGGGGCCAAGCGCAGGTTCGTCATCACCGTCGAGGGCGTGCGCGGGCCGGTCGGTGCGACCGACGTGCAGGCCACGACCTGGGGCTCGACCGCCAAGACGTACGAGGATCTGGCCCAGGCCGGAGCCGTTCCGCTGCACACGGTCGCGCCGACGACGGAGCCGTTCGCCAAGGACCGCGGATATCCGCCGCCCAACGACCGGCGCCAGTGAGCGGCCCACTGCCGATCTTGACAGGACAGGCGGGTTACCGTAGCGGGATGGCCATCCCCAGGATCGTGCTGTTCGGAGCCACCGGCTTCACCGGCAGGCTCACCGCCGAGGCGCTCGCCGCACGCGGGGCCCGGCCGCTGCTGGCAGGGCGGGACCAGACGAGGCTCACCGCCCTCGCCGACGCGTTGGGCGGCGACCTGCCCACCGCGGTCGCCGACGTCGGCCGCCCCGAGTCCGTACGCAGGATCGTCGCGCCGGGTGACGTGCTGATCTCGACCGTCGGCCCGTTCGTCCGGTGGGGAGAGGCCGCGGTCGCCGCCGCGACCGAGGCGGGCGCGGTCTACTTCGACACCACCGGAGAGCCGACGTTCATCAAGCGGATCTTCCAGCGGTACGGCCCCGCCGCGGCGGCCCGGGGCGCGGCCCTGATGACCGCCTTCGGGTACGACTACGTGCCCGGCAACCTCGCCGCGGCCCTGGCCCTGCACAAGGCCGGGTCGGGGGCCGTCCGCGTGGACGTCGGCTACTTCGTGGAGGGAGGCATGGCGCGTCGCGCGAGCGCCGGGACCCGCGCGTCGGCGCTGGGAATGGTCCTCGAACCGATGTACGGCTTCCGCGAGGGCCGCATCGTCCCCGAGCACGGCCGCACCCGCAAGTTCCTCGTGGACGGCCGCGTGCGGCACGGCCTGTCCATCGGCGCCTCCGAGCACTTCACGCTGCCGCCCGCGCATCCCGGCCTGCGCGAGGTGAACGTCTACCTCGGCTGGCTGGGCGGGCTGACCAGGGTCGCGGGCGTGCTGGCCAAGGCGACCCCCGCCATCGCCGCGCTGCCGGGCATCCGGCGGGCGACCGAGGCGCTGGCCGACCGGGTGCTCCGTACGGGCGGGGGCGGCGGGCCGGTCGGGGCGGGCGTGTCGTCGAGCATCGTCGCCGAGGCGTACGACGCGGGAGGCCGCCGCCTGGCCGCCGTCCACCTGACCGGAGGCGACCCGTACGAGTTCACTGCCGGCGTGCTGGCCTGGGCGGCGACGACGGCACTGGCCGAGGGTGTGCACGGCACCGGTGCCCTCGGACCCGTGGACGCCTTCGGCCTCGACGCGCTCACCCGGGGCTGCGCCGAGGTGGGGATGGCCGTAAAGGAGTGACAGGCGTCCGTACGGCGTCTCGCACGGCGTCCGCTGGGCCGGATTTTTCGCGATTAGTCGCCAGATAATGTGGCGAATTCCGGCAAATTAACGGGATGGTGGAGGTAAAAACCGACGATGTAGGTACGTGACTTCACCTGAATGGGTGGAGCGGGGAGTTACTGAGCATTTACTCTCAGTTATATGAATGATGGCGTCCTGGTCGAGGCATTGCGGGCCCGGGATCCGGGAGCGCTGGCCGCCCTTTATGACACATATGCGGGCAATCTCTACCGATACTGCCGCACGTTGCTGGCCGGGCCCGACGCCGCCCAGGTCGCGCTGCGCGACACGCTGATCGCCGCGGAGGCCCTCGTCGGCTCGCTGGCCGACCCGGACAGGTTCCGTCCCTGGCTGTACGCCCTGGCCCGTGGCGAGTGCATGCGCCGCCGCACGCCGGAAGAGGAGGACGGGCCGGAGACGGGGCCGGTCCCCGTCGCGACCGTGCCCTTCCCCGGCGTCACGGCCGAAGGCGCCGAGGCCGACCTGCGCCTCGTCGCGAGCAGCGCGGTGGGGGCGCTGTCGGTCGAGGACCGGGAGGTGCTCGAACTGGCGGCCCGGCACGGGATGATCGGCCAGGACCTGGCCGGGGTGCTCGGCGCGGGCGAGCGGTACGCCGAGGCGCTCC
The DNA here is from genome assembly GCF_006874435.1 of Microbispora sp. KK1-11. Lineage (NCBI taxonomy): Bacteria > Bacillati > Actinomycetota > Actinomycetes > Streptosporangiales > Streptosporangiaceae > Microbispora > Microbispora sp. KK1-11. Next base: position 36,108 of record NZ_VIRJ01000043.1, on the reverse strand, counting down.
TCGACGCGGCCACGGAACGGCTGCGTGAGACGGTGACCATCGAGATCCTGGCGAGGCGTGCCACCCACGACTGCGCGCGGGCGTCCGCCATCCTCGAGGGGTTCACGGGTGAGCTCACCCCGCAGGCGCGGGCCCAGCTCACCCGGCACCTCGCGCGGTGCGAGATCTGCGCGCGCCAGCGCGTCAGGCAGATCTCCCCGGCCAAGGTGTTCGGCCTGCTCCCTCAGATCGCCCTGCCGGAGACGCTGCGGGTGCGGGTGCTCAGCAGCTTCATCGACCCCGAGCTCGTCCCCTACCGGCGGTATGTCGCCAAGCGTGTCGGCGGGCTCAACGCCGCGGGCTTCCCGAGGGCCGGTCGCCGCGAGGGCAGGCTGGCGCAGGCGGTGGCGGGCGCCGTGGCCGCCCTGGCGGCGGTGGCGACGATCGCGCTCGTGTTCGCCCAGTTCGCCGGGGACCTGCGCGAGCGGGCCGCCGACACGATCGCCCCGCTCAGGCTCCCCACGGCGGAGGCTTCGGCCGGCCCGTCCGGCGGCACCGCCTCTCCCGAAGGGTCGCCGGACGAGGTCGACGGGGCCGGCGGGCGCTCGCCCGTGCCTCCGGTCTCCCGGGAGCTGGCCGAGCCGGTCGTGCCCGTGGTTTCCGCGAGGCCGGTCGCCCTGCCGCGTCCGGCGCCGCTGCCCGCACCCGTGCCGCCCTCCGCCAACCGGCCGCACCGTCCCACGCCGCACGGCAAGCCGTCCGGGCGCCCCACAGGGGCGTCGTCCTCGCAGGGGCCGGGCGCCTCGCCGTCCGGCCCGACGCCCTCACCCACCGTCACCGCCGGCACTTCGGGCACCCCGGACACTCCGGGCACCGAGCCGGGCGAGGAGCCCGCCCCCGGCGGCTCCGGCTCCGGCGGGCCGGGTTCCGGCTGGCCCGGTTCCGGTGGGCATGGTCCTGGGGGACACGGCCCGGGCTGGTCGCCCCGGGGCGGACCGCCTCCGGCGCACTGGCCGGGGCACCGTCCGCCCTGGCGTGACCACCAGCACCATCCCCGTCCCCACAGGGAGTGCCCGCCGACTCCCCCGCCCTCCCGTACGCCCTCGGGCGACCACGGCGGGCTTACGGCCCTACCGCCGGGGCGCGGCGGACACGGCGGCAGGCACGCGGCACAGGATGCCGGAGGCGGCGGAAGGGCACAGGGTGCCGGAGGCGGCGGAAGGATCCAGGACACCTCAGGCGGAAGGGCAGAGAGCGCCGGAGGCGGCGAGAAGGCAGAGAGCGCCGGAGGCGGCGAGAAGGCAGAGAGCGCCGGAGGCGGCGAGAGGGCAGAGAGCGCCGGAGGCGGCGGTCAGTCGCGGCACGCCCGCCCTGGCGGTCCCGGCCGGGACGGCTCGCGCCGCGACGGTCCGGGTCTCGGCCGCCCCGGCCGTCCCGATCGCCCCGGCCGGGACGGCTCCGGCTCGCTGCCGGGCGTACCCGGTGGAATCCGGGACGGCGGCTCCGACCGCGGAACGGAGCGTCGTGGCACTCCCGGCGGCCCCGCGACCGGAAGCTCCGGAGGGCCCGGAGGCGCTTTCCCTGTGTAAACGGGACGACCTACCACATAGGTTGATTACTGGACGTAGCTTAGATGTGTACGGAGAGTAGTCGCCGGGAAGTGAGGGGAGTGGAGCAGGGAAGGGGAAGGAATTGCCACTCCTCAGAGCATCGGGGCTGGTCGCCGGGCTCGGGTCAAGTCTCGTCCTGACCTTCGGAGCCCCGGCGGGAGCCGATCCGAAACCGTCCGCGAAGGACGTCGCCAAGGCACGCCAGCAGGTGCAGGAGCGCGCACGGGAACTGGGCAAGGCCGAGGCCGACCTCGCGGTCGCGCAGGCTCGCCGAGAGGCGCTGGACACCGAGGCCGAGCGGCTCGTGGAGTCGTACAACGGGCAACTCGTCCAGCTTGAGCAGGCGCGTGCCGCCTACGAGCAGTCGGCCCGGCGGGTCCGCCAGGCGTCCGACCAGGTCGCCCGGCTGCGCGGCGAGGTGGCGGCGAGGGTGGCCGAGGGGTACGGCGGGGTGCGGCTGTCGCCGTCCGCCGCGGCCATGCTCGGCGGCATCGGCGACGTGCACGGTTTCCTGCGAAGAGCCAGCATGCTGACGCAACTCGGCGACGAACAGACCGCTTCACTGCAACGGCTGAAAGACGCGCAACAGGTCTTCGAGATCCTCCGAGAACAGGCGGCCCGTGCCTACTCCGACCAGTCGCGCAGCGCCGACGAGGTGCGACAGGCGAAGGACGCGGCACAGCGGGCCGTCGAGGAACAGCTCGAACAGACCAAACGGATCGAGCAGGAGAAAGCGGAGATCTCCAAACGGCTGGAGGCCGCCCGTGAACGCGTCGACGAGCTGAAACAGGCGAGGAGCAAGGCCAGGCAGGCGGCGCTCCCCGCGCGCAGAAGCCTCGCGGTGCCGGCCTGGACCGGGCGGCTCGGGTCGGGCCCCGGTGAGATGGCCGCCCAGTGGGCGCTCAAACAGATCGGCAAGCCGTACGTGTGGGCCGCCGCGGGCCCGTCGGGGTTCGACTGCTCCGGGCTGACGATGCGGGCCTGGCAACGGGCCGGGGTGTCACTCGATCACTGGACCGGCACGCAGTGGACGTCGGGACGGCATGTCCCGCTCAAGGAACTGCAGACCGGCGACCTCATCTTCTACGGCCGATTGAGCCGGAACCCCGGCGACATCCATCATGTGGGCATCTACATCGGGCGCGGCATGATGGTCCACGCCCCCCAGACGGGGGACGTGGTGCGCATCTCGCCCATCTGGCGCCACGATCTGGTCGGCGCCACCCGGCCCGGCTAGGCCCCTGACTCAGTGCTCCTCGTCGTGGTGCTCGGTCTCCTTGAAGCGCTCGATGCTGGCGACGATCTCGGCCTCGGCCTCGACACGGCCGACCCAGTTGGCGCCCTCGACCGACTTACCGGGCTCCAGGTCCTTGTAGACCTCGAAGAAGTGCTGGATCTCCAGCCGGTCGAACTCGGCGACGTGGTGGATGTCGCGGATGTGCTCCATCCGCGGATCGGTCGCCGGAACGCACAGGACCTTGTCGTCGCCGCCCTTCTCGTCGGTCATCCGGAACATCCCGACGGCTCGGCAGCGGATCAGGCAACCGGGAAAGGTCGGCTCCTGGAGCAGGACGAGCGCGTCCAGCGGGTCTCCGTCCTCGCCGAGAGTGTTCTCGATGAACCCGTAGTCGGCGGGGTACTGGGTAGACGTGAAAAGCAGGCGGTCCAGACGTATGCGGCCGGTCTTGTGGTCAACCTCGTACTTGTTCCGTTGTCCCTTGGGGATCTCAACGACAACGTCGAACTCCACTCGTTCCTCCGCATGAGTCCCCGGTCTCCCGGGCTGGCGTTAATGTCTCGTAGGCGTGGTCAAGGTCGGCGCGAAATGAGGGCGTAGTGGTGCGACGTGAGCGCTGGATGGTGGTGGCCACCCTCGCCCTGCTGCAGATCTTCGTCGTCCTCGCGGGCACTTATCTGATCACCCATGACGCCGACAGGACCCCGGCTCCGGTCGCGTCCCCGAAGCCGACCCCGATCCCCCTGGTGACCGCGGGTCCGGTTCTGGCCGCGGTGGGGGACGGGGCTCTCCCCGCCAAGGGTACTTTGACCACCCGGCTCACCGCTGCGATGGGTGACCCCGCCCTCGGTGGCAGCGTGGCCGGGATCGTGCTCGACGTCACGACGGGAACGCCGATTTTCGACGGCCGCTCGGGCACCGCCATCACCCCGGCCTCGACCACCAAGCTCGTCACCGCGCTGACGGTGCTGGCCACGGTGGGGCCGGACGCCCGCCTGGCCACCCGGGTCGTGCGGGGGGCCTCCGCCAAATCGATCGTCCTGGTCGGCGGCGGCGACCCGACCCTGGCCGGCCCGCGGACGAGCGCCGCCGAGCAGGAGGAGATCTACCCGCGGCCGGCGTCGCTCGCCAGGCTCGCCTCGACTACGGCCAAGGCGCTCAAGGCGGCGAAGCTCACCTCGGTGGACCTGTCGTACGACAGCTCCCTGTTCAGCGGGCCGCGGACGGCTCCGGGCTGGAAGCCCACGTACATCCCGGAGGGCAGCGTCGCCCCGGTGGCCGCGCTCATGATGGACGAGGGCCGGGCGGCCAACGGCGCCCGCTACCCGGATCCGGCGCAGGCCACCGCCGACGCGTTCGCCACGCTGCTCAGGAAGAACGGCATCACGGTGGGCAAGGGCGTCGACTCGGCGAAGGCGGCGCCCACCGCGCAGGAGCTGGCCCGGGTGGAGTCCGGCCCGATCTACGCGCTCGTCGAGCGGATGCTCACCCACAGTGACAACGACCTCGCCGAGGCGCTCGCCCGCCAGTCCGCCATCAAGGAGGGCCTGCCGCACACCTTCCAGGGCGTGCCCACGGCGGTCGGGCGCGTGCTCACCCGCCTCGGCGTGGGCGGCGGGGTGGAGGTCCACGACGGCAGCGGGCTGTCCACCAAGAACAGAATCACGCCGACGGCCCTCGCCCACATCCTGGCCGTGGCGGCGTCCCCCGCCCATCCGGAGCTGCACTCGCTGATCAGCGGCCTGCCGGTCGCGCATTTCACCGGGACTCTCCACAATCGATACGAGAAGTCCGACTCGAAGGCTGGGGCCGGATTGGTACGCGCGAAGACGGGCACTTTGAACGGGGTGAACACCCTGGCGGGCATCTCGTACACATCCGAGGGCCGGTTGCTGACCTTCGCGTTCATGGCCGACCAAGTGGCCAACCCGCCGGAGGCGATCACCGCCCTCGACAAGATGGCCACGATCGTCTCCCAGAGCTAGTGATCCCCTCACGCCTGCATGCGCGGCGAGAAGTCGGAGAACGTACGGTGGTGGGTATGCAGGTGATCGACTGGGATCTGGCCGTCGCGACCGGGGTGCGCCTTGTGCGGCCCGGCCCTCAGGTGAGCCGCGAGGAGGCCAGGCAGGCGGTCCTCGAACTGCGGCGCCTGTCGAGGGACGCCGAGGGGCACGTGCGGGACTTCACCCGCATCGACTCGGCGACGCCCGAGGCGGCGACCGTGGTCGACCGTCCGGGGTGGATCCGCGCCAACGTGGACGGCTTCCGCGTGGTGCTCGAGCCCCTGACGCAGAAGATGTCGAACATGCCCGCGGTCGTCGGCGCGGTCGGCTCGCGCATCACCGGGCTCGAGGTCGGCGCGGTGCTGGCCTTCCTCGCCTCCCGGGTGCTCGGGCAGTACGAGCTGTTCCTCCCGCCCGACCCCTCGGGCAACGCCCCGACCGGCCGCCTGACCCTGGTGGCCCCCAACATCGTGCACGCCGAGCGCGAGCTGGGCGTCGATCCCCGCGACTTCCGCCTGTGGGTGTGCCTGCACGAGGAGACCCACCGGGTGCAGTTCACCGGCGTCCCCTGGCTCCGTGAGTACGTCCGGGGCCAGATGACCGAGTTCCTCCTCGCGTCCGAGATGGACCTGGCGACCCTGCTGGAGCGCCTGCGCGCCGCCTCCGACGCCGTGGCCGACGCCTTCAGGGGCGGCGAGGGCAACCTCATCGAGGCGATCCAGACGCCCGAGCAGAAGGCCGTGCTCGACCGTGTGACGGCCGTGATGACGCTGGTGGAGGGGCACGGCGACTACGTCATGGACGCGGTGGGCCCGTCCGTCGTGCCGTCGGTCGCCGAGATCCGCGCCAAGTTCCAGCGCCGCCGCGAGGGCGGCTCGCGCTTCGACCAGCTCGTCCGCCGGCTGCTCGGCATCGAGCTGAAGATGAAGCAGTACGCCGAGGGCTCCCACTTCGTGCGCACCGTCGTGGACGAGGCCGGCATGGAGTCGTTCAACAAGGTCTGGACCTCGCCGGAGACGCTGCCCGACCGCGGGGAGATCGCCGACCCGCACGCCTGGATGTCCCGCGTCCTGGCCTCCGCCTGATTTCTCCCCACCCGCCCGGGCCCGTCCGACGCGCGTTTCCGCCTGTCCGCCGCGGGCGGCCAGAATGACCGTATGGGCCCGCATCCCGCCGTCGCCGACGTCCGCCGCGCCGTACGGCTGTCGCTCGCGGACCTCGCAGCCCCTCGGAGGGCGCGGGAGTCGTCCGGCGCGCTCGTCCTCGTGGCCTGCAGCGGCGGCGCCGACTCGCTGGCGCTGGCGGCGGCCACCGGCTTCGCGGCCCCGCGCCTCGGCCTGCGCGCCGGGCTGCTCACCGTCGACCACGGCCTGCAGGAGGGCTCGGCCGGCCGGGCCCGCGACGTCGTACGGCTCGCGCCCACGCTCGGTTTCGACCAGGCCGAGGTGCTGACCGTCACGGTCGGCACGGCCGGGGGGCCCGAGGCCGCGGCGCGGGAGGCCCGCTACGCCGCGCTGTCCGCCGCGGCGGGACGGCTGGGCGCCGCCGCTGTCCTGCTCGGCCACACGCGCGACGACCAGGCGGAGACCGTGCTGCTGCGCCTGGCCCGCGGCAGCGGCACGCGCTCCCTGTCCGGCATGGCGGAGGTCTCGGGGATCTACCGGCGGCCCCTGCTGGGGCTCGGCCGGACGCGGACCAGGCAGGCGTGTGACGCCCTCGGCCTGCGGCCCTGGGACGACCCGCACAACGACGATCCGGCGTACACCAGGGTCAGGGTGCGGCGCGACGCCCTCCCGGCGCTGGAGGCCGCGCTGGGACCGGGGATCGCCGAGGCGCTGGCCCGTACGGCGCGGCTGTGCCGGGACGACGCCGACGCCCTGGACGCGTGGGCGGAGGCCGTCCACGCGAAGTCGCGCGGCGCCGGCGGGGAGCTGGACGTGTCCGTGCTGGCGGACGTGCCGGGGGCGGTGCGGCGGCGGGTCATCCAGCGGGCGGCCGTGGAGGCCGGGGCGCACGCCGCCGCGCTCGCGGCGGTGCACATCGAGGCGGTCGAGCGGCTGGTGACCGGCTGGCACGGGCAGAAGGGAGTGGACCTACCCGGGGGGGTGGGGGTGGTGAGGCGCTGTGGCACCCTTGTCTTCGCCGTGGACAATCTCTCGCTCGCGTAAGGAAAACCCCAGGTGGACGCAGCCGACATGGGCAAGGATCTCTCCAGAGTCCTCATCTCGGAGCAGGAGCTACAGGAGAAGATCAGAGAACTGGCGGGCCAGATCGACGCCGACTACGCCGGCAGGGAACTGTTGATCGTCGGCGTGCTCAAGGGAGCGGTCATGGTCATGGCCGACCTCGCCCGCGCGCTGCACGTGCCCGTGCAGATGGACTGGATGGCCGTTTCCTCGTACGGCGCGGGGACCATATCGTCCGGCGTCGTGCGGGTGCTGAAGGATCTCGACACCGACATCGCCGGCCGGCATGTGCTCGTGGTCGAGGACATCATCGATTCCGGGCTGACCCTCTCGTGGTTGATGAACAACCTGAAGTCGCGCAACCCGGCGTCCGTGGAGATCTGCACGCTGCTGCGCAAGCCGGACGCGGTGAAGGTCGAGTTGGACGTCCGTTACGTCGGTTTTGACATCCCCAACGAGTTCGTCATCGGGTACGGGCTCGATTACGCGGAGCGGTATCGCAACCTGCCGTTCATCGGGACTCTTGCGCCTCATGTGTACGGAGGGGAGTAAGCCCTTAGCGAAGTGACCCTCGAATCGTGCGTTATTGGGCTCCAGGTCGGGGAACACGGGGCTGGCTGACGTACGTTGGAAAGGCAAAGCCGGAGCCGCTCGGGCAGTTACCCGACGCGGCTGCCGGGTGTACCTTCGGATATCCGTGGGAGGCCGGTCGGCCGCCCCGCGGTAGCCAGAAGGAGCGGTAAGGGATGCCGCGACCCCGGGTTTTCCCGGGGCAGGCCTTGGTCAGGAAGGGACGGGCCCGCCGGGGTTCCGCAACGGATGGATCTCAAGCGATTTACACGTGGCCCACTGCTGTGGATCCTGGGCATCGTATTGCTTCTCCTGCTCGTCACCACGATGTTCGGCGGCGGCGGCAACTACACAACCGCCGATACCTCGACGGTCGTCCAGCAGATACAGCAGGGCAATGTCAAGAGCGCGACCGTGGTCGACAAGGACCAGCGTGTCGAACTGACGCTGAACCGGCCCGTCGAGGTCGGGGGCAAGTCGACCGACCGCATCCAGGCCCTGTGGGTCGAGGGTCAGGGCGTGCAGCTCACGCAGGCGCTCGAGCAGGCCAAGCCCTCCCAGGGCTGGACGGTCGACGTGGCGAAGGAGAACTTCCTCGTCAGCCTGCTGGTCAGCTTCCTGCCGATCATCATCATCGTCCTGATCTTCCTGTTCATCATGAACCAGATGCAGGGCGGCGGCTCCCGGGTCATGAACTTCGGCAAGTCGCGGGCGAAGCTGATCACCAAGGACACCCCGAAGACGACCTTCGCCGACGTCGCGGGGGCCGACGAGGCCATCGAGGAGCTCCAGGAGATCAAGGAGTTCCTGCAGGCCCCGGCCAAGTTCCAGGCCATCGGCGCCAAGATCCCCAAGGGCGTGCTGCTGTACGGTCCGCCCGGCACAGGCAAGACCCTGCTCGCCCGCGCCGTCGCGGGTGAGGCGGGCGTGCCGTTCTACTCGATCTCCGGTTCCGACTTCGTCGAGATGTTCGTCGGCGTCGGCGCCTCCCGCGTCCGCGACCTGTTCGAGCAGGCCAAGGCGAACGCCCCGGCGATCATCTTCATCGACGAGATCGACGCCGTCGGCCGGCACCGCGGCGCGGGCCTCGGCGGCGGCCACGACGAGCGCGAGCAGACCCTGAACCAGCTCCTCGTCGAGATGGACGGCTTCGACGTCAAGGGCGGCGTGATCCTCATCGCCGCGACCAACCGCCCCGACATCCTCGACCCCGCGCTGCTGCGTCCGGGCCGCTTCGACCGGCAGGTCGTCATCGACCGGCCCGACCTGGAGGGCCGCAAGGGCATCCTGCGCGTCCACGGTCGCGGCAAGCCGTTCGCGCAGGACGTCGACCTCGACGTGATCGCCCGCAGGACCCCCGGCTTCACCGGCGCCGACCTCGCGAACGTGATCAACGAGGCGGCCCTGCTGACCGCCCGGCAGGACCAGAAGCTCATCACGATGAACACGCTCGAGGAGCCGATCGACCGCGTGATGGCCGGTCCCGAGCGCAAGTCCCGGGTCATGTCGGACCAGGAGAAGAAGATCATCGCCTACCACGAGGGCGGTCACGCCCTGGTGGCCCACGCGCTGCCCAACTCCGACCCGGTCCACAAGATCACGATCCTGTCCCGCGGCCGCGCCCTCGGTTACACGATGACGCTGCCGATGGAGGACAAGTTCCTCGCGACCCGGTCCGAGATGATGGACCAGCTCGCCATGCTGCTCGGCGGCCGCACCGCGGAGGAGCTCGTCTTCCACGAGCCCACCACCGGCGCGTCCAACGACATCGAGAAGGCGACCTCGATCGCCCGCCGCATGGTCACCGAGTACGGCATGAGCGAGCGGCTCGGCGCCCGCAAGTTCGGCAGCGGCAACGGCGAGGTCTTCCTCGGCCGTGAGATGGGCCACGAGCGCGACTACTCCGAGCAGATCGCCTCGGCGATCGACGAGGAGGTCCGCCGCTACATCGAGAGCGCGCACGACCAGGCGTGGGAGATCCTCGTCCAGTACCGCGACGTGCTCGACAACCTCGTGCTCGAACTGATGGAGAAGGAGACGCTCTCCAGGGAGCAGGTCCTCGAGATCTTCTCGCCCGTCGTGCCCAAGGAGAAGCGTCCCTCCTACGCCGGCTACGGCAAGCGCCTGCCGTCCGACCGTCCTCCGGTCATCACGCCCAAGGAGCGCGCCAACGGCAACGGCTCGGCGCTGCCCGCCGGCGGCACCGGCTCCACCCCGTGGGTCAACGACCAGTCGGCGCAGCGGGACGAGGCCTGACCATGGCCGAACCCATGGCGGGGCCGCCCCCCGGCTTCGACCACGGCCGGATCGAGAAAGCGGTGCGGGAGATCCTGTTCGCGATCGGGGAGGACCCCGATCGCGACGGGCTCCGGGACACTCCCGCCCGGGTGGCCCGCGCGTTCGCGGAGCAGTTCGCCGGCCTGGGCCAGCGGCCCGAGGACGCGCTGACCACCATGTTCGACGCGGACCACGACGAGATGGTGCTCGTCAAGGACATCGAGGTGATGTCCACCTGTGAGCACCATCTGCTCCCGTTCCACGGCGTGGCCCACATCGGCTACACCCCGAACGACAAGGGACGAATCACCGGCCTGTCCAAGCTGGCCAGGCTGGTGGACGTCTACGCCCGCAGGCCGCAGGTCCAGGAGCGGATGACCTCCCAGATCGCCGACGGCCTGATGCAGGTGCTGGAGCCGCGCGGGGTGATCGTGGTGATCGAGGCCGAGCACATGTGCATGACCATGCGCGGTGTGCGCAAGCCCGGCGCCAAGACGATCACATCGGCCGTCCGGGGTGACTTCCGTTCCAGTGAGGCGACCAGGGCCGAGGCCATGTCGCTGATCCTGCGCGGCTGATCGCGGGCGACGGCCGATTGGGACGCCGCTCCTGCCTGACAGGCACCGAGTCTCGGGGCACTAGTCTTGACCCCATGACCGCAGCGAGTGTGCCCGGTATGCCCGAGTCTGGGCGCTGTTTGGTCATGGGCGTGGTCAACGTGACCCCCGACTCCTTCTCCGACGGGGGGCAGTGGTTCGACGCCGACGTGGCGATCAGGCACGGCCTCGACCTGGTGGCCGAGGGCGCCGACATCGTCGACGTGGGCGGCGAGTCCACCCGTCCGGGCGCGGCGCGGGTGTCCCTGGAGGAGGAGCTGCGCCGCGTCGAGCCGGTGATCCGCACGCTCACCGAGGAGGGCGTGACGGTCAGCGTCGACACCATGCGCGCGGAGGTGGCCGAGGCGGCCGTCGCGGCAGGGGCGAAGCTCGTCAACGACGTGAGCGGCGGGCTGGCCGATCCGGCGATGCCGCGGGTGGTGGCCGCGACCGGCGTGCCGTACGTCGTGATGCACTGGCGCGGGCACAGCCGCGACATGGACAGCCGGGCCATCTACAGCGACGTCGTGACCGAGGTGGCGGAGGAGCTGCGCAAGCGGGTCGACTCCGTGCTGGCCGAGGGCGTGCGGGAGGAGCAGATCGTGCTCGACCCCGGCCTCGGATTCTCCAAGAACGCCGAGCACAACTGGGCCCTGCTGGCCGGGATCGGCGAGCTCAACCGCCTCGGCCGCCCGTTGCTGATCGGAGCGTCGCGGAAACGCTTCCTCGGCCGCCTGCTGGCGGGGCCCGACGGTGAGCCCCGGCCGTTCGACGGCAGCGACGACGCCACGCTCGCCGTCACCGCGCTCGCCGCGCGGGCCGGCGCGTGGTGCGTGCGGGTGCACCGGGTGCGGGCGAACGCCGACGCGGTGCGAGTGGCCGCCGCGTGGAGGGCAGCAGCCGTACGACACGCTGACGAGGGCCGGTGACGAGATGCCGACAGGGACGCCGATGAAGGACATCGAGGAGCTCAACCAGGCGTTCTACAACGCCATCGAGAGCGGCGACCTCGACAAGATGTCGGAGATCTGGACAGAGGACGTCCCTGGACGTCCTGCCATGTGCGTCCACCCCGGCTGGCCCATGCTGACCGGCCGGTCGGAGGTGCTGCGCTCCTGGGCGCTCATCATGGCCAACACGCCGTACATCCAGTTCGTGCTGACCGACGTGCAGACGACCGTGATCGGGGACGTCGCCGTGGTCACCTGCGCGGAGAACATCCTCACGGCCGCCGACACCGACGAACCGGGCTTCGCGGCCGGCCGGGTCGTCGCCTCCAGCACCTACGTGCGGACCGGGACCGGCTGGCGGCTGTGGCTCTACCACGGCTCGCCGGTCCTCCAGAGTGACGACGACGAGGAGGATCAGGAGCAGTGACGGCGCGGGCGGCGACCGGCCGTGACACCGTGCGGTTGACGGGTCTGCGGGCCCGCGGCAGGCACGGCTGCCTGCCCGCCGAGCGTGAGCTGGGCCAGGAGTTCGTGATCGACGTGGCCCTGTGGTTCGACACCGCCCCGGCGGCGGCGGCCGACGACCTGACGCTCACCGTGGACTACGGGGCACTGGCGACGGAGCTCGTCCGCATCGTTGAGGGCGAGCCGGTCAACCTCATCGAGACCCTCGCCGAGCGGCTGGCGGCGGCCTGCCTGGCCCACGAGCTGGTCGAGGAGGCGGAGGTCAGCGTGCACAAACCGGCGGCGCCCATCCCGCTGCCGTTCGGCGACGTGGTGGTGACGATCAGAAGGGGTCGCGCATGAGGGTCGTGATCGCGCTCGGCAGCAACCTCGGCCGCCGCATCGAGAACCTCCAGGGAGCCGTCGACTCGCTGTTCGACGCCCCCGGGCTCACGTTCGTGGCGGTGTCGCCGGTCTATGAGACCGATCCGGTCGGCGGCCCCGAGCAGGGCCCCTACCTCAACGCGGTCGTGATCGCCGAGAGCATGCTCGACCCCCGCACGCTGCTCGACCGCGCGCAGAGCGTCGAGAACGCGTTCGGCCGCGAGCGCAGGGAGCGGTGGGGCCCGCGCACGCTCGACGTCGACCTCATCACGGTCGGGAGTCTCATGTCGGACGACCCCGAGCTCACGCTCCCGCACCCCCGGGCGCACGAGCGGGCGTTCGTGCTGGTCCCGTGGGCGCAGGCCGATCCGGCGGCGGTGCTGCCGGGGCGCGGGTCGGTGGCGGCCCTGCTGGCCGACACGGACCAGAGCGGGGTGCGGCTGCGGCCCGACCTCGTGCTCGAACCCCCGGCCTGATCGACGAGGAGTCCCCGCGTGAAGCCCAGCAATCCCGGCGTTCTCGTCGGTCTCGTGGTCGTGTTCGCTCTGCTCACCTGGGGGCTGCTGCGGCAGTTCTACTCCGTGGTGCCGACCCTGCCGTGGACCGCGATCCCCACCACGCTGCTGCTGGCCGTCGGCGAGGCGTACACGGGCTGGCTGACCCGGGCGAGGATTCTGCGCCGCCCGGACACCAAGCCCGTCGAGCCGCTGGCCGTCGCCCGCCTGGCGGCGCTGGCCAAGGCCACGGCGTACGTCGGGGCGGCGTTCGGCGGCATCTTCGCCGGGTTCGTGGTGCACGTGCTCGAACTGCTCGACCTGGACAAGCCACGCCAGGACGCGTTGGTCGGAGGCGGGTCGTTCGTGGCCTGCGTGATCCTGATCTGCGCGGCGCTGTTCCTCGAGCACTGCTGCCGGGTGCCCGGCAAACCGTCAGGCGAGACCTGATCCCCTACTTGTCGATGTCGCCGACCACGAAGAACATCGAGCCGAGGATCGCGATCATGTCGGCGACCAGGTTGCCCGGCAGCATCTCCCGCAGCACCTGGATGTTGTTGTAGGAGGCGCTGCGCAGCTTGAGCCGCCACGGCGTCTTCTCGCCCCGCGACACGAGGTAGTAGCCGTTCAGGCCGAGCGGGTTCTCCGTCCAGGCGTACGTGTGGCCCTCGGGCGCCTTCAGCACCTTCGGCAGCCGCTGGTTGATCGGTCCCGGCGGCAGGTGCCGCAGGCGCTCGACGCAGGCGTCGGCCAGGTCGAGGGAGACCTTGACCTGTTCGAGCAGCACCTGGAACCGGGCCTGGCAGTCCCCGGCCGACCGGGTCACGACCTTCACCGGCAGCTCGCCGTACGCGAGGTAGGGCTCGTCGCGCCGCAGGTCGAAGTCGACGCCCGAGGCCCGCGCGATGGGGCCGCTCACGCCGTACTGCATGATCGTCTCGCGGTCGAGCACGCCGACGCCGCGGGTGCGGGCCAGGAAGATCTCGTTGCCGGCGATCAGCTCCTCGATGTCGGGCAGCCGCCGCCGCACGGCCGCGACGGCGGCGGTGACGCGGTCGAGCCAGCCCAGGGGCAGCTCCTCCTTCAGCCCGCCCACCCGGTTGAACATGTAGTGCATGCGGCCGCCGGAGATCTCCTCCATGACGTGCTGCAGGGTCTCCCGCTCGCGGAAGGCGTAGAAGACCGGCGTGATCGCGCCGAGCTCCAGGGGATAGCTGCCGAGGAACATCAGGTGGCTGAGCACGCGGTTGAGCTCGGCCAGCAGCGTCCTGGCCCACACCGCCCTGGGCGGGGGCTGCATGCCCAGCATGCGCTCGACCGCGAGCACCACGCCCAGCTCGTTGGCGAACGCCGACAGCCAGTCGTGCCGGTTGGCGAGCACGATGATCTGCCGGTAGTCGCGCACCTCGAACAGCTTCTCCGCGCCGCGGTGCATGTAGCCGACGATCGGCTCGGCGGCCGTGATGCGCTCGCCGTCGAGGACGAGTCGCAGCCGCAGCACGCCGTGGGTGGAGGGGTGCTGCGGGCCGATGTTGAGGATCATGTCCTCGGTGGCCAGCTCCCTCGCCTGCACGGCGTCGGCTCCCGCGCCGATCCCCACGATGCGTTCGGTGCGCCCGCCCTCCTGCTCGGTCGTCATGCCCTCCATGCTTTCACGCTCATCACGTGGGAGCGAAGACGGCGAAGGCATCAGACGAACTCGACCACGGTCCCATGCCGACGGCAGTAGCCTGCTGTCCGACTTAAGGCTAGCCTTGATTTCGGGAGGGCACTCTTGGGTGGACGGTGAAGGTCACAGATGAGTACGCCGCCTGGTTCAGGACGCTGCTCAAGGAGGATCTCGACTCGGCGATCCAGGTTGCTCAGGCCGTCGCCGCTCTGCGGGAGGAAGGGCCGACGTTGGTAGGCCTCGACTACACCAGCGACGAAGAGGAGTGATCATGCCGAAGAGGGCGCCGGGGGATTGGGCCGACCTCGAGCGGGAAGTGCACGAGGCCGGCGTCTCCCCTTCCGTGATCGAGCAGGGCGCCAGGAAGCTTCTTGCCGAGGCGCGCGGTCATCAGCTCGCCGAGGCACGAAAGCAACTTGGGCTCGGCCAGAGGGACGTCGCGGCTGTCATGGGTCTGAGCGTTGCCCGGGTCTCACAGATCGAGCATGGAGAGGTCACATCCCTCGACGTCATCGCTCGCTATGTAGAGGCGCTCGGGGCCCGCTTGGACCTGGTCGTCGACTTCGGCGATCGGACGCTGCGCTTGCCGGTCAGCGAGAAGTCGACGGATGCCGCTTGATCGGGGACCTCTTGGACGAGACCCCCAGGCTGACCTTCCGTCTTCAGGCGGTGGCGATTTCGCGTAGGGCCTCGACGAGGCGGTCGACGTGTTCGGTGGTCGTGCCGATGCCGACCGAGGCGCGTACGGCGCTGAACGTGCCGTCCGCGCAGCCGCCGTCCTCCCCGCCGCCGAGGAGGTGGCGGACGAACGGATGGGCGCAGAACTTGCCGTCCCTGACGCCGATGCCCCATTCGGACGACAGCGTCTCGGCGACCTCGCGGGCCGTACGGCCCTCGACGGTGAACGACACGATGCCGACGCGCGGGTGGTCCTGGCCCCACAGCGACAGCTCGCGTACGCCGGGGATCGTGGCGAGCCCGGCGCGCAGGCGGGCGAGCAGCCGCTCCTCCTCCCGCACCAGCGCGGTCCAGCCGGTCGCGGTCAGCGCGTCGCAGGCGGCGGCGAGCGCGATCGCGCCGAGCACGTTTGGGGTGCCCGCCTCGTGCCGCGTCTCGGGGTCGTCGCTCCACTCGGTGGTCTCGCCCACCGCCTGTACGGCTCCGCCGCCGCGCAGGTACGGATCGGCGTCGGCGAGCCAGTCGGGGCGGCCCACGAGCACCCCGGCGCCGAACGGGGCGTAGAGCTTGTGCCCGGAGAAGGCCACGTAGTCGAGGTCGAGCGCGGCGAGGTTGAGCTCGCGGTGGGGGACGAGCTGGGCGGCGTCCACGGCGATCCGTGCGCCGTGCCGGTGGGCGATGTGGGCCAGCCCGGCGATCGGCCACAGCTCGCCCGTCACGTTGGAGGCGGCGGTCACGACGAGCAGGGCCGGGCCCTCGACCGCGGCCAGCGCCTCGTCGGCCGCCCTGATCGCCTCGCCGGGAAAGGCGGGCGGGGCGAGCCGTACGGCGTTCGGCCAGGGCAGCAGCGAGGCGTGGTGCTCGGTCTCGAACACGACGACGGTGGTGCCCTCGGGGAGGCTGCGGGCCAGCAGGTTCGTGGCGTCGGTCGTGTTGCGCACGAAGATCAGCGCGTCGCCGGGGCGGGCGCCGACGAAGGCCCGCACGGTGTGC
Organism: Microbispora sp. KK1-11; assembly: GCF_006874435.1. Lineage (NCBI taxonomy): Bacteria > Bacillati > Actinomycetota > Actinomycetes > Streptosporangiales > Streptosporangiaceae > Microbispora > Microbispora sp. KK1-11. Next base: position 20,035 of record NZ_VIRJ01000043.1, on the reverse strand, counting down.
CTGGCCTGCTCATACCTGGCCGTCGTGAGCTGCGAGGCGTAGCCCGCACCCCGGTGGACGCTGGAGTAGGCCGGCAGCGCCGCCGCGACGGCGGCGTTCACCGGCTCGAGACAGGGCGCGCTCGCCGCGTAATCGAGGTTCGCGTACGGCACGAGCCTGCCGCCCCTGACGGGCACCTCCAGGCCGGCGCCCACGACAGCCGGTAGGCGCACGGGCTCGGAGATGCGGGTGACGGCCTGCTGGACGAAGGTGAGTGCGGACAACGCCATGCCTCCTCGGGGTTGGGGACCCCGGCCATGGCATCGGAAGTCGGAGCCCGCGCTTGCCCGGCACACCTCGTGCCGGACCCGGTCCTCACCCGGGGCACCCCGCCGCGAGCGCGAGGGTTGCCGGCCAGCAAGCCGGGGCTTGACGCTGGCACTCATGACCTGGACGGCACTATAACCCGACACCGCCCTCCGCCCGCAAGTGCGGGCGACCCATGCGAAGTCAGTCGTTGTCGACCGTCACGCCCAGGATGTGGGCGAACATCGGCGCGAGTTCCATCAGCTGGACGCCGCTGATGGTCGCGCCGCGCAGCGCGTCGTAGCCGTCGGAGATGCCCAGCGACACGGCGCCGCGCAGGTCGACCCGGGACATGCGCGCCTTGTCGAACCGCACCCGTTCCAGCGTGGAGCCGGGGAAGGCGACGCCGGTCAGCGTGGCGCCCGCGAAGTCCACGTCGCGCAGCGTGCACTCGACGAACGTGACCTCCCGCAGGTCGGCCGCGCGGAGGTTGACCGAGTCGAGCTTGCACCGATGGAAGAGCACATGGTTCATCTCGGCGCCGGGCAGCGCCGTGCCGGCCGGGGCGCTCATGATGATCTCCGCATCCGCCCAGACGGACTCGGTGAGGTCGCCGCCCACCCAGCGCACGCCGTTCAGCCACACGTCGGAGAACCGGGCGCGCCGATATCGGCCGCCGGCGAACGTCACCGAGGTGAACGCCGACTCCATGAACCGGGAGTTGGACGCCTCGGCGTCCTCGAACTCCCGGCCGTCGAACAGGACCGTGTCGTAGTCGCCGCCCCGAGCGAGCCGGCCCTCGAACGGTTCGAGGTGATCGGCATAGGGCAACTCGCCGAGTTCGCGGGGTTCCCTGCGATGCTGTTCGCGGCGCTTCGGCATCGCCCCAACCTACGCCATGACGGACCCCCACGCCCGTACTCCCAGGCGAGGCCTTTCATCCGTATTGTTGTCCATTGTGAAGTTTGATCCCTGGAATGCCGAGTTCATCGCGTACCCCTATGACGCCTACCGCGACCTGCGCGACAACGATCCGGTCAGCTTCTTCGAGCCGACAGGGCAGTGGCTGATCGCCCGCCACGCGGATGTGAACGCGCTGCTGCGCGACCGGCGTCTCGGCCGGTCCTACCTGCACGTGGCGACGCATGAGGCGTTCGGCCGCGAGCCCGAGCCGGAGTTCCAGGAACCGTTCTGGCGGGTGATCCGGGCCGGGATGCTCGACGTCGAGCCGCCGGTCCACACGCGACTGCGCCGCCTGGTGTCCAAGGCGTTCACGCCGCGCATGGTCGAGTCGCTGCGCCCCCGCGTACGGAAGATCGCGACCGAGCTGACCGAGGGGCTGGTCGAGCGCGGCGGCGGCGACCTGCTGGCCGAGGTGGCCGAGCCCCTGCCGGTCACCGTGATCGCCGAGATGCTCGGCGTGCCCGAGGCCGACCGCCACCTGCTGCGCCCCTGGTCGGCCGACATCTGCGGGATGTATGAGCTGAGCCCCTCGCTGGAGGTCCAGCACACGGCCGTACGCGCGGCGACGGAGTTCGCCGGCTACCTGCGCGAGCTGGCCAGGGCACGCAGGGAGCGGCCGGGCGACGACATGATCTCGGCGCTGGCCCAGGTGGTCGACGACGGCGACCGGCTGACCGAGGACGAGCTGATCGGCACCTGCGTGCTGCTGCTCAACGCCGGGCACGAGGCCACGGTCAACGCCACCGGCAGCGGGTGGTGGGCGCTTTTCCGCAACCCCGGTGAGCTGGAGCGGCTGCGCGCCGACCCCGGCCTGATGCCGACGGCGGTCGAGGAACTGCTGCGCTACGACACCCCGGCGCAGATGTTCGAGCGGTGGGTGCTTGAGGACATCGAGGTCGGCGGGGTGACGATCCCCCGGGGCGTGGAGATCGCGCTGCTGTTCGGCTCGGCCAACCGCGACCCCGAGGTCTTCGCCGACCCCGACCGTCTCGACATCGGCCGGGCGGACAACCCGCACATCTCGTTCGGCGCCGGCATCCACTTCTGCCTCGGCGCGCCGCTCGCGCGGGTCGAGATGGCGGAGTCGTTCGGCGCCCTGCTGCGGCTCGCGCCCAAGCTGGAGCTCGCCGAGGAGCCCGCCTGGAAGCCCAGCTACATCATGCGCGGCCTGGAGTCACTGAAGGTCACCGTCTGACACGCCGCCCGTGTGGTGGGTGACGGTGTGGTGGGTGACCGTGGTGTCGTAGCCGAGCAGGACGGCCCGGGCCGCGGGCTCGACGACGGCCGTGCCGGGGTCGTCCCCGGCGAAGCGGCGGATCGCGTCCATCGAGTCCCACAGCGTCATGACCTGGATTTCCACCCGCCCGTCGGCGGCGTCCCGCCGCAGCAGGTACGCGCCACGGTGCCCGTCCACGACGCGCAGGGAGGGCAGGACCGACGCGGTGAAATGCCGCTCGTAGCCGTCCGCGCCCTCCGGAGTGGCGCTCGCGCGCCAGATTCTCGCGATCAAGATCTCTCCTCTCGATGTCGTGACTGGCTGAGCCAGCCGAAGCCGCCGAGACCGGCCGGGTCGATCAGCTCCGCCTCCTGGGAGGCCCGGCCGAGCGCGCGTACGTACCCGAGGGGATCGGCGGACGCCAGTGAGAGCGGCGGGCGGGCGCCGGTGACCCCCAGGTCCCGCAGCGCCTCCCGCTGCGTGGTGAGCGTGGTCGCCTCCGCGCCCGCCCGCTCGCCGGCCGCCGCGCAGGCGTCCAGCGCGACGTGGGCGGTGATGTCGCACGACCCGTCCGGCGTCGGCGGCACCACCGAGCCGTCGCGATATCCGGCGACCGTGCCGAGCGGGGGTCGTCGCCCGGCCAGATGGCCGTAGTCCACGGCGACCGCCGTGCCGCGCGCCAGCCGCGTGATCAACGAGGCCCACGCCTCGTCGCGCGGGCGGCCGATCTCGGCGCGTTCCCCCGGTGCGCGCAGCGGCCACCAGCGCTCAAGCCAGGCCAGGTCCTCCGGGCCGGGAGCGGGCCCGAGCCGTTCCTCGCCGGTCGAGGTGTCCACGAGCACCAGGCGAGGGCCGTCCGGCGTCATCTCGGCGATGTCGAGCGGCACGTTGTCCAGCCACTCGTTGGCGATCACCAGGCCGCTGATCCCGTACGGCGCCTCCGGCTCCCATGCGACGCGCGGGTCGAGATCGCCGGGCCGGGGGGACAGGTCGACGGCGGTGATCCGCAGCCGCTCCGCGAGGTCCGGCGGCGCGGCGGCCGACACCCGGGCGGCCAGCAGGCCGTTGCCGCTGCCCATGTCCACGAGATCGACCGGGCCGGGCCGCCCGAGGGCGGCGTCGACCCGCAGGAGCAGGCGCAGCACCGCCTCGGCGAAGACCGGCGAGGCATGCACCGACGTGCGGAAATGCCGGTCGGGGCGCTCCCGCAGATAGAAGCCCTCCGCGCCGTAGAGCGCCCGCCGCATGGCCTCCCGCCAGGTGACCTCCACGGCGCTTTAGGTTACCGACACGCCGGGGCCGTGACGAAAAGTAGTCACTTTCGTACTTATGGCTCAACATAGGCCCGTGAGAAACGGGACAAAATCGGACCGTTGGGCCACGCCCGGGCCGGCGGGAGCGCCGCCGCTACGCTGAACCGAGGGGAGGCGTCATGGACACAAGTGACCGCCCGGCGCGGCTCGCCGTAGGAGTGCTCGGCGCGGGACGGGTCGGTTCCGTGCTCGGAGCCGCGCTCATGCTCGCGGGTCATCGGGTGGTGGCGGCAAGCGGCGTGTCCGACGCGTCGGCGCGGCGGGCCACCGACCGCCTCGGCCTGACGCTCAGCAGGCCGGACGAGGTGATCGCCCGGTCCGAGCTCGTGCTGCTGACCGTGCCGGACGACGTGCTGCCCGGTCTCGTCTCCGGCCTCGCCGCCACCGGCGCCGACCTGCGCGGCAAGCTGCTCGTGCACGCCAGCGGCGCGTACGGCCTGGGCGTGCTCGACCCCGCGGCCGAGGCGGGGGCGCTGCCGCTCGCGCTGCACCCCGTGATGACGTTCACCGGCAGGAGCGACGACCTGACCCGGCTCAACGGTTGCTCGTTCGGCGTCACGGCGCCCGACCTGCTGCGGCCGGTGGCCGAGGCGCTGGTGATCGAGATGGGCGGCGAGCCGGTGTGGATCGCCGACCGGGACCGGCCGCTCTACCACGCCGCCCTGGCCGGTGCCGCGAACCACATGGTGACGCTCGTCGCCGAGTCGCAGGAACTGCTCGCGAAGATCGGCGTGGAGCATCCGGGCCGGATGCTCGGCCCCCTGCTGAGCGCGGCACTCGACAACGTGCTGCGTCTCGGCATCAGCGGGCTCACCGGGCCGGTGGTGCGCGGCGACGCGGGCACCGTGCGCAAGCACGTCGACGCGCTCATCCTGGCCGCCCCCGAGGCCGCGGACGCGTACGTCGCCCTCGCGAGGCTCACCGCCGACCGGGCGCTCGCGGCGGGCCTGCTCAAGCCGGAGGCGGCCGAACGCCTTCTGGACGCCCTGGGAGGGAACATATGGACCTGACCGTCGCCGCCGACCGCGCCGCCCTCGACAAGGCGAGGGACGTGCTCGGCCCCGGGAGGATCGCCCTGGTCCCCACGATGGGGGCGCTCCACGAGGGCCACCGGTCGCTGATGCGGCTGGCGCGCGAGCACGCCGACCACGTGGTGGTGAGCGTGTTCGTCAACCCCCTGCAGTTCGGCCCCAACGAGGACTTCTCCCGCTATCCCCGTACGTTCGACGCCGACCTCCGGGTGTGCGAGGAGGAGGGCGTGGGCGTGGTCTTCGCGCCCTCGGCCGACGACATGTACCTGCCGGACCGCCAGGTGGAGGTCTCGGCCGGCGGCATGGGCGGGGTGGTCGAGGGCGCCTTCCGGCCCGGCCACTTCGACGGCGTGCTGACCGTGGTGCTCAAGCTGTTCAACCTGGTGCGGCCGGACGTCGCGGTCTTCGGGCAGAAGGACGCCCAGCAGCTCGCGCTGATCCGGCGGATGGTGGCCGACCTCGACGTCCCGGTGTCGATCGTCGGCGCCCCGACCGTGCGGGAGCCGGACGGCCTCGCGCTGTCGAGCCGCAACAGGTATCTGTCCGCGGCCGACCGCCGTACCGCGCTCGCGCTGTCGCGGGCCCTGCGGGCCGGCGCGGCGCGGGCCCAGACAGCCGGGCCTGCCGGGATCCTCGACGCCGCGCGGGCCGTGCTGGAGGAGGCCGCCCGCTTCGACCCGCCGCTGCTGCTCGACTACCTGGTCCTGGCCGACCCGGCGACGTTCGCGCCGGTCGGCGAGGACCACCGCGGCGAGGCGATCCTTGCGGTGGCCGCGAAGGTGGGCACCACCCGCCTCATCGACAACGTCGTGCTGACGCTGTAGCGGCTCAGGCTCCTCCGGCCCGCAGCGTGAACCAGAAGGTGGGGAACGGGTTCGTCCCGGGCGTGACGTCGACCAGCTCCCAGCCGGCGAACCTGGCACGCAGCTCGTCGGCCGTGACGCCCGCCGCCCACGACGTGACCTCGGGGATCGGATTGCCGAGCGGCTCGGGGCCGTACCCGAACATCAGTAACCGTGCTCCGGGAGCGGCGCGGCGGGTGAGCCCGGCGGCGTAGGCGTCGCGGCGGTGCAGCGGAACCCCGCAGTAGCAGCTCAGGTCGAAGAACAGGTCGTAGGGGCCGGGCGCGTCCAGCTCGTCGAGCCTGGTGGCGTCTCCGTGCAGCAGCCGTACGGCCACCCCCGCCGCGTCGGCCTTCTCCCGGGCCTGCTCGATCGCGCGGTCGACCAGGTCGACGGCCACGACCTCCCAGCCGTGGCGGGCCAGATAGACGGCGTTGGTTCCGGTGCCGCAGCCGAGTTCCAGGGCGCGGCCGGGCGGCAGCGCGCCGTCCTCTTCTCCGCGCCCCTCTATCAGGGCGACCAGCTCGGGCGGCGTCACGCCGCTGTCCCACGGCGGCTTGCCGGACCGGTAGTACTCCTCGAGCGCTCGGCGTACGGCCTCCTCCTCGTCCCGTTCGGTGCCCGCGTCCGCAGTGTTCGGCTTGTCCATGGATCGGCTCCAGATTCTTAGAGTTGAACTCTAGTGACGAACTCTAGAGATATACTCACGCCATGGACACCGTCAAGCGGCCGGACAAACGGGCCGAGCGCTCACGCCGCACCCGGGAGAAGGTCATTCAGGCGGCGCGGGAGCTGTTCGTCGGGCAGGGCTACGGGGCGACGAGCCTGCAGGAGGTCGCCGACCGGGCGGGCGTGGCGGTCCAGACGGTCTACTTCGTCTTCGGCAACAAGCGCACGCTGTTCAAGGACGTGGTCGACACGTCCATCGCCGGCGACACCGAGCCGGTGGCGATCATGGACAGGGAATGGTTCCGCGCCGCGTGCGCCGAGCCCACCGCGGCCGGCCAGTTGCGCGCGCACGTGCGCGGCACGAGTGAGATCCTCCGCCGGGTCGCCCCGATCATGCCGATGATCGAGTCCGCCGGGGCCGCCGACCCCCAGATCGCCGCGCAATGGCCCGACGGCCCCGATCCGCGCTACGTCGTGCAGCACGCCGCGGCCCAGGCGCTGGCGGGCAAACCCGGCGCCCGCCCCGACGTCTCCGTCGCGACGGCGGCGGATCTGCTGTTCTGCCTGCTCAGCCCGCAGCTGTACCTGCTCTTCGTCCAGGACCGCGGCTGGTCGCCGGACCGGTGGGAGGAATGGGCCTACGCCACTCTGGCCGCCCAGTTGTGCACCGACCCCGCGGCGTGCCCCTTGTAGGAGGGGCCGGGGCGGCACCATCGCCGGGGGAGCGTTATCGTCATTATGACGAAAGGGGATCCCCTCATGGTGGCGCTCGCACGCAGACTCACCGCCCCCGCACCCGGCTGGACCGTCGAGGCCGACGCGGTCGTGATCGGGTCCGGCATCGCCGGCCTCACCGTGGCGCTGCGCCACGTCGAACTCGACCCCCGGGCGCGGGTGCTCGTGGTCACCAAGGACGTGTTGTCGGCCGGGTCCACCCGGTGGGCCCAGGGCGGCATCGCCGCCGTCCTCGACCCCGAGGACACCCCCGACGAGCACCTGAGGGACACGCTCGTCGCCGGGGTCGGCCTGTGCGACGAGGAGGCCGTGCGCGTCCTGGTCACCGAGGGCCCCGACGCGCTGAAGCGGCTCATGAGCCACGGCGCCGAGTTCGACCGCGACACCGACGGCGAGCTCCAGCTCACCCGCGAGGGCGGCCACCACCGCAACCGGATCGTCCACGCCGGCGGCGACGCGACCGGCGCCGAGGTGCAGCGGGCCCTGGCAGAGGCGGTGCTGGCCGAGCCCCGCATCGAGGTCATCGAGCATGCCCTCGCCCTCGACCTCCTCCTCGACGCCGAGGGCCGCGCCTGCGGGGTCACGCTCCACGTGATGGGGGAGGGCGCCCGTGACGGCGTCGGCGCCGTACGGGCCGGGGCCGTGGTGCTGGCCAGCGGCGGCATGGGCCAGGTCTACGCGGCCACCACCAACCCCGTGGTGTCCACCGGAGACGGCGTGGCGCTCGCTCTGCGGGCCGGCGCGGTGGTCAGGGACATCGAGTTCGTGCAGTTCCACCCCACGGTCCTGTGGCTGGGGGAGGGTTCGACCGGCCAGCAGCCCCTCGTCTCCGAGGCCGTGCGCGGCGAGGGCGCGGTGCTGATCGACTCGAACGGCGAGCGCTTCATGCAGGGCGTGCACGAGCTGGCCGACCTCGCACCCCGTGACGTGGTCGCCAAGGCGATCATGCGCCAGATGGCGCGGACCGGCGCCGACCACGTCTACCTCGACGCCACCCACTTCGGCGAGGAGAAGTGGCGCTCCAGGTTCCCCACGATCCTCGCCGTCTGCCGCGAGCACGGCATCGACCCCGTCACCGAGCCCATCCCCGTCGCCCCCGCCGCCCACTACGCGAGCGGCGGCGTGCGCACCGACCTGTACGGCAGGACCAGCGTGCCCGGCCTGTACGCCTGCGGAGAGGTGGCCTGCACGGGCGTGCACGGCGCCAACCGGCTGGCCTCCAACTCCCTGCTCGAAGGGCTCGTCTACGGCGAGCGCATCGCCGCCGATCTGGTGGCCCGCGAACTCACGCCGCGCGAGCCCGTCCCGGCCGACGACCGGCCCGAGGGCCTGGTGGACCCGCGTACGCGAGCGAGGATCCAGAGCCACATGAGCCGGGGCGCCGGGGTGCTGCGCAGCGACCGGAGCCTCGCGCAGGTCGCCCGCGCGCTCTCCGACGCCCGCTGGACGCCGGTCGCGGTCGAGCCCTGCACCGAGTCGTGGGAGGCGACCAACCTCCTCACGGTGGCCTCCGCGCTGGTCGCCGCGGCGGCCGTGCGCGAGGAGACCCGCGGCTCCCACTGGCGGGAGGACCACCCCGACCGCGACGACGCCCGCTGGCGGGCGCACATCGACATCGCCCTGACGGCGGAGGGACTGACCTTGACGTACACGCCTCACGAGGAACTGCGGACCGAGCTGGAGAAGACCGGCCTCGACCCGGACGCCGTGCTCGGTCTCGTCCGCGCCGCGCTGGAGGAGGACCTGGCCGGGGGACAGGACGTGACCTCGGTCGCCACCATCCCCGCCGACCAGCGGGCCGTCGCCGACGTGGTGGCCCGCAAGGAGGGCGTGGTCGCCGGCCTGGCCGTGGCCGAGACCGTCTTCCGCCAGGCCGCCGGGCCGGTGGAGGTCGAGCGGCACGCCGACGACGGCGACCGCGTGCGCCCCGGCGACGTGGTGATGACCGTGCGGGGCGCGACCAGGGACCTGCTCACGATGGAGCGCACCGCGCTCAACTTCCTCACCCACCTGTCCGGCATCGCCACCCAGACCCGCCGCTGGGTGGACGCCGTCGAGGGCACCGGCGCCCGCATCCGCGACAGCCGCAAGACCCTGCCCGGGCTGCGCGCCCTGGAGAAGTACGCCGTCCGGGCCGGCGGCGGGGTCAACCACCGGATGGGCCTGCACGACGCCGCCCTGATCAAGGACAACCACGTCGTCGCGGCCGGAGGCGTCGCCGAGGCGTTCCGCGCCGTACGGCAGGCCTTCCCCGGCCTGCCGATCGAGGTCGAGGTGGACAGGATCGACCAGATCGAGCCGGTCCTGGCCGAGGGCGCCGACGAGATCCTGCTCGACAACTTCACCGTGGACCAGCTCGCCGAGGCCGTACGGCTGGTGGCAGGGCGGGCGCGGCTGGAGTCGAGCGGCGGGCTGACCCTGGACGCGGCCCGCGCCGTCGCCGAGACCGGGGTCGACTACCTGGCCGTCGGCGCGCTCACGCACTCGGCCCCGGCACTCGACCTTGGTCTAGATCTTCGTGAGGCATAATCAGGGAATGCTGCTCACCATCGACGTCAGCAATACCCACACGGTGCTGGGCCTGTTCGAGGGTGAAGAGGTGATCGAGCACTGGCGGATCGCCACCGACCCCCGCCGTACGGCGGACGAGATCGCGGTGGTGCTCCAGGGTCTGCTCGGGCAGTCGCCGCTGCTCAAGGACGCCGACATCAGCGGCATCGCGATCTGCTCCACGGTCCCGTCGGTGCTCAACGAGATGCGGGAGATGTCCCGGCGCTACTACGGCGACGTCACGGCGGTGGTCGTCGAGCCGGGCGTCCGCACCGGCGTCCCGGTCCGGATGGACAACCCGAAGGAGGTCGGCAGCGACCGCATCGTGAACGCGCTCGCCGCCACCACCCTGTACGGCGGGCCGTGCGTGATCGTGGACTTCGGCACGGCCACCTCGTTCGACGCCGTCTCGGCCCGGGGCGAGTACGTCGGCGCGGTGACCGCGCCCGGCCTGGAGATCTCGGTGGACGCGCTGGCCACGGCCGGGGCCCAGCTCCACAAGGTGGAGCTGGTCCGGCCGCGGTCGGTGATCGCCAAGAACACCGTGGAGGCGCTCCAGTCGGGCATCATCTACGGCTTCGCGGGCCTGGTCGACGGCATCGTGGACCGCATGACGGCCGAGCTGGCCTCCGACCCCGACGACGTCACCGTGGTCGCCACGGGCACAGGTGCGCCGCTCGTCATCGGCGAGGCCCGTACGATCGACGTGCACGAGCCCTGGCTCACGCTGATCGGCCTGCGGCTGGTCTACGCCCGGAACGCGTCCTGACGACTCCCTCGCGTACGGGACCATAGAAGGCAGGATCCCGTTCAGAGAGGACTGACGTGATGGACGCCGACTGGGTGGCGCGTTTCGCCGATGAGGTCATCGCCGAGGCTGAACGGCGCGCACCGGGCAAACCCGTCGTCTGCGCGTCCGGCCTCAGCCCGTCCGGCCCGATCCACCTGGGCAACCTGCGCGAGGTCATGACCCCGCACCTGGTGGCCGACGAGATCAGGCGCCGCGGCTACGAGTGCGTGCACATCATCTCGTGGGACGACTTCGACCGCTTCCGGAAGGTTCCGGTGGGCATCGACCCCGCCTGGAACGAGCACATCGGCAAGCCGCTGACCACCGTCCCGGCCCCGCCCGGCAGCGAGTACCCGAACTGGGCCGAGCACTTCAAGGCGCCGATGATCGCCGCGCTCAACGAGCTCGGCGTGGAGTTCCACGGCATCAGCCAGACGCAGATGTACACCTCGGGGGCCTACCGGGAGCAGGTGCTGCTCGCCATGCGCGAGCGGCGGAGGATCGACGCGATCCTCGACCAGTACCGCACCAAGAAGGCCAAGGCCAAGGAGGTCACGGACGCCGACGAGGCCGCCGCCCTGGAGGGCTCGGGGGCCGCGAACGAGGACGACGGCTCCGGCGCCGGGGGCTACTACCCCTACAAGCCCTACTGCTCGGCCTGCGACCGCGACCTGACCACGGTCACGTCGTACGACGACGAGACCACCGCGATGTCCTACACCTGCGTGTGCGGCCACAGTGAGACCGTCCTGCTGTCCGAGCACACCCGCGGCAAGCTGGTGTGGAAGGTCGACTGGCCGATGCGCTGGGCCTACGAGGGCGTGGTCTTCGAGCCGTCGGGCGTGGACCACAGCTCGCCGGGCTCGTCGTTCGTCGTCGGCGGCCAGATCGTCCGCGAGGTGTTCGACGCCCCGCAGCCGATCGGGCCGATGTACGCCTTCGTCGGCATCAGCGGCATGGCCAAGATGAGCAGCTCCAAGGGCGGCGTGCCGACTCCGGCCGACGCTCTGTCGATCATGGAGCCCGCGCTGCTGCGCTGGCTGTACGCCCGCCGCCGTCCCAACCAGTCGTTCAAGGTCTCCTTCGACCAGGAGATCCAGCGGATGTACGACGAGTGGGACACGCTGACCAGGAAGGTGCAGGACGGCACGGCGCTGCCGGCCGACCAGTCGGCCTACCGCCGCGCGTCGAGCACGGCCTCCCGGGTCCTGCCGGAGACGCCGCGGCGGCTGCCCTACCGGACGCTCGCCTCGGTCGTGGACATCGCCACCGGGCACGAGGAGCAGACGCTGCGCATCCTGCGCGCGTTCGACCCGGAGATCGGCGGGCTGGACGAGCTGCGGCCGCGGCTCGACCGCGCCCAGCACTGGGTGAACACGTACGTGCCCGCGGAGGAGCGCACGCAGGTGCGCGAGACGCCCGACAAGGAACTGCTCGACACGCTCGCCGAGCAGGACCGGGAGTCGCTGCGCCTGCTGGTGGAGGGCCTCGACGAGCACTGGTCGCTCGACGGGCTGACCACGCTCGTCTACGGCGTGCCGAAGGTGCAGGCCGGGCTCGACATGGACGCCAAGGCGGCCACGCCGGAGCTGAAGGCCGCGCAGCGCGCCTTCTTCGCCCTGCTCTACCGGCTGCTCGTCGGCCGCGACACCGGCCCGCGGCTGCCCACGCTGCTGCTGGCCGTGGGCCGCGACCGGGTGCGCGAGCTGCTCGGTCGCGCCTGATCCCGGCGGCTGATTCCCTGTGAGCGGGCCGGACGGCATGGCCGTCCGGCCCGCGGCCGTTCGCCGGGGTGAGTGATTCAGGCCGAGTGATTCAGGCCGAGTGTTCAGGCCGGGTGATTCAGGGCAGCAGGACCAGCCGGCCGCGCAGGCCGCCCTTCCGCAGGCGTTCGTGCGCCTCGGCCGCCCGCTCCAGTGAGTAGGTGCCGGCGACCCGCATGCTCAGCCGTCCCGCCTCGGCCAGCTTCGCGACGTCGCGGAGCTGGGCCGCGTCGGCGCGGACGAACACCGTCGAGACCCGGATGCCGCGCAGCGGGATGGGGGCCTGTCCGGCGCCGACGGCGACGAACGCGCCCCCGTTGCGCACGGCGTCCAGCGCGGGCAGGCCGACGACCGCCGCGTCCACCAGGCCGTGCACGCCGCCGGGGACGACGGCCCTGACGGCCGCGGCCAGGTCGGCGCCCCTCGGCACGAACCACTCCGCGCCGAAGCCCCGCACCAGCGGCTCGTCGCCGGACGCGGCGACCGCCGCGACCCTGAGCCTCCGCGCCACGGCCAGCTCCACGAGGTAGCCGCCGAGGCCGCCCGCCGCTCCCGTGACGAGCAGGGTCTCACCCTCGGCGAGCCCGGCGAGGTCGAGCGCCTGGACGGCCGTGAGCGCGTTCAGCGGCAGCGTCGACGCCTCGGGCACGGCCACCCCGCCGGGCGCGGGCGCGACCGCCGTCTCGTCCAGCACCACCAGGTCCGCCTGGGCCTTGAGCGGGTCCGTCAGCCGGTCCGACAGCCCGATGACCCGCTCCCCCGGACGTACGCCCGTCACTCCCGGACCGGTCCGATCGACCACGCCCGCCACGTCCCATCCGAGCGCGTACGTCTCCTGGTGCGGCATGAGCCTGTTGTCGGCGAGGACGCCCGCGGCCGTGAACAGGTCGACGGGGTTCACCGCCGCCGCCTCGACTCTGATCCGCACCTGCCCCGCGCCCGGCTCCGGCTCCGCCACGTCGACGACCCGTACGACGCCGTCCCGCGCCACCAGTGCTCTCATCAGTTCCTCCTTGCGGTATGGCAAGGAGCGTATGAAGAGCTACTCTCTCCCGGTAAGAAGGCACCTGGAAGTGCGTAAGGGACGAGAAGGGAAGACGATGGCCACTCAGACGGCGGCCGAGCGGCGCGAGGAGGCGCGTCAGCGCTACAACGCGTACGTCGCGACCTGCCCGTCGCGGAAGCTGCTCGACACCCTCAGCGACAAGTGGGTGAGCCTGGCGCTCACCGCGCTCGCCCGCGGCCCGCTCCGCTACAGCGAGCTGGCGAGGACGATCGCCGGCGTCAGTCAGAAGATGCTCACGCAGACGCTGCGGACGATGGAACGCGACGGCCTGGTCTCCCGCACGGTCACCCCCGCGGTGCCGGTCCGGGTCGACTATCGGCTCACGCCCCTGGGCGAGGACCTCATGCCGCTGCTGGAGGCGATCAAGCGCTGGGCCGAGATCCACATGGAGGATGTCGAGGCGGCCCGGGAGGCGTACGACCGGTGCTCAGACTCCGAGCCTTGACGACCTTCAGGGGAGGCGTTTACCTTCCCTGAAGGGTGGGCCGACGAATCATCGTCGTGGGGAGGGCGGACGATGGGTATTCCCGAGGTCGTCTACCGAGGTGACAGTCTCGCCTCGGACCTTGATCGTGCCGGTCTCACCGAAGAGGATCTGCTTCTCCTCGCGGAGCTGGCCAAGGGCATAACCGCCGACAGGGTGGGCCGCAGTCTCGACGTCAGCGGGCGCACCGTGCGGCGCCGGCTGCGGTGCATCTGCGACCGCATCGGCGTCGCGACCGCGATCGAGGCCGTCGCCTGGGCGGCACGCCGCCGCCTCATCTGACCGCGTCCCTCGACGGCGGGTCGAGGGGCTCAGTCCGCGACCCGCACCGCTCCCGCGAACGGCCGTCCGGCGATCTTCGCGATGTGGACGACGTCTCCCGTGCGCGGCGCGTGGATCATGTAGCCATTGCCGATGTAGATGCCGACGTGGTGCAGGTCGGAGTAGAAGAACACCAGGTCGCCGGGGCGGAGCTGGTCACGGGGGATGTGCGTGCCGGCCGTCCACTGGTCTCCCGTGTAGTGGGGCAGGCTGATGCCGACGGACTGGTAGGCCGCCATGACCAGGCCGGAGCAGTCGAAGGAGCCGGGGCCCTCGGCGCCCCACACGTAAGGCTTGAGCTGCTGCCTGAGGGCCCAGCGCGCCGCCTGGGCGGCCTTGCCGTCGCCGATGATGGGGAACGACGTCCTGCTGCGCGTCTCGCTGCCGATCGTCTGGGAGACCTGCCGGTAGAGGCTGCTCTCGGTCTTCTTGATCAGCTTGGTGATCTTGTCGCGCCGCGAGTCGAGGCCGCTGAGGAGCTTCTTGACCTCGGCCTGCCGGGCGGAGGCGCTCTCCCTGGCCCGCGCGGCGGCGTCCATGGCCTTGGTGACCTCGGCGACCTCCTGGCTCTCCTGCAGCTCCAGCGCGTACGTCGTGGAGGCCTGGTCCAGGTATCGCCGGGGGTCGGCGTCGCTGTCGATGAGCACGAGCGCCCTGCCGAGCCCGTTGGTCATGTAGGAGTGCTGCGCGAGGGCGCTCGCCTTCTGCCGGCGGACCTCGAGCTCGGCCTCGCTCTTGGCGAGGTTCTTCTTGGCGAGGTCGGCGGACCGCTCGGCCGCCTTCAGGCGTACGCGCTCGCCGTTGTACTGCTCGCTGAGGGTCTCGATCTCGGTGTAGAGGCTCTCGACCTGCGCCGTGAGCTCCTTGAGGCTCGGCTTGGGGTCGGCGGTGGCGCGGACCACCGGGGCGCCGAACGTGATCGCGCCGATCGCGACGCCGACGAACGCCAAGCGGCGGATGGCACCCGGACCGGCCGTGCCGGATCCGGACCGTCGGCCGCGGGCGTGTCTGCCCGCCTGCCGTCCTCCACGCGTGCGCAACCGAGCTCCTCTCCCACGTGTGCCCCGCGGCGGGTCCGTCGTCGGGACGGGGCCGTACGGCGGGGCACTTCTGAGCGCCTACCGGGTTAGCTGACGGGTTCGGGCCGGAGTAGCCCTACCTTGGTGGATTCACCCCTTGACGATCTGAGATCGAACCGATCCTGATCCTGCAGTTGGGTCCCCGGTTCCCCTTCGCACTCGGTGCTCCGAAGATTCGGCGCCCGGTCGCCGTGAGCGCTCCACGATGACCGGCATCGTCGCTGGACGATAGTGCACGGCGAGTTCTTGCTCAACCAGAACTCCGAAACCCGTCTACGTTTGACAACCAAATGATCACGGCCGGGTCACAGGCGCGGTAGTGATATGTCCGCGTTCACCTGCGTATGGAGTGATTTGGGAGTTTCGAGGTGCCGGTCGGGCTGCGGGGAAAAGTGGGACGAACCTGGATGTCCGCCTCGGGCTACGGCCGTGCACCTGTCCGTATCCTGGCGGCTACGGACAGTCAAATCTCCTGTCGGGTATGGCGTTTGGGGATGACCGTTATCCATGGGGACGATCCGTGCCGACCGCGTGGGATCGACCGCGCTCCGGCTAGGCTGGCCGGTCATGGAGCAGGTCGCCGCGCAGACATCCAGTGAATCGGGTGCCACGGCCGTGACGGTGCGCCGGGCCAGGACGCCGGACGTCCGCGCGATCCGGCGCCTCGTCGACGCGTACTCGGGTGTCGGTCCCCGCCTGCTCAAGAAGAGCACGGTCACGCTGTACGAGGACGTCCAGGAGTTCTGGGTGGCCGAGACGGACGGGCAGGTCGTCGGCTGCGGCGCGCTGCACGTGCTGTGGGAGGACCTGGCCGAGATCAGGACCGTCGCGGTGGACCCCGCGGCGCGCGGCGGGGGCGTCGGCCATCGGATCGTCGGCGCGCTCATCGAGACCGCCAGGGACCTCGGCGTCCGGAGGGTCTTCTGCCTCACGTTCGCGGTGGAGTTCTTCGCCAGGCACGGCTTCAGGCCGATCCAGGGCACCCCGGTCTCCCAGGAGGTGTACGCGGAACTGCTCGCGTCGTACGACGAGGGTGTCGCCGAGTTTCTCGACCTGGAGCACGTCAAGCCGAACACGCTGGGGAACACCCGGATGTTGCTGCACCTCGACCGCATTGATCACCATTGATGGGCATTGATCGCCGATCTTGACGGTGGTTGTCGACTGCTGCAAAGGTGACTGTTGATACACCTGTCGCTACTTTTGGCAATATCAGCGTGTGCTACAGACGTTCGGCGCATGCGTCTTCGAAACGAGGTGACACGGTGAGCACCGGACAGCCGCCGTACCCCCAGGACGAGTCGGACGGAACGCCACCGCCGTCATCGAACCCCGGGTACAACACGGACAGACAGCCCCAGGACTACGACCCCGACGTCACGGTCGTCAGCTACCGCCACTCGGGACAGCACACGGGCCCGCAGCAGCCGCCCGGCTACGACCCCGCGCAGGGCGGCTACGGCCAGCAGCAGGGCTACGGCGCCCAGCAGGGCCAGCAGCAGTACGGCCAGCAGGGGTACGGCCAGCAGCCGGCCCCGCAGCAGCAGGGATACGGCCAGGAGGCCGCCCAGCAGCAGGGCTACGGGCAGCAGCAGTACGGCCAGCAGGGCTACGGCGCCCCGCAGGGCCAGCAGGGTTACGGCCAGACCGGCCCGCAGCAGGGATACCCCCAGCAGGGCCAGCAGGGCTATGGCCAGACCGGCCCGCAGCAGGGCTACGGCGCCCAGCAGGGCCACCAGCAGTACGGCCAGCAGGGCTACGGCGCCCAGCAGGGTCAGCAGCAGTACGGCCAGCCCTCGTCCCAGGGCGGTTACGGCCAGCAGCAGACCGGCCCCCAGGACTACGGCCAGCAGCAGGGCTACCCCCAGCAGGGCCAGCAGGGGTACGGCCAGACCGGCCCGCAGCAGGGCTACGGCGCCCAGCAGGGCCACCAGCAGGGCTACGGCCAGCAGCCCGGTTACCCGCAGCAGCAGTACGGCCAGCAGGGCTACGGTCAGCAGCAGGGCCAGCAGCAGTACGGCCAGGATCAGTACGGGCAGCAGCAGTACGCCCAGTCCGGCTCCCCGCAGGGGTACGGTCAGCAGCCCGGTTACGGGCAGCAGCAGTACGGCCAGCAGGGCTATGGTCAGCCCGGCTACGGCCAGCCGTACGGGGCCGCGGGGCCGATTCCGCCCGGCGCCCCGGCGCCGCTCGCGGAGTGGTGGCAGCGCCTCGTCGCCCGCATCATCGACGGCGTGATCGTCGGCATTCCCTTCGCGATCATCACGCTCGTGATCACGGGGATCGTCGTCACCAACGCGAGCGTCGACATCACGAGCGGGGTTTACAACCCCGGAAGCGGTTACTTCCTGGCGTCACTGCTCACGTCGATCCTGGGCGGCCTCGTCATGGTCGTCTACGAATTCCTCATGCTGCGGGCGCAGGGGCAGACGCTCGGTAAGAAAGTCATGGGCATCAAGGTCGTTCCGGTCGGCGGCACTCTCGACGCGGGCGGGCTTCCCCAGGACGCCGCGCTCAAGCGCGCCGGCGTGCTCTACGTTTTCGAGTTCCTGCAGTGGATTCCCGTTATCAGCTACCTCGCGAGCCTCGGCTCTCTTCTGAACGTGCTGTGGCTGTTGTGGGACAAGCCGCTGCATCAGGCGCTGCATGACAAGGTCGCCAACACCGTGGTGGTCAAGGTCAAGTAACGACGACGGACGGGGCCGATGGAACGGACCATCGGCCCCGTTTTTCTATGGGTCGCTATGGCTCCTCCGCACCGTCCGCTCACCCGGCTGTGACGGAAAATCCTTGCGGGGCCTCCCGGGCATGCCATGCTTGGGTTCACCGTCCCGAGAGGTGCCCAATGACCGCGAGACCGCCCCCGGCGCCAATCCTTAAGACCCGCCCCGCCGTCCCCCGGGTCATATCCGCCCACGGGCGGCTTAAGGAACCGTCAGGGGCGCTTATGGGACCGTATGGAGCCGCACAGGGCCTTATGGCGTCCCGGAAGCCCACCCCCTCTACCCGGCCGCTGACGACGTCCAGCGGAATGCGGGGATCGTTTGGCCGTGGGAAACTCTGACGCCACGGCCGCCCGGGCCGTCCACGTGATTGTGCCCCCGCTCCTTTTTTCGATCTTCAGACCACCTGCCCGTCGATCTTGAGGGAACCGGCCGGTCCTCTCTTTTTACGAGGCTTCCGGGCGGTGGCGATCTGCTTGCGCGTATATCCCGCGAGGCGTGCGCGCCGTACGAGAAGGCTGCCGGGCTCCTTGTGAAGATCCGGCCGTCGTGACACGGCTCCTCGTTTCAGCCGAGCTCTTCAACGGCCGTACGTCCCCGGTCCGGCCTTTTCCGTAGGGCGTGTTTGCCGCTTCACACTTGTCCGTCCGTGCCTGTTCGTCCTGGTCGGCAAGCCGTTCACCTGCGGCTACGGCGTCCCCCGGCGGAACCCGAGGGGCATGCGGCCCCGCCGCCCGCCGTCGCCGGGGAAGCGCGCAAGCGGCTGAAACGGCGGGACGGCCCAGGATCGGTGACCGGCGGGGTCGGCATTCTGGGTACGATTTCGAGTGCATCCGGTAAGGCCGCTGGAGAGACGAGGATTACCCCAGCCCTCCAGGGGCACCCCGGAAGGCGCGCCTGGTCCCTCCCGGCGCTATGGTCGTATCAGGGCGCCCGGCCGGGCAAGAGGCCGGCAGCCTTGCCACGTCCTCGGAATTTCCTCGGGTGCACCTAATGACACCCCCGGCACGAGCGAGGCAGAATGACAGAGGTATTGTCCGCCTTGATACCTTCCGTGGTCGTCGCCGGCGCGGTCGTCTACGGCATCGTAAAGTTGGTACGTTCCGACGCGGCGGGCCTCCGCACGGCACGGGAGCCACGCGAGAAGTCACCGGACTCAGAGGTTCCTGAGAATCCGCAATCATGAATTGTCAGCCAGGGGAAACCGGGTATATGTTTGGCTGACGAATCAAACTATGGGCTGCGAAAGGATTGCCGGATGGCCAAGCACACGCAGGTGATTCTCATCGACGATCTCGATGGCGGCGAGGCCAATGAGACGGTCACCTTCGCGATTGACGGCACGTCTTATGAGATTGACCTGAGCGACGGCAACGCGAAGCGGCTTCGCGAGGCCCTGTCGCCTTTCGTCAGCAGCGCGCGGCGCGCGGACAGCGGGCAGGCCCGTGGGCGCCGTCGTGGTGCGGGCGGTGGGGGCCAGCGAGCCATGACGCGCGAGAAGAGCGCGGAGATCCGTGCCTGGGCGAAGGCGCACGGACACCCCGTGAGCGAGCGCGGCCGCATTGCCGCCTCGATCGTCCAAGCGTACGAGGACGCGCACTAGGTCGTCTCCCTTAGATCTTCTGCCTACTGCGGTCGCCCGGGCGGCGCCTCGCTGCGTTGTCGCCCTACCCGCGAAGATTCCTCGCAGGCAGGGAATCCACGCGGGGCCCGGAGCCGGTGCCAATAGCTCCGCTATTGGCTCCTCCTCCGCCTTGCGATGCATCCGCCTGGACGATCCCCGCTACGGCAAGATCTGTGGGGCACTTCCTAACTCACGCCTTGATCGCGCGGTTATGGCGGTCGTCGGAGGACCTGACGATCGCATAACCGCGCGATTGTGTTTGTGCTCCCTTAAAACCTCGTTCGCTTGCGGCGTATCGGGAACATGTCACCCCCAGCAGGGGGTTGGATAGAGCATGAACGCCCTGCGCTTGGGGAACCCTTCTGCCAAGGAGCGGCTTGCTGGGTCGGGGCTACCATGCGGAACGACGGGCCGGATCTCCCGCGCTCGCCTGACCGCTCTGTGAGGAGCGACGAGATGTTCGAGAGGTTCACCGACCGTGCGCGGCGGGTTGTCGTCCTGGCCCAGGAAGAGGCTCGGATGCTCAACCACAACTACATCGGTACTGAGCACATTCTTCTTGGCTTGATCCATGAGGGTGA